>JBIOYB010000454.1:0-33847 GCA_044869915.1 Allorhizocola sp.
CCGTCGTGCTCAGCGTGCTCGGGTAGCCGCTGGGCTGCGGGTGCTCGGGCGCGAAGTCGGCCGGATCGCTCGGGTTGTAGCTCGTCGATCCGCCCGGCTGACCTGCTGCCGACGGGATGATGTATTGCTCGGTGATGTTCCAGGCGTTGTTGAACGGGGTCCAGTTCCCGGTCACCCGGCCAAACTGTGCCTCGAGCCAGATCAGGAAGCTGAACGCCTCCGAGGTGGTCTCGTGGCCGTGGTCGGGCGCCTCGACGATCAGCGTCTCGATCGCGTGATAGGGGATGCCTTCCGGAGACAGATATCCGTTCGCCGGGTTCTTAATCTTGTTGTACTGCGTGGTGAACTCCGTGATGTAAGAGTTCTGCGGTGCGTCGTCGTCGACCTCGCTCGCGTTGACCGTCACCGACGTCAGGCCGGCGGAGGCCACGGTGAAGGCCCTGGTGCCGTTGGTGTTGTCGGCGTCCTGGGCCGCGGCGATCACCACGTTCTGGGTCATGTTCCAGTTGTTGGTGGTGAACGTCAGCATCCCTCCGCTTTGGACGGTCAGATCGGTGTCGCCCGTGCCGGCGGTCGTCGTGACGGTCACGTTGCCCGTTGGCTGTGCCGCGAGGCGTACCGCGAATGGCGCGGAGGAACCCTCGGGGACGGTGATCGTCGTCGGGGTGACGATGAGTCCCTGGCCCGTCTCGTTGTCGGCCTCGGTCACGGTCACCGTGATCGAGGTCAGGCCGGTCGAACTGAAGACAAACGGCCTGGTGCCGTTGGTGCTGTCCGCGTCCTCGGCCGCCGAGAAGGTCACGGTCTGGGCGATGTTCCAGTTGGCCGGGGTGAACGTGAGCGTCGTCGGCGAGACGGTCAGGCTGGTGTCGCCGGTGCCCGGGGTGATGATGACCGTCACGTTGCCGGCCGGCTGCGACTGCAGCCGTACCGTGATCGTGTTGGTGCCACCCTCGGGGACCGTGAGGCTGGTCGGCGTCACGATGATCGCTTGTGGACTGTCGTTGTCGGCCTCGGTGGCCGTCACCGTCACGGTCGTCAGGCCCGGCGATGACACGTTGAACGGCCTGGTGCCGTTGGCGGTGTCGGCGTCCTCGGCCGCGGCGAGCGTGACGTTTTGGACGACATTCCAGTTGGCGGGCGTGAACGTGCGCGTCGCCGGCGGTTGGGCGGTCAGGTTGGCGTCGCCCGTCCCGGCGGCGATCGTGACCGTCACGTTGACGGTCGGCTGCACCTGCAGCCGCACGCCAAATGTCGCCGTGCCGCCCTCGGGCACGCTGACCGCGGTCGGCGTGACCACAAGCGCCTGGGCGTTGTCGTTATCGGCCTCCGTGGCGGTGACCGTGACACTCGTGAGGCCTGCCGAGGCAACGGTGAACGGTCTCGTGCCATTGTTGGTGTCGGCATCCTCGGCCGCGCTGATCGTGACGTTCTGCGCCACGTTCCAGTTCGCGGGCGTGAAGGTGAGGCTGCCGCCGCCGCTGATGGTGAGGTTGGCGTCGCCGGTGCCGGCGGTCGACGTGACCGTCACGTTGGCGCTCGGCTGCGCCTGCAGGCGCACCGAATAGGTGTTCATGCCGCCCTCAGGCACGCTCACCGCGGTCGGGGTGACCACGAGCGCCTGCTGGCCGGGGGTTCCCGTGCACAGGACACCGTTGATGGTGAACGCGGTCGGGTCTACGTTTTGGCCGCTGTAGGAACCGTTGAAGCCGATCCCGATAGATCCGTTTGTCGGTACGTTGCCGTTCCAGGAAAGGTTGGTGACGGTCACGTTCTGGCCGCTCTGCGTCCAGTTGCCTGACCAGGGGTTGGTCACCTGCTGGTTGCCGGGGAAGGCGAATGTCAGCGTCCAGTTGGTCCAGGGATCCCCGAGGTTATTGAGCGTGAGATTGGCGCCGAATCCACCGCCGCCGTCCCATGTCTTCTGATAGGTCACCTGGCAGGCGATCGCGGCCTGGGCCGGACTGGCGATGTTGACCAGGCCGGCGACGATCAGCGCGCCTACCGCGATCAAAGCGGTGCGGCGCCGGCGTCGCAAATTGCGCAACACATTGACTCCTCGCGAATGCGCCGGCGCGCGCCCGTGGCGCGGACCGGCTGTGGGAACGGTTCGTGGCGCCGTCTCTGCCTAGCGACGCGTTGTCACGTGCCTGTCCCGGCATCGGGAGTGGAACTGTCGATGGTGATGAATATTTTGGCATGGAAACGCTCCCATAACAAACCCCGGTCATCCTGGAAGGTTCTTGGTGCATGCATGCCCTGCATCAAGATGATATTGGTCGCCACGGCGCCCTGCGTCGTCGTGCTGCTGTCCGTGGGAGACAGTAGGCCGATCATGGCGGGGCGAGTACGGGTGTGCCCCGCCGACCGTCGCGGCGGGGCACAGCGCTTCCCGGATCAGGCGGCGGCCGGCTCCAGGGCCGGTGCGGCGTGGGCGCGGGCTCGTTGCGGCAGCAGGAAGGCCAGGCCGAACGCGGCCGCGGTCAATGCGAGCGAGACGATGGTGACCTGCTTGGAGGCGGCCAGCGGAAGGTCCACCTTGGACACCGCGAAATAGACGGTGCCGAGCACGGCGATCCCCAGCGAGGCGCCCAGCTGCTGCAGCGATTCGAGCATGCTGGAAGCCGAGCCCACCTCCCGGTCGGCGATGTCGCCCATGATGATGTCGAACACCGGCACGAAGATCATGCCCATGCCGATGCCATAGAGCACCAGCGGCAGGGCCATTCCCGACGTGCCGAGCACCTCGTAGAACCAGACCATCGACACGGCCATCAGGACGAGTCCGATGTGGAGGATGCGGCGGCCGAGCCGGGCCATCATGGCCGCGGCGATCCCGGAGCCGAGGGCAGCGCCCAGCGCCCATGAAGCCATGGTCAGGCTGGCCCGGATCGGGCTCAGACCCATGCCCAGCTGCAGGTACAGCCCGACGGCGAGGCCGAAGCCGACGATCGCGCCGAAGAAGACGAGCACGAACGCGACACCCGAGGCATACGAACGGTGCGCGAAGACGCTCAGCTCGACCAATGTGGAGCGTCCGGAACGCTTGCGGCTCAACTGGTACCGAATGAAGAAGAGAAGAATGAGCACGGCGAGAGCGAGCACGCCCCAGGTCCAGGACGGCCAGCCCAGCTCGCGGCCCTGAATCAGGGGGAAGATGACCAGCATCATTCCCGTCCCGGCGAACAGCGCGCCGAGGACGTCGAGTCCGCCGGGGCGGGTCGCGGTCGCGCGGGGCAGGGTGCGCAGGCCGACGAGGAAGGCGAACAGACCGAGCGGCAGGTTGATCCCGAACACGAGGCGCCATCCCGTGCCGAGCAGGTCGGCCTCGACGAGCAGGCCCGCGACGACCGGGCCGAGGATGGTCGACAGGCCGATGACCGGGCCGAACGCGGCGAACGCCTTGCCGATCTCCTTGGGCGGGAACAGATCGCGGATCAGACCGAAGCCCTGCGGGATCATCACCGCGCCGAACAGGCCCTGGATCACCCGCGCGCCGACCAGGACGGACGGCGACCAGGCCAGCGCGCAGGCCATCGAAGCCGCGACAAAGCCCGCGATGCCGATCAGCATCATCCGCCTGCGCCCGAACATGTCGCCCAGCCGGCCGCCGGTGAGCAGGCCGGTCGCTAGAGCGAGGGTATAGGCGGCTGCGATCCACTGTAGGTCGGACTCTGTCGCGCCGAGGTCCCTGCTGATCGCCGGCGCGGCCACGTTGACGATGGTCGAGTCGAGGATGTTCATGATGGTCGCCGCCAGGAGGGCGAAGAATCCCAGCCACTGCTTGGTCTTTGTCGTCATGTGAGTTAGCGTAGAAGGCTATTAGGAGAGCTCCGTTCCTAATGGGAGAGGATCCTTCAAAGCATGTTGGAGACTTCGGCACGACTGCTGCGTCTGCTGTCCCTGCTGCAGACGCCACGCGATTGGACCGGCAACGAGCTCGCGGAGCGGCTCGAGGTCAGCACGCGCACGGTCCGGCAGGACATCGACCGCCTGCGCCAGCTGGGCTATCCCGTGCACGCCACCCGCGGCAACATCGGCGGATATCGGCTCGGCGCGGGCGCGGTCATGCCACCGCTGCTGCTCGACGACGAGGAGGCCGTGGCCGTCGCGGTGGGCCTGCGCACGGCCGCCGTCGGCTCGGTGACCGGGATCGAGGAGACCTCGCTGCGCGCACTGGCCAAACTCGAGCAGGTGCTGCCCTCACGCCTGCGCAGGCGCCTGGCTGCGCTGCAAAACTACACGGTCTCGGTCCCGCTCGGCGCCGGGCCGCAGGTGTCGGCCGAAGCGCTGTCGAGCATCACGGCCGCGTGCCGCGATCACGAGCGCCTCCGCTTCGACTACCAGACCTTCGACGGTTCGCGGGACCGGCGCGAGGTCGAGCCCTACAGCCTGGTCAACTGGGGCCGCCGGTGGTATCTGGTGGCATACGACATGTCGCGGGGGGATTGGCGCACGTTCCGGGTGGATCGCATGTCGCTGCGCGCGCCGTCCGGGCCCAGGTTTGCGCCACGCCCGCTGCCCGCGGACGATCTGGCCGCCTATGTGTCGCGTGGCGTGGGCACGGCGACATGGCGTTATCGCGCCCGCGTGATCGTCCACGCTCCCGCCGAAGACATCGCGGAGAAGGTCGCGTTTGCCGGCACGGTTTCGGCGATAGACGACAATACATGCATGTTCGAGACCGGATCGGACACGCCGGAGACCATGGCGCTGTGGCTCGGCATGCTCGGCGCCGATTTCACCCTCGTCGACGCACCAGAGCTCACGGAGCATCTGCGGGCCCTGTCGGAGCGCTACCGGAAGGCCATCGCCTGACGCGCGTCATCCGGCGCGGGCCGAGCCGCGTACTACCGTCATGACAACCCCTCTCCTGGACGCGACGCGCCCGCCGACACTTGGAACGCGTGCTGGACAAGGGAGCCGTGATCTCGGGTCCCCATGGGAATCCGGCATGAGTGAATCAGACTATGACCAGGCCGAAGCCGAACTGCCGGGCTATCCGGCGCGGCAGCACGAGCGGCTGTCCGAGCGCGAGCTTGGCTCGGGGGACGCGCGCGGGTAGCCTCCCATTGAGAGGATGCTATGACTGCGCACATTGCTGATCTGTTGGGTGCGTGGGCGCTCGACGTCTGCGACGACGCCGAGACGGCCACGGTGGAGGCGCACCTGCGGCAGTGTCCCGAGTGCGCGTCGGAGGCGCGGCGACTCCGTTCGTCCGCGGCCCTGTTGGGGATCGAGAAGGTGATGAACCCGCCCGCCCGGTTGCGACAGTCCGTTTTGGACACGGCGCGCAGGCGCCGCCCGCCGGCCGTGCTGCGCACGCTGATCGGAGCCTATGCCGGGCAGGTCGACCTGCTCGACCGCGCGCTGCGCGATTTGGGGACCATCGACTGGCAGCATCCCGACCCGCGCCACGGCGATCTGGCCGGCCTGGTGCGCCACCTGACCGGCAACGACGCCATGCTCGCCGCCGACCTGGCCCTGCCGGTGGTGCGGATCTCCAGCGATCAGGTGCACCCGGCGTGGCGCGCGCAGGCGCAAAGTCTCATCAGCGGGCTGGGCGACGACGAAAACCTCGAGCGCACGGTCTCCCTGGCCGGCCGGGGCGGCCCGAGCCCGGGGCCGCTGCGGCATGCCCTGGTGCAGCGCGCGTTCGAGACCTGGATCCACCTTGACGACATCCGCGCCTACGCGGGCCGAGGCCCGGCCGTGCCGCCGCCGGAGCAGGTGCGCCGGATCGTGGGGCTCGCGGTCGCCCTGCTGCCCGCGGCACTGGCGCCGCACGGCCTGGTCGTGCCGGGCTCGAGCCGGCTGATCCTGACCGGTCCGGCGGGCGGGGAGTGGGATCTTCCCTTCGGCCGCTTCACCATCCGGGCAGACGCCGTCGAGTTCGCCCGGCTGGTGGCCAACCGGCGCGCGCCGGAGACACTCATGCACACCGTGGAGGGCGACCGCCGGCTCGCCGCGCAGGTGCTGCGGATCGCTTCGACGCTGGGGTGTGACTGAGCTTGCGGGGGGACCACACGGACGTTCGGCTGCACGAACGGCTCATCAGCGGGGATGATGACGCGCTAGCGGAAGTCTATGACGCGTGGTCCACCTTGGTTTACTCGATCGCCATGCGCATCACCGGCGACCACGGCGGCGCCGAAGACGTGACGCAGGACGTGTTCGTGCGGCTGTGGGAGCGGCCCGAGGCATACGACCCGGGCCGGGGCGCCCTGCGCACCTGGCTGTGCGTGACCACCCGCGGCCGGGCGCTGGACTGGATCAGGCGCAGCCAGACCCGCAACCGATATCAGACGGCGGCCGCCACGGTCGCGGCCGGCGACAGCCAGCCCGGCGTGGACGAGACCGTCATGTGGCACGCCGAGGCCAAGGCCGTGCGCGACGCCGTGCAGGCGCTGCCGGGGCCGCAGCGCGACGCCGTCATGCTCGCGTTCTATCACGATCGGACCTATCGCGAGGTGGCGCGGGAGCTGCAGATCCCCGAGGGCACGGCAAAGTCGCGGCTGCGCAACGGGCTCGCCTCGCTGGCCAACCATCTCGCGGCCGAAGGCATCATCGACCGCTGACGCCTATTGGATGTTGAAGCGGAAGGGCATGCCCTCGCAGGCCCGGCAGATGAACAGCCGGAGGGCGCCGTATCGCCCGACCTCGACCCTCGTCTCGTTGGTGTCCACGGAGTCGATGGTGAGCAGCAGCTCGGTGGGCCCACCGCAGCCGTAGCAGTCGGTGGGCAGCTCATCGGTGACGTTCCACCGGGCGTGCCCGCCGACCTTCCAGCCGGACGCGATCACGATGTCGTCCTCGTCGTCCTCATCCTCGTGATCCTCGTGCTCGTCCTGGTCCTCGTCCTCGTCGAAATCGCGCCAGGGCTGGTCAGTGACCCGCTCCGGGTGCACGGTGCAGGGCTTGGGCAGGTAGTGGCTGCCCTCGTCGACCGCGTGCGGCGCCGGCGGGTCCTTGAAGACCTCCGTGAGGCCCGCGGAGTCGCGCCAGCGCAGCACGACCAGCGGCGACCAGCCGTCGTCGAGCTCGTGCTCGTTGGGGCACCACAGCACCTGCAGCATGTCCGTCCCCTGTGGACAGGCGAGGTCCGGGATGTCCCGCGCGAACAGCTGGGCGATGCCGACCATCGGGTTGGGCTCGTGCTCGACCGGATCGTAGTGCACCGCGAACGTGCCCTCGCCCCGGTTGCTCGTGCCGGCGAAGAAATAGAACCGCTCGCGCAGCTCGCTGAACGGCACGTCAGGCGACGGGAGCAGGGTCTCGAAGCGCACCATGTGCGGCTGCTCGCACACCGGCCACGGCTCATCGGCGGGCCAGAGCATGGGCCCGCCGACGTGGCTGTCGTGCGCGGTCGGTGCTCCCGAGCGCGGGTGAAGCAGGGTGGCGGTGCGTTCAGTCATCAGGAATCTCTCGAGGAGCTGTCGCGTTTAGGCGGCAAGGGAATCGGTTCGCCCGCGTGAGTGGTGCCGGGAAAACCGTTTGGTCGCAACGCGAACCCGTGTCTGGCAGGAGCGGCGTGAGCGGGTAGGATGTGGGTGTGCGGACAGGTTTCAAGTGTCGAGCGTATCCGACGCCCGAGCAGGCACAGATCCTGTCGCGCACCTTCGGATGTGTCCGGGTGGTGTGGAATCTCACGCTGGCGTGGCGGCAGGCCCGCTGGCAGGGCACTCGGGCCCAGACCAGCTTTGTGGATGCCAACGCTTATCTGAGCGAGTTGAAACGCAACCCGGAATTGGGATTCCTGCGTGAGGTGTCGGCGGTGCCGTTGCAGCAGGCGATCCGCACCCAGCAGACCGCATTCACGAACTTCTTCGCCAAACGCGCCCGGCACCCGCGGTTCAAGACCCGCTCCGGACGGCACAGCGCCGAATACACCCGGTCGGGTTTCCGGTGGCGCGACGGCCGGTTGTGGCTGGCCAAAATGGACGCCCCGCTGCAGATCGTATGGTCCTGGCCCGACGTCGACGGATCCACAGTGGACCCGTCCACGGTGACGGTTTCTCGGGATCCGGACGGACGATGGTATGTGTCCCTGTTCACCGACATCCCCGAGCCCACGCAACTGCCGCCAGCCGGCAGCACGGTGGGTGTGGACTTGGGCATCACCGACTTCGCAGTGCTCAGCACCGGTCAGCGGATCGCCAACCCGCGCCACCTGCAACGCAAAGCCCGCCACCTGGCCCGCTACCAGCGCAGGCTGGCCCGCTGCCAGCGCGGTTCGAGCAACCGGGCCAAGGCGAAGGTGAAAGTTGCGCGTGCCCACCGTAAGGTTCGCTGCGCACGGCAGGATTTCCTGCACAAGACCAGCACCGCGCTGGTACGCGCCCATGATGTGATCGTGATCGAAGACCTCGCGGTCGGCAACATGGTCCGCAACCGGCGGCTGGCCAAGGCCATCGCTGATGTGGCGTGGGGTGAGCTGCGCCGCCAGTTGGCCTACAAAACCGTCCGCTATGGCCGTCACCTGATCGTGCTGGACCGCTGGTATCCCAGCTCGAAAACCTGCTTGGCGTGCGGGCACCTGCTGGACCGGCTCGACCTTTCCATCCGGGCCTGGACCTGTCCGGGATGCGGCACCCTGCACGACAGGGACCTCAACGCCGCGAAGAACATCCTGGCGGCAGGGCTTGCCGTGACAGCCTGCGGAGCTGATGTCAGACACTCGGGGTCTCCTCGGGTGCGGTCGGCGGTGAAACAGGAAACCCAACCTGTGAAGGTTGGAATCCCCGTCCTCTAGGTGGGGAGGAAGTCAAACACCGGGATCTCGTCGAGCGGCACCGCCCGCTCCACCACGCACGGTCCAATGTGGACCTCGCCGGTGAAGTAGTCGGCCCATTCGCCCGCCGGCAGGTAGACCCGCCACGTGGTGGCGCCGGGCGACGTGACCGGCGCGACGAGCAGCTTGTCACCGAGCATCCACTGCAGCGGCCAGCGCCAGATCTCGGGATCGTCGGCGAAGTCGAACAACAGCGGGCGCATGAGCGGGCCGCCGGAAGAAGAAGCGGCGTGCAGGTAGGGCACGAGCGAAAGGCGCAGCTTGGCGAACCGTCGATAGATGTCGACGACCTCGGGCTCGCCCGTCAACGACGCCACGTGCCACGGTGTGCGGTCGGGCGAGCCGAACTCCGAGTGGTATTGCATGATGGGCGCGAAGCACGCGGCCGCGGCGGAGCGCAGATAGAGCTCGGCGGTCGGCGGCTCGCCCGAAAACCCGGCCAGATCCCAACCCCAGTAGGAGATCCCGCTCGCGGCGGCGGTCAACCCGGCCGTGAGCGAGTCGCGAAACCCCTCCCAGGTCGAGTTTTCGTCGCCCGCCCAGTGCGCCGGGAAGGCCGCCGATCCGGTGAACCCGGCCCGGCTGAACGTGACCTCGGTCAGCTCGTGATAGGCGGCCGCATAATGCACCGGGAAGAGATTGTTGCCCGCGTCGCCGCGCGTGCCGTCGAAATAGCGCAGGTCGTGCCCCCACGCATGTTCGCCCCCGTCGGTCTTGAAGCCGTCGATGCCCAACTCGTCGACGAGATAACGCCGCTTGTCCAGCCACCACCGCCGGGCGTCGGGGTTGGTCCAGTCGGGCAACAGCGCACCCGGAAACCACCAGCCGCGGTTGCGATAGGGCGTGCCGTCGGTCTCCTTGACGGCGTAGCCGCGCGCCCGCATCGTCGCCAGATCGGCCCCGATCTGACCGTCGTCGCCGCGATCCGTGGGTACAAGTGGAATCTGCCATAAAAGCACTTTGATGCCCGCCGCGTGCAACTCTTCGACCATCTCCTGGGGTGACGGCCACGCCCCGTCGGGCGGAAAAGTGAAGTCTGCCAGGTGATGCGGGGCGCCGTCAGGATGCACCTCGTATTGCGCGTCGCGGAACGCCACAAACGTCGACTCGTCGCTCCACGCCTCGATGACGATGGCGCCCACCGGGATGTCCAGCGCGAGGCTCTGCCGGACCTCCCGGAGGACCCGCTCCTGGGTGTTCCATTGGTTGCCGCTCATCCAGGGTTCAAATATCCATTTTGGAGGCACCGGTGGCAGCCCGGTCTCCACGAGGAACGCCCGCAGAATCGAGGCTGGATCGCCCTCATAGCGCCGCAACCGCAGGATCGGGTCCTCCGGCGTGACCTCCGCTGAAACGACTATCCGCCGTGGATCGGTGGCGCCCACGTCAAACCACGTGCGCCGGCTCGTCGCGACGTGGAAGCCCCACGAGCGCCCGCCTCCCGTCACGATGGCGAACGGCGTGGGCAGGTAGGTCCGGTGCCCCTGGCGCTTGTATTGCTCGAAGACCACGGCGTCCACGATCTGGCCGCGCTGGTCCAGCGAGTGGAACCGTTCGCCGAACCCGACCACGTGCTCCTCGGGCTCGATTTCCAAGGCGAATCGCACCAGCCGTGGGCCTTCGGCGTCGCGCAGCCACCGCACATCCGTTGCCACGCCGTCGATCCGTCCGTCCTCCCACCACATCGGACCGACCGGGAAGCGACCCAGCCCGTCGATTTCGTATCCGGTCTCGCGCCCGGCCACGACCGTCGCCACCCAGACCCGCTGATTGGGCTCGCGAGCCGTGGAGGCGACGCTGAGATGTCCGACCCCACCGGCGGGCGCGGCCGGCTGCGCGCCGAAGTCGAGCACGACATCGTCCGCGGGCACGGCCCGCACGACACGGCCATCGTCGAGGCGCTTGGTCACGGGGCCCTCGGCGAGCACCCGGATCTCATATGGCTCACCGACGATGGGGCGCGGTGGCACGCGCTGGTCGGTGTCGTAACGGTAGGGGTGCTCCGTCCCGAATGGACGGTGCGACGGCGTCATCGGTGCGTCTCCAGCTCCGTGGCGAGGGTGAGATACATGGCGTGCGACCACAGCAGCGGCGTGGCCACAGTGCCCCACTTGCGCGTCCACTGCTCGATGTAGGACGGGTCCTGCGCGTGCACGCTGACCTGTTCGGGCAGGAAGCCCTCGGGCGTCGCCTGTGCCTCGATCCACGCCTTGCGCCGTCTCGCCTCGCTCAGGCGGCCGGTTTCGGCCTCATACCACCCGAGCCAGGCCGTGAGGATGAGCCATTCGCCGCCGCCATAGAACGTGTCGCCCCGATAGCGATAGACGCCGTCCTTCACCAGATCCGCGCGGATCCTGTCGTACGTGCGCTCGGCCCGCTCGCTGCCGGCCGGGACGACGCCGAACGGGACCATGCACGCCAGCAGGCTCCCATCGACTGTGGTCGAGCCCAGCCACTTGGTCAGGTGCGGCCCGCCGGTGATGAGCTTTTCCAGGTGCAGGGGCTCCTCGCCGGCCGCCCGCAGCCCGGCGGCGACCGCGGCGAGCGTGGAGGTGTGGACGTGCTCGGCGTGCTCCTCCCACCAGTCGTAGCAGGGCTCGGCGCCGAACCGCCGCAGATAGTCCACAGTGGACCGCATGGCCTTGCCATAGGGCGCCAAGGAACGCCCGTGCCGCCGCGCGTGCTCGACCAGCGCCCACAGCCACGTGCCGTAGCCGTCCAGCTGATAGTCCCACCATTCCTCGGCGCCGTCCTGGCCGTCCCATGTGTACCGCGTGGGCAGCATGTCGGACGCCGGGATCGGACCCGTGCGCTCGACCAGCGCGGCGATCCGCCCGGCGCGCGCCTCGATGACGCCGGCCACCCAGCGGTGGAACGCGTCGGCGCTGTCGGGCCGCCCGGCCCGGCTCATCGCGTCGGCGATGAACGAGCCGTCGCGCAGCCAGCTGTAGCCGTAGACGGGATAGGTGGGGCAGGCCGGGTAGGCGCCGCTCGGGTGCTGGTGTTGTTCGATGAGCGCGATGCTCTGCGCGACAAGCACGGGCGATTCTTCCTTACTTGATCAGGGCGGTGACCGCCGTGGCGGCCTCGTCGAGCGCCTGTTGCGGTGTGGCCTGTCCGGACGCGGCCTTCTCCAGCGCCTTGGTCACGATGTCCTGCATCTGCTGCTGCTGTGCGTCCAGCACGGGCGGCAGCGCGACGTTGGCCAGCGCGTCGAAGACGGCCTTGCGGTTGGCCGGCGGCGTCTGCTTCAGATAGGTGTCGAACGCCGCCTGGTCGTTGACCGCCGGGAGCTCCCAATTGGACTCGAGCCGGGTCTTGACGGTCGTCGGCGAGCCTGCGAGGAACGCGGCCCACTTCCAAGCGGCGTCACCCTTGCCCGACTTGGCCGAGACCGCGGTCGCGTTGAAGAACACGGCGTTGGCCTTGCGCGTGTTGCCCGGCTCGACCGAGATGTCGAAGTCGAGGTCCTTCTGCGCCGCCAGCGTGCTGATCTGCCAGATCCCGTTGTGCCACATAGCGAGTTTGCCGCTTTTGAACAGGGCCGTGTCGAAGTCGGCCTTGCCGCCGATCTCGGCCACCGTGGGCTGGACCGTGCCGGGCTTGCCGAGCAGCCAGTTAGCCGTCTCCAACCCCTTGGCGTCGTTGAACGTGGCCTTTTTGCCGTCGGAGGACAGGAACTCGCCGCCGGTCTGGGCCAGGGCCTTGTAAAACTCGTGGAAGCTGATCGGCTGGTAGTCGCCGTAGACCCCGGCCGCCTTGTTGGTCAGCTTCTGCGCGGCCGCCTTCTCGTCGGCCCACGTCCAGCCGGCGGTGGGGTAGGCCACGCCGGCCGCGTCGAAGAGCTTCTTGTTGTAGAAGAGCACGACGTCGGAGAACGTGGACGGGAGGGCGTATTGCTTTCCCTTGTACTGGAAGGCCTTCACCGCCTCCGGATAGAGCGGGCCGACGTCGCCGCCGTAGCTTTGCAGCGCGCCCGCGCGGGCGTAGGTCACGAAGTTTTCGTAGTTGAGCTCGAACGTGTCAGGAGCCGTGCCGCCCGCGATCGCGGTCTGCAGCTTGGTGAAATAGTCGGCGTAGGCGGCGGTCTGGATCGTGACCGTGATCCCCTGGTTTTGCTTCTCAAACTCGGCCTTGATGGCGTCGAGCTCCTTGAAATGGTCGGGCGCGGCGGAGAACGTGAAATAGGTGATGTTGGTGGGGCCGCTGTCGGCTTGATTGGACGCGCAGCCGGTGAGGACGACGGCGGCCGCGACCGCCGCGGATAAAAGGCGCATGGAGGCTCCTATTTGATGGCGGTGAAGGTGATGCCGCGCACGACGTAGCGCTGGGCCAAGACGTAGAGCGCGAGGATCGGCAGGACGGAGACGGTCGCCCCTGCCATGACGACATTCCAGGCGGTGCCGTGCCTGCCGACGAGCAGCGACAGGCCGACGGGAAGGGTGGCGTGCGCGTCGGTTTGCGCGATGACCAGCGGCCAGAGGAAGGCGTTCCAGCTGGACATGAACGCGAACACGGCAAACGTGGCCAGGGCGGGCGCGGTCAGCGGGAGCAGCACCTGCCAGAAGACGCGCAGGTGCCCGGCGCCGTCGACGTAGGCCGCCTCGTCGAGCTCCTTGGGCAGGGCCAGAAACGCCTGGCGCAGCATGAACACGCCAAAGCTGGAGACGGTGGTCGGCAGGAGCAGCCCGGCGTAGGTGTCGACCAGCCGGAGCTCGCGCATCTCGATGAACAGCGGCACGATGATCACCTGCATCGGGATCATCATGGTCGCGAGATAGAGGGCGAACACGGCATTGCCGCCCCGGAAACGCAAGCGTCCGAAAGCGTATGCGGCCGTGGCGCTCGTGAACAGCTGGAGCACTGTGGACAGTGCCGCGATGACGAGGCTGTTGAGCGCGAACCGCCAGAACGGGAACGCGCCGGTGAGCGTCGGATAGGACTCCAGCGTGAAACGGCCGTCGATCGTCAGCGAGGTCATCACCATCCACGCGAACGGGCCGACGAGCGCGAGCGCGCCGAGCGTGAGCGCCGCGTAGCGCAGGATCCGGCTAGTCATAGTGGACCCACCTCTTCTGCAGCCGCAGCTGGGCGAGCGTCACGGCGAGGATCACTGCAAACAGGACGATGCTCATCGCGCTGGCGTAACCGATGCGGCCGTAGGAGAAGGCGTACTTGACGATCTGCTCGACGACGACGGTCGACGCGCCGCCGGGCCCGCCGCCCGTCATCACCCACACCTGATCGAAGACCTGGAACCCGTTGATGAGGCTGATGACCGTCACGAAGAAGAGGGAGGGGGACAGCAGCGGGATCGTGATGCTGCGCAGCCGCCGCATCGGGCTCGCCCCGTCGAGCGAGGCCGCCTCCACCACGTCGCGCGGGATGGCCTGCAGCCCGGCGAGCAGGATGACCCCGACGTAGCCGACGTCCTTCCAGACCGAGGCGAGCACGACGGACGGGATGGCCCAGTCCGGGTCGGTCCACCAGCCGGGGCCTTCGATCCCGACCGTTTGCAGAAGCCGGTTGACCAGCCCGTCGGCCGGGCTCAGCAACCACTTCCAGAGCAGCGACACGGCCACCCAGCTGCTGATCACCGGGAGGAAGAAGGTCGCGCGATAGAGCGTCATCGCGGGCAGCTTCGCGTCGAGCAGCAGCGCGACGGCCAGACCGAGCGTGAGCACGAGCGGGAGATAGCCCGCCAGGAACGCGACCGTGTGCCCCAGTGCGTCGTGGAAGTCCTTGTCCTGCAGGAGCTCGGCGTAGTTGTCGAGGCCGACGAAGGAGGGCACGCCGATGAGGTTCCAGTCGAGCAGGCTCACCCAGGCCGTGCCGAGCATGGGCCCGATCCAGAAGGCGAGCAGCAGGAGCAGGCTCGGCGCGAGGAACGCTACCGCCGCCCACCCGTTGCGGCGCCTCATAATCCCGCGCCAAAGCGTGCCCGGACTTCTGCGGAACGGGGCTCTTCGGTGTGCGTGAAGGGCGCACGCAGCACGAGCGACGCCGCGCCCAACGCCCACTTGGCGTCGTCCCACGGGTCGACGTGCACACTCACCCGATCGGCGAGGCTCGGCAGCGTACCGACATGAAAGGTTTGAAAAAATCCCTCGGAAAGATGGGGCCAGGCGCGACTGCCCTCACCGCTGATGAGAATCGCTTGTGGGTCAAGGACGACGGTCAGCCCGGCCACGACGGTGCCCAGCCTCCGGCCGGCCTCCCGGTAGACCTGTCTGGCCGACTCGGCACCCGCATCGGCACTGGCGAGCAGCTCATCGGCGTTGGCGGCACCGCCCTCGCGGGCGAGCGCGGCGTCGCTGAGATAGGTTTCCAGGCAGCCGCGCTTGCCGCAGTGGCACGGCGGCCCGTCATCGAGGTCGACCGAGATGTGGCCGAGCTCGCCCGCCGCGCCGTGACCGCCGCGGCGCAGATCCCCGCCGATCACCACGGCCGCGCCGACGCCACGCCCGAGCGTGACGGTCAGGAAGTCCTCATAGGAGCGGCCGATGCCGTAGAGATGCTCGTAGGCGGCGAGCGTGTTCACATCGTTGTCGACCAGCACGGGCACGCCCAGCAGCTGGGACAGGTAGCTACCCAGCGGCATGCGCCGCCAGCCGAGGTGGTGCGCCTGCACCAGATCCGTTGCGGTGTCGACGAATCCGGGCACGCCCAGGCCCACACCGAGCATGGTCGGGTTGCCCTGGGTCAGGTGCGGTGTGAGCAGCTCGGCCAGCGACTCGAACGGGTTGGCGGCGGCCTCGTCAAACGGCGCCGAAAACGTGTCGATGACGTTGCCGTCGAGGTCGGCCCGCACGCCCGTGATGCGGCCCTTGGCGACCTTGGCACCGAGCGCCACCGCGGCCCCGCCCACAACGGCGAGCAGCTCGCCCGGCCGCCCGCCGCGTGGCGCCGCATCCTCCACCTTGTAGATGACGCCGGCCTCGATCAGCGAACGGGTCACCATCGTGACCGCGGGCGGGCTGAGCCCCAGACGGCGGGCGATGTCAGCGCGCGAGATCGGCCCGTGCCGGCCGATCAGCGACAGCACCGCGACTCGGTTGGACATCATTCCGCTCCTTTGTTCTGCAGCGGAATGAAGTTACGAAACTAATGGCCGGGATGTCAAGGGAACCGGAGACGGGGCTTCGCGCATGTGTGGGCCTAGGCTCTGGGGCATGGCTGGGCGTGTGGTGGTGTATGCGTTGGGCGGGACGATCGCGATGACGCCCGCGCCGACCGGCGGTGTGACGCCGACGTTGACGGGTCGGGAGTTGGTCGCGGCGGTGCCGGGGCTGGCGGACACCGGGATTGCCGTGGACGTGGTCGAGTTTCGGCGGCTGTCCGGTGCGGCGCTTGGGTTTGCCGACATGGTGGCGCTGCGGGAGGCGATCGCGGCGGACGGTGCGGCGGACGGGTTCGTGGTCACGCAGGGCACCGACACCATTGAGGAGACGTCATACCTGCTGGATCTCTGGCATGCCGGCGACCGGCCGGTGGTGGTGACGGGAGCGATGCGCAATCCATCGCTGGCGGGTGCGGACGGAGCGGCCAATCTGCTTGCCGCGATTGTGGCCGCCGCGAGCCCGAGCGCGGCCGGGATGGGTGTGCTGGTCGCGTTCGCCGACGAGATTCATGCCGCGTCGCGGGTGCGCAAGACGCATTCGACGAGCGGGGCGACGTTCCGCTCGCCAAATGGTGGAGCGCTGGGATATGTGCTCGAGGCGCGGGCCGTGTGGCTGAGCCGGCCGGTGGCACGGCTGCGCGTGCCGTTGCCGCGCAAGGAGCTTCCGCGCGTCGCCGTGTTCACGGCGGCGTTCGGTGACGGCGGTGGGCTGCTGGACGGGCTCGAGTCTAAAGTGGACGGTCTGGTGGTCGCGGCGATGGGTGCGGGACACGTGCCGGAGGCTCTGGTGGACCGGCTGGCAGGGCTCGCGTCGGCGATGCCAGTGTTGCTGTCGTCGCGCACGGGCGGCGGGTCGGTGCTGCGTGAGACATATGGCTTCCCCGGCTCGGAGCGCGATCTGATCGCCCGCGGGCTGCTGCCGACCGGTTTCCTGGACCCCTTCAAGGCACGGTTGTTGCTGACGGCGTCGCTTGCGGCAGGCGCGAGCCGGGGCCAGATCGCCGATGCGGTGGCGGTGGCCGGGGGATATGAAACTGCCGAAGCCTGGCCATTTTAGCCCCGCCCGCACCGATCGCGAGCGATGTCCACCAGCACGGCCGCGCCGACCGTCGTGATGAGACCGGTCGCGAGGGCCGGACCGGCGAGACGGGCGGCTGACCTTGCCCGCCGCACCGGCCTGTCCCGGGGTTGCCGTCTCGCGGCAGCCGACCGCGCCGCGCGCCGCGGGGCTGCGTGACGGCGCCCGAGGACAGGCCGGTGCGAGCTTCTCAACCTCGACCCAGGTGGCGGCACATTGTCGACCATGCCAATCGTGTCGATCTTCAAAGAATTAGCGGGCCGATAACCAATGCATCGATGCTTGACGCTAGTATGCGCGGCATGCGTGAACGGGAACAGCAAAGAATACTCGATTCGCCGCTCTACAAGGGCGCGCGATATCTCGTTGTGGCTCTTGGCGTTACCTACGCCCTGAGCACGCTGCTCCCGTTCGGCGAGGACGAGCGACCGGCCTTTTTGGACACTTGGTTCTATTCGATCGTGCTGGTTTGCACGATGCTCCTTGCATTGGCGCGCCCGATGTTCGTGCGCCGGCACCGGCCGGCCTGGCTGTGCATCGGTCTCGCCGTCACATCGTGGTCGCTGGGCGACATCTACTGGTCCGCCGCGTTTTCGGAGACGCCGACCGAGGAGATCCCGGTCCCGTCGCTGGCCGATGTTTTTTATATCGGCATGTACCCGCTCGCATACGCAGGATTCATCCTTCTCGCCCGCGCGGCCGTGACCCGCCTGCCCGCATCCGTATGGCTCGACGGCGTCGTCACGTCGCTCGCCGCGGGCGCGGTCTTCTGCGCATCGGTGCTCGCCGATGTGCTGTCCGCGGCGTCGGGCGACGCGTTCGGCGAGACCATGACCAACCTGTCCTACCCCATCGGCGATCTCGTGCTCATCGTGATCACCGTGGCGGCGCTGGCGATGGTGCGCTGGCGATCCGACCCGATCTGGTGGCTGCTCGGCCTCGGCGCAGGCTTCTTCGCGATCGCCGACACCGCCTACCTGTTCGGGATCAACAATGAGTCCTATATGGACGGCGGGTGGATCGATGGACTGTGGATGCTCGGCCTGACGTTCATGGCGCTGGCCGGCTCGCTCAACCGGCGCCGGCCCGCGGCCGAGGTGCGCGGGTTCATGGCACTGCTCGTGCCGATCCTGTTCTCGCTGTCCGCACTGGTCGTGCTCATCGTGGGCACGTTCGTGGACATGCACCCCGTGACCATCATCCTGGCCAGCGGCTGCCTCGTGGCGGCCGGAGTCCGCACGGCGCTGACGTTCGAGCAGACCCGCGAGCTCGTGCGCACCCAGATCAAGGCGCAGACCGACGAGATCAGCGGGCTGGGCAACCGGCGCGTGCTCGACGTCCAGCTGCCGCACCTGATGCGCACGCTCACGTCCGGCTCACCGCTCGTGCTCACCATCATTAGCGTCGATCACGTATCGGAGATCAACGGTGTGCTCGGGTACACGGCCGGCGACACGATCCTGCACACCGTCGGCAGCCGGCTGCGGCAGCACCTGCCCGAAGACGTGATCTCGGCGCGACTCGGTGGCGTCGAGATCGCCATCCTGCGCGTGATCAGCCGCGCGGACTGGGCGGCGGTCGACCGTGACACCAGGGCACTGCTCAAAACGCTGGCAGAACCCATCCCCATCAACGGCGTCCCGGTCGAGGTCGAGCTGAGCGCGGGCGTGGCCATCGCGCCGGAGCACGCCCACTCGCCCGACGGCCTCATCAAGTGCGCGCAGGACGCCTTGCGCACGGCCAAAACCAACCGGTCCGAAGTGGAGTTTTACGACCCCTCTCTGGCGGATCTCGGGCTCCTGCCCGACCTGCTGCAGGCTGTCCGCAGAGATGAGCTTGTCACCTGGTACCAGCCAAAAATGGAACCACAGACCGGCAGAGCCCTTGCCCTGGAAGGCATCTTGCGTTGGCACCACCCGACCCGGGGTATCATCGAGGCCGACGTCATCCACCAGCTCGGCAGCCGGGTCGGCCTGAGCCGGCACCTGTCGCGGTCGCTGCTCGAGTCGGCGGTCTATCGGTGCTCGGTGTGGCGGCGGCAGGGCGTCGACCTGGGCGTGGCCGTCGACCTGACGGCGGCCGATGTGCTCGACGCGCGGCTGCCCTACGATCTCGCGAAGATCATTAACAAGCACGGCGTGCCGCCGTCGACCGTGACGCTGGAGATCGCCGAGGACGTGCTGCACATCAACCCGCGCCTGACGGCCAACGCGCTCAGCCAGTTCCGGCACTTCGGGATGCGCCTCGCGCTGGACCACTATGGACGGTCGGCGTCGTCACTCAACCGGTTGCGCGCCATGCCCATCGACGAGCTCAAGCTCGACCCGGCGTTTGTGCGGCCGATCCTCAACAGCCCGCAGGACGCGGCCGTCGTGCGCCTGACCATCGAGCTCGCCGCCTCGCTCGGTGTGGCGACGGTCATCGACGGAGTGGACACGGCCGCGCTCTTCCACGCGGTGTCCGGCCTGGGCTGCGCCGCGGTGCAGGGCCCGGCCATCTGCTCGCCGATGGCGGGCGACGCGCTGTCGGAGTGGCTCAACCAGTTCGTCCCGGCGGCCGCCCGGCGATAGGTTAGAAGACATGAGGCTGGGACTGCACTACTGGAACTATTCCAAACCGAGCGAGCCGCGGGAGATCGGCCCGACGCTGGCGCAGACCGCGCAGCTGGCCGAGCAGGCGGGGTTCTCGTCGTTCACCGTGATGGATCACTTCTTCCAGATGGAGGCCATGGGTTCGGCCGACGAGCCGATGCTCGAGGGCTACACGACGCTTGGCTTTGTGGCCGGCAAGACCGAGCGGATGACGCTCGGCCTGCTGGTGACCGGCGTGATGTATCGCTACCCGGGCATCCTCGCCAAGACGGTGACCACATTGGATGTGCTGTCGGGCGGCCGGGCGCGGCTGGGCATCGGCGCTTCGTGGTATGAGCGGGAGCAGCGGGCCCTGGGCGTGCCGGTGGTCCCGGTCAAGGAGCGATTCGAGCGGCTGGAGGAGACGCTGCGGATCTGCCGGCAGATGTGGAGCGACGACAACGGCCCGTTCGAGGGCAAGCACTACCAGCTGACCGAGACGCTGTGCGTGCCGGCGCCGATCTCGCGGCCCCACCCACCGATCATGATTGGCGGCGGGGGCGAGCAAAAGACGCTGCGGCTCGTGGCGCGCTACGGTGACGCGTGCAACGTGTTCGGCACGAGCCTGGAGGACGTCGCGCGCAAGCTGGACATCCTGCGGGCGCACTGCGACGCGGAGGGCCGCGACTACGACCGGATCGACAAGACGGTGGCCATCGTGCATCCGGTGCTCGACGGTGGCGAGGACCGGTTCCTGTCTGATGTGGACGCCTTCGCCAAGCTCGGCGTGGCCGAGGTGCAGCTGATGCCCGACCGCAACCCGCTCGAATATACCGAGCAGGTCGCGGCCGGTGTGCTATCCCGCTTCCCCAAGGACTAGGGTTTCGGGATCCCGATCGCGTTGTAGGTCGTTTCGGGCGTGGGCGGGGTGCTGAAGCGGGCGTTGGGCAGATAGAGGCGGCGGCCAAAGGCGGCGACGGTCGTGGGGATGTCAAGGCGCGGGTCGGTCGCCGTGGTGAGCAGCCGGCCCGAGCGGCCATCGCGCGACAGGCGGAAGGCGGCGACCCGGTTGAGCTGGTTTTGCACGACATAGAGCGTGCTGCCGAGCAGGAGCAGCCCGTCGCCGTTGGTCACCGGTTCGCCGCCGAGGTCGACCAGCGTGGCCGCGCCGCTCGCGGGGTCGACCCGGAAGAGCGAGGCGGTGTTGGACTGCACGACGATGAGCGCGCTGCCGTCGGGCGTGCGGACCAGGCCGTTGACGTTGAACCCGGGCTGATACACGAGATCGCCGCTGAGCGGCAGGGCGGTGAAGCCGTCGGGCAGCCCGCCGTGCCGGCCGAGGCGCACGACGTAGAGAAACGGGCTCATCGAGTCGGTGAAGTAGGCCGCGCGCGGGGTGAGCACGACATCGTTGACAAACGTGGGCGCGGTGGCAAACGCGTAGCTGGCCAGGATCTCGCCGCTGCGCGCGCTGACCACGCGCCCGTTGCCGGCGTTGCCGCCGGCGACGAACAGCCGGCCGTGCCCCTCGTCGAGTTTGAGGCCGACCGACGGTGTGCCCGGGCCGCCCGCGGGCAAGACGGCGCCGGTGCCGGTTGCCAGGTTGGCGCGGTAGATCGAGCCGTCGGCCAGCGATCCGAAGTAGGCGAAGGGGCGTGAGCCGATCGCGATGCCCTCGGGCCGGAACCCGTTGGGCAGGGCGATCTCGGTGGGGAAGGCGTCGCCGGCGGCGGCCATTTCGGGGGTCAACAGTATGGTGCCGGCCGCTGCGGCGGCGACAGTGGTCAATGCCTGGCGTCTATTCATAGGCATAAGCGAATCCTTTCGCGGGTGATGACGACAGTCAATTTGGGCCACGTACCCGCGACGGATGGGGTTCATTCGCCCGGCCAAGCGCGGACACGCTGCGTGTGCCCTTGCTCGCGACTTGCGCAAGGCGGGAGATGCACCGGCCGATCCGCCGAGCCGACGATGCAGTCATCACCGAAAGGAGCAATCCCTATGACCACCACCGCCCCGCCCGAGGTCAAGCCCGCGGATCAGGCCGCCGTGCTCGAGCTCGTCCAGCGCGTCGTCAAATCGTGGAAGGCGCACGACGCGAACACGCTCAGCTCCGTATACACCGACGACGTGTCGATGATCCTGCCCGGCGTACACGTCAAGGGCCGCGACACCGTGGAAAAATTCATGACCGAGGCCTTCGCGTCGAAGTGGAAGGGCACCGAGGTGATCGGCGTCCCGCTCGAGTTGCGCTACCTGAGCGACGACGTGATCATGCTGCTCTCCCAGGGTGGCGCCTACCCGCCCGGCTCCAAGGAGGTGCCGGAGACCGGCGCCATCCGCGCCATGTGGATTTTCGTCAAGCATGGCGATGGGTGGGCCATCGCCGCCTATGGCAACACGCCGACGCTCGCCGCCTTCCCCATCCCGGGCGCATGACGTGATCTGCCCGTACGCGTTGGATCCCAGCGCGTCCTACGCCCACGCCTTGACGCGCTGGATCTTCACGGATCCGCGCGTCGCCAAGGATCCGCGAACGCGGCGGCCCGCTCCAACCGGCGGCGTCGACGCGATGCGCCCATATATCGAGCGCATCATGGCCGATCTGCTCGACAGCATCGCTTCAGACCCCAAAGACCAAATTTTTTCGGTACCGGTGGAAGCGCGGCCGGAGGTCCTCAAGGCCTGGCTGGACGAGGCCTCCGTGGGATCCAAACACGACAGTGCCGGCGACGGCGACAACCCGGCCACCAAGCTCTTCACGCTCTTGGGAGCCGGCTCGGTCGCCGTGACCAACCTCATCACAAAGGCGGTCACCCTGCTGCTGACCCATCCGGATCAGCTCGAACTGGTCCGGCTGGGCCACGCCTCCTGGGACGACGTCGTCGACGAGACGGTGCGGCTCGAACCGGCCTGCACACACCCGGCGCCGCCCGGTGCGCCCGGTGCGCCGCTGGCCCGGCTGCAGGCGTCGATCGCGCTTTCGGCCCTGTTCCAACGCTTCCCGCGGCTCCGGCTCGCGGCGCCGGACGAGCAGCCCGGGCCGGACACTTTAGACAAGCGCAATCCAAAAGGTGCGCCGGGATCGGCCCCGTGACAAGGTCGCCCCCGAGACGCCGGAATAGCAATGCTCGAGGAGGATCGATGACAGCCATCACCACGGCACCCCGCACGGAGTTCGCCCAGCGCGCGTCCGAGCTTGTGCCGTTGATTCAAAAGCACGCGGCATGGTCGGACGAAAACCGAAGGCTGCACGACGAAACCATCGAGGCGCTGGCGGGCGCGGGTCTGCTCCGGTTGCGGGTGCCGGCGCGCTACGGCGGATCCGAGGCCGACCTGCGCACGGTGGTCGATGTGATTACCCAGCTGGGGCGCGGGGACGGCTCGGTAGCGTGGACGGCGGCGGTATGGTCCATCTGCGCCTTCCTGGTCGCGCTGTTCCCGGATGAGGCGCAGGACGAGATCTTCGGGTCCAATCCGGACGCGCGCGTGTGCGGTCTGCTCAGCCCCGGCGGGATGGGCAACCCCGCGCCCGACGGCGGCATGGTCGTCAGTGGACAATGGGCGTTCAACACCGGTGCGTCGCAAAGCGATTGGAACTCGCTCGTCGTCGTCGCGCCGGCGCCCAACGGCGAGATGTGGCCGGTGATGGCGCTGGTGCGCACATCCGAGCTGCAGATCATCGACGACTGGGACACGGTCGGGTTGCGCGGCACGGCCAGCATCACGACCGCGGCGCGGGAGCTGTATGTGCCCGCGCACCGGGTGCTGCCGCTGGCGCCGGTGCTCCAGGAGCACTACGCTTCGCAGGCCAACGCGGGCAACCCGGTGTATCGCACGCCCATGCTGCTGACCGCGGCCACGTCGACAGCGGGCACGGTGCTCGGGTTGGCCCGGGCGGCGCGCGAGCTATTCTTCGAGCGGCTGCCCGACCGGAAGATTACATACACTTCGTATGCGAGCCAACGGGAGGCGCCGCTGACCCACCTGCAGGTGGCCGAGGCGTCGCTGTGCATCGACGAGGCCGACTTCCACGCCTACCGGGCCGCGGAGCTGTTGGACAGCAAGGGGATCAGCGGCGAAGCCTGGGCGCTGGAGGAGCGGGCGCGGGTGCGTGCCGACCTCGGTCGTGCGGTCGAGTTGGCCAAACGGGCTGTCGATGTGTACAAGAATGCCAGCGGGGCGTCGTCCATCTATCACTCGGTGCCCATCCAGCGCGTGGCGCGTGACATAGAGGCGCTGAGCCTGCACGCGATCCTGCACCCGGAAACCAACTACGAGCTGTACGGCCGGATCCTGTGCGGCCTGGAGTCCAACACGCTGTACATCTAAATCGGATATGACCTGGCCCGCGGCACACCGTGCCGCGGGCCAGACTCTTTGTCGTCGAGCCGCACGCCTTTGGTTTTCGGTCTCAGGGTTTGCCGCGGGAAACCCGCAACTGGCGCAGGGCGACGAAATGCATGGTGGCCATAATCGGGACCCCCACAGAAGGAATCAAAGCCAGCGGCAGCACCGTCAAGGCCGCGGTGGACGGGTCCACGGGCCAAACGTGAAACAGGCCGCGCAACGAGGTGACGCCGAAGAAGATGGCCACGGCCAAGTCGAGCAGGCCGAAGACGTTGAAGGCGACATAGGAACGCCGGCTGCTCGACCCGGACAGGACTAACGCCAGGGCCCATACGCCCACGATGATGTCCCCCACCCCGGCGGGCCATCCGAATGTCCACGCCAGCTCGCCCGTGAAAATGGACGTGACGAAGACGAAGCCGCCCAGCCGGAAGGCCTGAGCCCAGGCCAGCGTGGCGGGCGTCGCCGGGTGCATGAGCGCCCGACGGATGGACGGCAGTCGCGAGCCGCCCATCAGAATCACAAAGAGGGTGAACATGGGAATGCCCACCCAGACCGGCGAACTATCACTGCGATGCTGATAAAGTCCCTGTGCCGCAACGAATCCGCTGCCGACCATCGCCGACGCCAGGATCGCAAACGTCGCGATCCCGGCGCGTGGGGCACCACCCCTGGCAATCGCCAGGCTGGGCAGGGTCACCATGGCGATCGCGTAGACCACCACCACCGTCCATACCATGACTGAAGCCTACATTGACACACTTCTCTGAAATTGCGGATTGCCGCGCATGGCAGGAGAAGACCGGGCACGAGGCTCCGGACGACGCTGAATGAATGACCGATGTGATTGCAGATCTGATCGCCGAGGGCAATGAAATCGACGGATACGTGGCCGGGCTCGACGCCGCGGGCTGGCAGCTGCCGACGCCCGCCGAGGGCTGGACCATCGCCCACCAGATCGCCCACCTGGCCGCGACATTCAAGCTCGCCGGGCTGGCCGCCTCCGACGCCGAGACGTTCAAGGCCGTAACATCGAGGCTCGGCAACGACTTCGACGCCAACGTGCGTGGCGCGATGGCACCCTACCTGGCCGACCCGCACGAGGTGCTCCTGGCCCGCTGGCGCGACGAACGGGCGGCCGCCGAGAAGGCCCTAGCCGCCGTACCCGACGGACAGCTGGTGCCATGGCTGGTCCGCCCCCTGCCGGCGCCCGTGCTGGCCGCCGCCGGCATGATGGAACTGTTCGGGCACGGGCAGGACATCGCGGACGCGCTCGGCGTACAAAGAAAATTGACCGACCGAATTGGACACCTGGTCTGGTTTGCTGTGCGAGTGTGGGACTTTGGCTATCAGGCGCGCGGGTTGACGCCGCCCGACACCGAGTTCCGGTTTGAGATTACGGCGCCTTCGGGCAGGCTTTGGGCCTTCGGACCGGAGGTCTCGGCCAACCGGATCACCGGGCCCGCCACGGATTTCTGCCTCCTGGTCACGCGGCGCAGACACCGCGGCGATCTGGCGCTGGTCGCCACCGGCGGCGACGCCGAGCAGTGGCTGGACCTCGCGCAAGCCTATCGCGGGCCGGCCGGGCCGGGCCGCAAGCCGGGCCAGTTCGCACACTGAGTGCACGCTTCGGGAAGCGGCTGGCGGCGTTTTATCCGGGATACTGTTGTCGCGGGTATGCTTGGTGGGCAAAGTTTCTCGGATAACGCCGCCAGCGTGTGTCGCCGACTGGCGGCCAGGGCGCGTGGGGATGCCTGCCTGCCTGCCTGCCTCCCGATCCGGTGCGTGCGTGTCCACGAGCCCGACCTCGTCCTGACGCGTGTCCGGCGCTGGGGCTACCTTGCCGCTCAGCTTCGTGCCCCGTCCAGCGTGTCGTGCCGCGGTGTCGTGCCGCGGTGTCGTGCCGCGGTGTCGTGGGCCGAGCGGCCTTCTACAGCTAGCTCACTGATTCGCCAGCCTGGAAATGAGCAGCTTGGACTGCGTCTCGTCCAAGGCCAGGGCGGTGAGCCTGCGAAACCTGGCTTCGAGCCGGTCGACGTCCTCTCCCTCAAGAAAAACCGTTCCAGCAGGCGAGTAGACGTAGCCCACTGGAGGATACGGCGACTTCAATTTGATCACGTCGAAGCAGCCGTCGAGCGAGGCGTGGGCACCGGCTGCCCAGGGAATGACGTGGATCCGGATCTGGGAGTGATCGGCCAATTCAACGAGATGCAGGAGCTGATCTCTCATGGTGGCATGACCGCCGGTCTGCCGATGGAGCACCGACTCGTCGATGATGATGTTGAGCTCCAGAGACGGCCTGGAGTGGATCCGCTCCTTGCGCTCCATACGAAGCTCGATGTCCCGAGTAAGTTCTTCCGGCGTGGCTTCAGGGTCGTCCGCGTTGATGACGGCGGCGGCATATTCCCTGATTTGCAGGTGTCCAGGGATCACAATCGCTTCAAACGAATCGATGGCAATCGCTCGAGACTCCAGCCATATTCGGTCTGCCAGCGGACCGTATTCCCCGGCGAATCTGTCCCACCAACCTGTCTGCCACGAGTCCTTTGCCAACTCCACCAACGCATTTCGCCGTTTAGCATCGGTGATGCCACACAGACTCAGATACGCCAGCACGTCTGGCACGCGGGCAGGATGGATGCCCGCTTCCATGCGGCTGATTGAGGATGGATCACGTTGGGTGTAGGCGGCGACATCCTTCAGCGTAAGGCCGGCCGAATCGCGCAACTCGCGGAGTCGCTGCCCGAGCAGTTGCGCCCGCAACGTCGAAGCGTGTCTAGTTGCCACGTCGCATACCTCCCACCGGCAGACGGCCAGCAGCCAATCTGCAACATGCACAAACTTGTGCCATGCACAAGTGAGTGAGCCATTTTGGCATATAGCAAAGTTGCGCGGCTAGCTTGGTCATGAAACCGTAAAATCTGAGATCTACTCAAGAGGTAGATCCAAATTGTGACTGCCTTTGGGAGTAGGCATGAACAGGTCAGGACGCAGCCCACCTCCAGGGTTGATGAAGGTCCCACGTATACACAGGCCAGCACCCCCAGCTCGCGACCGGGGGTGCCGACATCGCTCTTCCTCAAGCTCGAGTCTCGCCCAAACCTAGGAATCGCTATGGATACCCTACAACAGCCGGAGCGCGCCCTTGTCACGCTCCTGTTGCTTCTTTCTCTCACCCTTATCGCAATGATCGCCATCAGACGGTCAAGAGGACTGATGGGCATCATGGCAGCATTGATCCACTGCTGGTTATTCGTTTCGGTGGGGATACTGCTGATCTTCGGGACGGTAGCGCCGGCGATCCGGGCCGTGCTCGGCGCCGGGCCGTTGGACTAACCGCCGGGTGGTGGTCGCCGCGCGCAGGCACGCGGCGGCCACCGCGCCGGCAAATCGGTGCTCGTCAGTGCGTCGGGGATCCTTCATAATGCGACAGTGGACGGTAAGGGGTTCTTCCACTCGACGGCGGTGTTGATCACTACGATCGCGGCGCTGTTGGGCGCGCTGGTGGGGCTGGGCATCTTCCTGTTTGGTGAAGGGGTCCTGCTGCCGCCGTTCATCAGCGGTGGCAACAAGAGCGCCCATGTCGAGGGCGAGATCCAGCGGGAGCGGACGTTTGGGCGGCTGGACACGGGCGGCTTCGAGCTGGACGACCCGGCCAACATCGAACGTAACCCCGACAGCGATCCCGACCTGCTTATCTTTGAAAGCATCAACCAGATCAACGCGTCTTCGGGCGCCGTCATCGTCGCCTGGGAGCAGGAGAAGCAACCCGGTCGGCAGGAGTGCGACGATCTGCTCGAAACGCATGGGATCACGGGCGGCTACAAGATGGCCAGGGACTCCCGCTTCTGTGTGCGGTCAAGCGAAGGGCGCATCGCGTTCTTGGCGGTCGTCAGCTCCGGCGACGAATTCTACGTGGCCGTGTGGCCGAAGGCCTAGCTGGCCAGCTAAGCAGGTGCACAAAGGTCCTGCGCGTAACTCGTTCGTCCGCCCTCTGGTAGAGCCCAGCGAGTTACGTGCAGTACTTCTCAGCAGGTGCTTAGCGCAACACCGGCACCGACTCGCGTATCTTGGTGCGCCAGACCTCATACTTCGGTACGCGATCCGACTCCAGCCCACCGACGGCGACGTCGTCGGCCAGGATCGCCGCCTTGGCCAGCGTCAGGTCGGCGAGGGCGCCGATGGCCAGTTCGCTATGCGAAGGCTCGGAGCCCGAGAAGACCCGCGCCTTGGCCGCGAAGATCGCTCCCTGGGCCAGGTCGCCCGCGCAGGGGCCGGACTCGCGCCGCAGCAGCGCCAAGCCCGTGGTGTCGCAACCACCGGCAAACGTCGCGGCGAGGCCGACCCCGCTCCACAGGTCGGCGCGCCGGTCGGAGGCGAACGCGTTGACGGCCGCGACGACGGCCGGCGCGTTGCCTCCGTGGATGAACCATAGTGCCCGCCCGACGCCCTGGTCGAAGGCCCGCTCGAAGTACGACGGCCAACCGTCCCAAGGGTAGGGCGTGTCCCGCTTCTGCCGCCCCACCCAACGATGCGTATCGAAGTAGGCCTTGTCGAACCCGTATCCGTCCACGGCTAGCCAGCTCATGGTCGGGTAGTACGGCGTACCAGATAAATCGGGAAGAACCTTCTTCCACAACGGCCGCGGCAGTTTGGACATGGCGAATCCGATGCCGATGTAGGTCAGGAAGATGTGCGGCTGTCCGGGCCCCATCAGCAGCTCGCGCGCCCGGTCGGACCGGCCGCCGGGCATCACGTCGCGGATCGTGAATGCCATGGTCACGCCCTCCCAGGCGAACCCACGCAAAGCCGGCTCCACAAGCGACACCCGCCGCTCGACCTCCCACAGGTCGCGCGCGCCGATCCCCCATTCGAAGCCGCACACGACCGACTGCGGGATCGCCTCCAGCGCCGCCGTCTGCGGCGTCGGGGCGACATCGAAGCCGCGCCCCTCGAAGCTCACCTCGCGCAGCGACGGTGTCATCATTATGTCGCGCATCGCGCCCAAAAGTGTTGCCATGACTGCTATTCCTCCTTTACCCGTGGCCTCCGGAACAGGATGATCAGCATCGCGAGCACGGCCACCCCCGCCACGACCGTCAGCACCACGTTGACCGGGTCGCCGGGGTGGGCGTGGCCCATGGAGTGACCTTCAGGTGCCACGCCCACGCCAAAACTGGTCACTCCGGCTAACACTTGCCCGTCGGTGCGCACCATGTGGTAGGCCACCAGATAGGTGCCGTCGTCGACGATGCGCACCGGCACGACCACCACGTCGGCGCGCGTTGCCGCCGGGCCGGTCGTGACAGCCACCCCCGTCTCGGACGCCACCGTCAGGTGCGCCTCCCGCACACCACCGTCCGGGATGGATACCCACACCTCCGTGGGCGGCTCGACGACGGTCGAGCCATCCGCGGGCTGTACGGTGATGGTCGCGGATAAGGCCAGGACGATCAGCGCGCCGGCGCTGCCACGCATGAGCACACCGCTCGGTCCAGTTCGGACATTGTCGGTCGCAGGTGCAGATACATCGCCACGACCATCGGGATGAACACGATCGTGTTGTAGAGCAGGTGCAACTCGACGCGCGGGATGATCAGCTGGGCGATGCTCGTCGGCACGGTCTTGCCGAAGAAGAATGTCCCGGTCTGTGCTTGGACAAACAGCAGCAGGTGCTCGATGTGGTGCCAGAATTGGATCACCAGTGCCGCCGTCCACCATCCCTTGCTCCGGCCGACGAATCCCTTGCGCAGCGCGAACAATGCGATCAGCATCACCAGCGCGTACCCGTAGTGCAGCCACTCCGACTTGACCAGCCAGGGGAAGAACTGCCCGAGCACGCCGCGCGACTGTGCGGTCGGCCGCCCGAGCACGTAGATCTGGAAGGCCTGGGCGAGGTGTTCCGCCCAGTGGGCGAGCACGATCACCATGAAAATGTTGAGCCAGGTGCGGTGTTTCGCCCCATTCATTAGGGTACCTCCCACCATCGGTAAGGGTCGTTGTGCCTATTCATACGTTGCAGGTGACGGCGGTGGATTCTTTTAAAATGCTCTTTTTCCTGGTACGCCGCACGGCTCATACAGCGCGCCTATCCGCTGCGCGGCGGCGAAGGACGCCCACGCCACCGCGTCGACGAGCACCGCGTCGCCCCGGTGCCACCGCTGGAACTCGCCGACCACGTCCGCGTCCACCTGATACGACGCGAGCGCCGTGAGCAGAGCGAGCCGTCCGGCCGCGCGATCCTCCTCCGGCAGCCCCGCGATCAACTGCTCGCACCACGCCCGGCTCAGGCCCGTCTCCTCGCCTCGCCACTGGTCCAGCCGCGCCGACACGATGTCGCGTACCGCGGGCGACAGCGACCGCCGCCCGGCCGCGTCGAACGCCGCGCCGGCCCGCGCCACCGCCGCCTCGATGTGCGGCTGGCCGGCGGCCCAGCCGGGTCTGATGGCGACCTCCGGCAGCAGCCCCACCGAGCGCCCGGGCTCGCGCGGGTCGCGCAGCGTCGGCCGCAGCGCCAGACTCGCCCCCCGCTTGAACCGGCGCCGCGCGACCGGCCCAAGCCGCGGCGGCACGAGGAACGGCGACAGGAACACGTTGACCATGCGGGTCAGGTAGTGCAGGCTCACGACGACGCCGATCAGCTCGGGCCGGTCCTCGACCGGGAACGGCGGCTCCGACCCGGGCAGGTGTGCCACCCTTGCCCAGGCCGAGATCTCGCGCAGGCGCGGGTCTTCGAGCTCGCCCACCCGGTCGGACACGAGCGCCTCCGCGTCGTGCTCGGTGGCCAGGTCATACATGCCGACGCTGTGCATGTCGACGCAGTAGGGGCAGATGTTGGCCACCGAGACCGCGGTGGCCACCGCCTCCTTCGTCGTCCGGTCGACCCTGCGTGACGGCAGGAGCGGCTCACGCAACAGCATCCAATAGGCGGCAAGCACATCCGGCCGCGGAGAATGCAAAAGAACAGGCGGCACAACGAGCCGCATCTCGTCGGAGACCTGAGCGTAGACGTCGGCTACCAAACCCCTTGCCGCCCTCGGAGCGACCGGGTTCACGTACTTCACTTGACGCTGCACGACCGAGGAGACCATACGCTGCACCACCATGCGTCCCAGTATCGACCAACATCGTTGCACCGCAATGCCGATCACTAAGCAATCTGGAAGAAGCCGCGTCTACCAGCGCGCTATCCATTCCGGTTGCGCGGCCGGCACGATGCCGGCGCGATGCCAGCACGTCAGAAGATGCGTCTCGCCAGATCGCTGGTTTCACCTATACCCACGGCATCTTTTCATTTTCGCTCCTTCGGAGGTGACCCATGCCAGACGCCGACTTGCCCGAATTCGATGCCCGGACAATGACGCTCGAGGCATTCGCCGACACGATCATCCCGGGTGAGAAGCGCTCACCGGGCGATCGCGCCATCGCCGGTGTGGCCGAGGGTGGCGGAGCGGTGGCCGCGGGGGCGGTGGAGCTGCTGGAGCACCCCGCCGGTGGGCTGGCCGATTCGCTCGAAGGGCTGATGCACCTGCTCAACGCGCACGCCCTGGGCCATGCCGGCGAGCACGGCCTGGCCCTTGACGATTCGGTACCGCCGTTCGTCGCACTGTCCTATTCGGATCGCGTGGCGCTGATCCAGAGCCTGACCGCCCCCGATCACCCGGAGAAGGCGATGTGGGTGGGGGTGGCGCTGTTCAGCAACATGGCTTTCGACAGCGCCGCGCACCTGAGCACGGGCGAGGCGCTTGCGGCCGGGCACCCGGGCCTGACCGCGATGGGCTTCGCGCGGCCCGAAGCCGATGGGCTGTGGCGCTTCCCGGACTACTCCTACGGCCGTCCACTTTCGACACCGCACCCTCAGACCAGTGAAAACGGGAGCCTCGCATGAGCACAACCATAGAGAAGACAGATGTTCTCGTGATCGGCAGCGGCTTCGGCGGCGCGATCGCGGCCTACCATCTGGCCGCGGGCGGGGCGCGCGTGATAATCCTCGAGCGCGGTCCGTGGCTCAATGCCGACGAGTTCGACCACGATTTCAAGCTAGGCTCTTCATACACAAGGGTTTTCGACTTCGTCGTCGGCGACGGCATGAGCGTGCTCGGCGGCAATTGTGTGGGCGGCGGCAGCGTGGTCTACTTCGCCACGATGCCGCGCGCGCCCCGGTTTGTGTTCGAGCGGCGCGGCGGCCTGGGCCGGCGCATGTGGCCGGCGGCCATCACCCGCGACGCCCTCGAGCCGTGGTATGACCGCGTGACCGAGGCGCTGCCCGTGACCAAGCAGTCGTGGGACAAGGTCCCCTATGCGGGCGGGCTGTGGGCGGCGGCGTGCGACCACGCCGGCCGCACGGCCAACCCGGTGCCGTCGGCCATCGATGTCGACGAGTGCACCAACTGCAACTGGATGATGGCCGGGTGCCGCTTCGACGCGAAGCGTTCGCTGCTGCTCAACTATCTGCCGGCGGCGGTGGCGCACGGCGCCGAAATCCGGCCGCTGCACGAGGTGCAGCACCTGACGCGGCACGAGGACGGCAGCTATCGCGTGCACTACCGGATCGTCGATGGCGAGGATTATCGGATTCTGCACGACAGTGGCGCCATCGACGCGAAGCTGGTCATCGTCGCGGCCGGGGCTGGCGCCACTCCCGTTATCCTGCAACGGTCCGAGCCGCATCTGGGCAAGATGCCCGACGCCGTCGGAAAATACTTTTCCGGAAACGGCGAGCGCCTCAACACGGCCGTCTTCGATGAGGACAAGGTCCGCGACGTGCTCGGCCTGTCCCGTCCCAATGGACAATCCTATAGTGGGTACCAGATTGGCCGCGGCCCGGTCGTCGCCTCATGGGATCGACTCGACGGCGCCCTGCCCGAGTTCGAGAGATATTCGTTGGAGCAGCTCTACTTCCCGCCCGCACTGGGCACCATCCTGGCTCAGGCGCCGGAGGCGACCGGGCCGACCTGGTTCGGCGTCGAGAAGAAGGAGATGCTCAAGCGCTGGCAGTCGTGGCTGACCATCTTCATCATGTCCGAGGACGACAATGAGGGGGTCTTCGGGCCGCCACCCGAAACAGGCAATGCGAATCGTTTCTCCCAGCAGATGCTCGGCCACGGCCCGTTGAGCTACCGGCCCACCGCCAATACGCGGCGCGGGTGGGCGCTGGCCGACGCCGACATCAAGGACATCCTTGAGCGCGATGGCTTGGCGAAGGTGATGCCGTGGACGAATGAGCTTGTGGGCGCCTACACTGTGCACCCGTTGGCGTCGTGCCGCATCGGCGATGACCCGCAGACGTCTGCTTTGGACGATCGGCACGAGCTGCGCGGCCATCCGGGGATTTTCGTCACCGACGGCTCGGCCGTGCCGGGCGCGCTGACGGTCAATCCGGCGCTGACCATTGCGGCCCTAGCGGAGCGGGCCATGCCCGGCATCGTGCGCGCCGCGCAGCAGCGCGGGATCGCGGTCGGCTATGGCGGTTCGCTACCTTTGAGCGATCCCGTGCGTGCCAAGAAGTTCCCCGCGCGGGACTCGTCCAGGCGGGTGGCAGTCTATGGGTGAGCTGCTCGCGTGGGCCACCCGCCGCCCGGCCGTAGCGCATGTGCGGCACGTCGCCCCCGTGCCTCCCCGCGCCGCGGCCGGGCTGGTCGCAGCCGTCTACCGCCAGGTCGAACGCGACTTCGGCATGCTCGCCCCACCGGTGAGCCTGCACTCGCCCGCGCCCGACGTGCTGGCCGCCTGCTGGCTCATGCTCCGCGAATCCCTCATAGCGACCTCGCCCCACGGGTCCCACATCGCGGCCTCGCCCCACGGGTCCCACATCGCGGCCTCGCCCCACGGGTCCCACATCGCGGCCTCGCCCCACGGGTCCCACATCGCGACCTCGCCCCACGGGTTGGTCGCCGCAGCGCCGGGCTCACCAGGGCAGCCTGCGGCGCACGGCGACC
>JBIOYB010000455.1:0-4052 GCA_044869915.1 Allorhizocola sp.
TCGAACTGGACGCTGCCCTGGACACGGCCGAGCGTCAGCGAGGCGCCGCCGGACGTGGAGCCGATGATCTGCATAGTCAACGGGATCGGTGGGGCATATGCCGCCTGGGCCGGTGCGGGGGCGACGACGGTCGCGGCCAGCATGGCAAACGACAGGATGAACGACCTCGTTACACCGCGTCTCAAAATGGATCGCATCAATGTCTCCTCTTGAGCGATTGAGGAGGCACCTCCCCGCGGCCCGGATCGAGGGCGCTCCCCTCTCGCGTGGCGGTGCCGGGTCGAGCCATCATCTTGTCAGCGTCGACTGGACCTCGACTGGATCGCGATTGGACGGCCGAGGGAACCGCCGGGCTCGGCCGACGCAGGCGCCAGCCTGGCCTGGACCCGCTGCGCCTCCGGCTGGTCGAGCTGCTCGAGGATGGCCAGCGCCTCCCGCCACGCGGCCCGCGCCGCCTGCGCGTTGCCAGCCGACTCGTGCGCGTCGCCGAGGTGCATGTGCACAAACGCCTCGAGGTGCCGGTCGCCCAGCTCTCGGTACATGCCCATGGCCTGCTCGAAGTGTGCCACCGCCCGCTCGTGGTCGCCGAGATGATGATGCGCGTACCCGAGACTGTCCAAAGTGGTCGCCTGCCCGATCCGGTCGTCGAGCTCCTCCAAGCGCCCCAACGCCTGCCTGCACAGGCTCAGCGCCCGTGCGTGGTCGCCCAGCAGCGCGTGATACCAGCCGACCGCGTTGAGCGCGCGCGCCTGCCCGTGCTCCTCGCCCAGCTCCAGGAACAGGTCGAGCGCCTGCCGCGCGTGCTCGAGCGCCTCGGCGGGCCGGCCCTGACGCTCCCGCACCAGCGCCAGGTTGAGGTGCGTGTTGCTCTGCCCGCTCAGGTCGCCCAGCCCGCGGTAGAGCTCCAGGGCGCGCATCAACTCCACTTGCGCGTCGTCGTCGCGGTGCAGGCGCGTGTGTGCGCGGGCCAGCAGCCGGTGCGCGTCGGCCCGCCCCCGCGGATCGCCCGCCCGCTGCGCGGCGGTGATCGCGGTGCGCTGCGTGGTCGCGAGCTCGTCCCAGTGCCCGCGCACGTCGAGGAATGTCGACAGCGACCAGGCCAGCTGCCAAGCGTGCCGGTCGGACACGGCCGCGGCGCGCTCGACCGCCGCGGTGAGCACGGCCCGTTCGGCGGCGAACCACGACAGCGCGTCCTTGGGGTCGGCAGGATATTCGGGCGCGACCGCGGACTCGGGCGGGTCGAGCGCCAGCGGATCCCGTGCCGGGTGCGACAGCCGGTCGGCGGCATAGGCCGAGTGCAGGTAGTGGTCGAGCATGCGCGAGGTGGCCGCGCCCCGGTCGGGCTCGCCCGCACAGGCCTCGGCGGCAAAGGCGCGCAACAGGTCGTGCAGGGTGAACCGGCCGACGGTCTGCTCGGCCGCGAGGTTGGCCCGGACCAGTTCGCCCAGCAGCTTGCGCGCCGACGCGACCGGCACCGCCGCGAGGCTCGCCGCCGCCGGGATGGAGATGTCGGGCCCCGGATGCAGGCCCAGCAGACCGAACAGCCTTGCCGCGTCGGGCGCGAGGGCCCGATACGACGAGGAGAACACCGCACGCAGATCCGTGCCGGGATCGCCCGTGGTGAGGGCGTCGAGCCGGTCGCGGTCGCGGCGCAGCTGATCGGCCAGCGCGGCCAGCGGCAGGTTGGCGCTCATGGCCGCGCGCGCGGCCGCGATCACGAGGGCGAGCGGCAGCCCGCCGCACCGGTCGAGGATCTCGTCGACCGCGCCGGGCTCGCCCGCCGCGCGGGCGGCGCCGATGCGCTGGGCCAGCAGCTCGCGCGCCTCGGCCGGGCCGAGCGGGTCGAGCGGCAGCGGATGGGCGCCCTCGGCCGCGACCAGGCTGGCCAGCTGGTTGCGGCTGGTGACCAGCACCAGGCAGCCGGGCGCACCGGGCAGCAGCGGGCGCACCTGCGCCACCTCGCGCGCGTTGTCGAGCACGATGAGCATGCGCCGGCCGGCCAGCAGGCTGCGGTACAGCGCGGCCTGTCCGTCCACAGTGGACGGGAGGCGGGACGGCGGCACGCCGAGCGCGTCGAGAAACCAGCGCACCGAGTCGGCCGGCTCCATCGCTCCTCCGGCCGGGTCGAACCCGCGCAGGTTTAGATAAAGCTGGCCGTCGGGGAAGCGGTGGGCGATCCGGTGCGACCACCGCACGGCGAGCGCGGTCTTGCCCACCCCGGGCGCTCCCGACACCACGACCACCCCGGACATCACGTCGAGCTGCGAGAGCTCCGCGCGCCGGCCGACGAAGTGCGGCGCGTCGGCCGGAAGTTGCGCCGGTATGCCGCCACCGTCCATCGGCGAATCGGCGTGCAGCAGCGCCGCGTGCGCCGACGACAGCTCCTGTCCGGGATCGACGCCGAGCTCGTCGGCGAGGAGCCGGCGTACCGAATGAAAAGCCGCGAACGCCTCCCTGCGCCGCCCCGCGGCCTGGTAGGCGCCGATGAGCAGGGCCTGCCACGCCTCGTTGAGCGGTTGCGCGGCCACCGCCTCCTCCAACGCGGGCAGCCCGTCGGCGGCCCGGCCCACCGCGATCGCCATCGCGCCGTAGCGGGCGAGCGCCGCGTGCCGCTCGTCGGTCAGCGCGAGCACACGCGGATGGGCGGCCAGCGCGGGCACGTCGGCCAGCGGCGGGCCGTGCCATAGGGCGAGCGCGCGCTCGAGCGAATCCAGGTCTGTGGCCGCTGCCACCCCGTCCCGAAACCGGAACAGGTCCACGGCGGACTCCGGAACGCACAGCGCGTAGCCGTCACCGATCTGACGCAGGATCGTGCTGGCCGCGCGCCGCGGCCGGCCCGGCTCCAGCAGCCGGCGGAGGTTTTTGACGTAGGTCTGGATCACGTTGGCCGCGCTCACCGGCGGCTGCCGGTCGAGCCAGAGCCCGGCCGCGATCTCGTTGCGGCTCAGCGGGCGCCCGCAGGCGAGCGCCAGCAATCCGAGCACGACGCGCTGGCCGGCCGGACCGAGGTCGAGCGCCTCACCACCACGCCAAGCGCGGCACGGCCCCAGCACCTCTATCCGGACGTCCACAATCTTCAATTAGAACAGCAACCACACGATGACTGCCACGACGGCCACCGCACCGACACCCATCAGCACATACGGCAGCACCCGCTTCGCGCCCGAAACCTCAAGCAGGTCAACCGGTTTGACCTCCTCGACCGGGGCGGCCCCATCAGGCGAGGAGGCCATGGTCCCGGACAGGCAGTCGGCGAACTGGCCCACCAGGCGGCCCGAGACCTCACCGATCATGCCGCGGCCGAACTGCGCCGCCGAACCCGTGATGTTGAGCTTGGTGACGACGCTGACGCGCGTCTCGGCCCCCTCCTCCCGGAGGCTGGCCGTGACGGTCGCGGCGGCCGTGCCCTTGCCCCGGCTGTCCTTGCCGGACGCCTCGATGACCACGGTCCGGCCTGCCTCGTCACGCGAGACGAACCGGCCCTTGCCCGCATAGGTGAGGTTGACCGGGCCGAGCTTGACCTGCACCGTGCCCGTGAACGCCTCGCCGTCGAAGGAGGTCAGCGTCGCACCCGGCATGCACGGCGCGATCCGCTCCACGTCCAGCAGGACGGCCCACGCCCGCTCCACCGGTGCGGCAACGGTGAACTCGTGTGTCAGCTCCATTTGCTACAGCCCCGCCGCCGCTTTGAGCGCCCGCTTGGTGAGCACGCGGGCCATGTGTGCTCGATATTCGGCCGAGGCGATGGTGTCGCTCGGAGGCGACGTGCCGTCCGTGGCCAGTGCCGCTGCTTCGTCCAAAGTAGACCCTCCGATGGCCTGCTCGAGGGCGACGGCCCGCACCGGGGTCGGGCCCATGCTGGTCAGCGCGACGCGTGCCTCCGCGATCGCGCCGTTGGATCGGCGGACCGCCACGGCCACGCCGACCGTCGCCCACGCCTGCGCCGTGCGGTTGACCTTTGCATAGTGGGTGCCCCAGCCCTCGAGCCGTGGCACGCGGATCTCGACCAGCAACTCGTCGGGCTGTAACGCGGTGGTGAAGAGGTCCACGAA
>JBIOYB010000456.1:0-27634 GCA_044869915.1 Allorhizocola sp.
AATCTCCTCAACACCATCACCTCTTGCACACCTAACGGGGTTGTACCGACTCTATACCTAACACTACTATGCATCGCACTTCAACGTATAGAGCTACTAGGGTTGGGTGACTGATCATGCGGCGGAAGGTGTCACATCTGGAGGACCGGCGGTGCTCTGCAGGTGTGGAGGAAAACGTCGAGCGCGCGGGGCACGGTGACACCGCGCTGGCCACCGTCGCCCGGCCGGTGCTATCCCCTCCCGCGGGGAGAGGGACCACACGTCCCGATCTCGAGCAGGTGTTCCGCACCGCATATCCGAGGGTCGTCGGGGTGGCCGCGCGGGTGCTCGGCTCCCGCGACGAGGCCGAAGACGTTGCCCAGGAGGTGTTCCTGGCATTCGGGCGCTCGTCGGTCCCGGCGGCGGAGGCGATGGGATGGCTGTCCGTCGCGGCGGCGCACACCGCGCTGAACCATCTGCGTTCCGGCCGTCGTCGCGCCTCCCGCGAGGAAGCCGCCGGCAATGGCGCCGGCGATCGCGACCGCGTCAGCCCGGATGTGGCCGACGTGGTCGTGACCCTCGACGAGCGCCGCCGGGTGCGGTCGGCGCTGGCACGGCTGCCCCGCAGGCAGGCCGTCGCCCTGGTCCTGCGGCACAGCGGCCTCAGCTACGCCGAGGTCGCGGCTGCTGTCGATCTGTCCCCCGGCAGCGTCGGCACGATCGTGCGGCGCGCCGAATCCGCCCTACGCAAGGAGTTGAATCGTGATGCGTCATCCGACTGACGGCACGTTGCGCCGGCTCGTGGATGAGCCCGCCGGCGTCACCGGCGCCGATCGAGAGCATGTCGCGGGCTGCCCGCGATGTCTGTCCAAATTGGATATCGCCCGGCAGGACGCGGCGATGGCCGGTGCGGCGCTGCGCTTCGAGGTCACCACCGACGCCGAGGACGTCGAGGACGCATGGCGCCGCCTGTCCCACACGGTCGTCGTCGGCAGGCCCCGGCGGGTGGCCGCGCCCGCCCACGGCCTGCGGTGGCGTGCGGCGCTGCGCAGCCCGGTGATCGCCGTTGCCGCGGTCGTCGCCCTCGTATCCGGTGCCGGTGTCGCGGTCGCCACGGACTGGCTGCAGATCTTCCGTGCCGAGCGGATCGCCCCGGTCACCGCGCCAAAGGCCGACCTGGTCAAGCTGCCCGAGCTGTCCGCCTTCGGCGAGCTCGAGGTGACCGAGGAAGCCGACGCGGCCAAGGTCGCCGATGCCGCGGCCGCGCAGCAGATCACCGGACTTTCCGTCCCGCGGGTGAGCCAGCTGCCTCGCGGCGTCACGGGTGAGCCCACATACCGCGCCGGCGGGCGGGTGAGCGCGACGTTCACCTTCTCGGCCGCGAAGGCGGCGCAGACCGCCGCCGCGTCCGGCCAGACGCTGCCGCCGCCACCGGCAGGCCTGGACGGGAGCCAGTTCCGGTTGGTCGCCGGTCCCCGGCTCGTCGCCGTCTGGTCGGAAGGCCGCTCGGTGCCGTCCCTGATCGTGGCCCGCGCGGTGGCACCCACCGTGTACTCCTCGGGCGTGCCGTTCCAGGTGGCCCGCGACTACCTGCTGTCGCTGCCCATGCTGCCCAAGGACATCGCGTCGCAGTTGCGCGGCTTCTCCGGCGACGGCACGACGCTGCCCCTGTTTGTCGTGGACGAGAAGATGACGACCTCCACCGCGGACGTCGGCGGGGCGCCGGCCACGGTGCTCACCTCACGCGACGGCCTGATGGCGGGCGTGGTCTGGGTGCGGGACGGCGTCGTCACCGCCGTGGGCGGATCGCTGCGCGCCGACGAGGTGCTGTCGGTGGCGCGCGGGCTGCGGTGGGACCGGTGACCGCGGGCTCCACCGCCACCGCGCAACGTCCGGCGGCCGAGGTGTCCCCCGCGCAGGCGGTGTGGTGTTCGGGCCTGCGCAAGCGATACCGGCGGCGGGTCGCGGTCGACGACGTGTCCTTCACGGTCGGCCGAGGGGAAGTGGTGGGTCTGCTCGGACCCAACGGAGCAGGCAAGACCACCATCATCAAGATGCTGCTCGGCCTGGTCCGGCCGGACGCGGGTGAGGTGCTGCTGCTCGGCCGGCCGGCCGCGGACCCGCGTGCCCGGGTCCGCGTCGGTTATCTGCCAGAGCTTTTCCGATACCAGCCGTGGCTCACCGCCGCCGAGGTGCTGACCCTGCACGTCCGGCTCGCCGGCGTCGCCGTGCCGGTGCAGGAGCGGCGCGAGTGGCTGGCCGAGTGCCTGGCCCTGGTCGGCCTCGCCGACCGCGCCGGCGACCGTGTGGGCAGCTTCTCCAAGGGCATGCAGCAACGCCTGGGGCTGGCCGTCGCGCTGGTGGCCCGGCCCGAGTTGGTCGTGCTCGACGAACCGACCAGCGCCCTGGACCCGCTCGGCCGGGCCGATGTCCGGGACCTGCTGCTGGCCCTCAAGGCCCGCCAGGTCGCCGTCCTGCTCAACTCCCACCTCATCGGCGAGGTGGAGCGGGTCTGCGATCGGGTCGTCATCCTGGACAAGGGCAAGGTGGCCGCATCCGGCACGCTCGCGGAGCTGCTCGGCCAGCGTGAGTTGCGGCTGCGGCTCGACGAGGTGAGCCCGCAGGCGCGGGCACGGCTCGCCGCGGCCGGCCCTATCGTCCAAAGTGGAGACTCGTTCACCCTCGCCCTGCCCGCCGACGAGGACGCAAACCCTGACACCGTCCCGGATCTCGTGGCCGATCTGGTCGGACTCGGGGTGCGCGTCCACGCGGTCGAGCCCGGGCGGATCAGCCTCGAGCAGCGGCTGCTGGACATCCTCCGCACGGGTGCTACCGAGGAGCGACAATGACCGCCCAAACCGTGTTCACCGTCGCCGCCCTCACCCTCCGGGAGGTGGCACGCCGGCGGGTGCTGCGTTCGCTGGCCGTGCTGACGGTCATCCTGCTGGCGCTGAGCGCCTGGGGCTTCTCCCGCATCGACGCCGAATTCGGCGGCCTCACCAGCGGGGAAGCCCGGATCGCGTCCGCCATCGTGCTCAACCTGGTGATGTTCGGCCTGAGCCTGATCGCCGCGCTCGGCACGGCGTTCCTGGCCGGTCCCACTCTCGCCGGCGAGGTCGAGTCCGGGATCGCGCTTGCGGTCCTGGCCCGGCCGATCCGCCGATTCGCTGTGCTGCTGGGCAAGTGGCTGGGTTTGATGGCCTTCGGCAGTGGCTTCGTGATCGTGGCCGGGCTCGCCCAGTTGCTCATCGTCCGGGCCACCGTGGGCTATTGGCCGCCGCAACCGGTGGCGGGTCTGTTGTTGCTCGCGGCCCAGACGACGGCACTGCTCACCCTCGGCCTGCTGCTGTCCACCGCCATCTCACCGATGGCCTCCGGCATCGTCGCGGTCGGCCTCTTCGGCGCCACGTGGGTCGCGGGCGTGGTCGGCGGGGTCGGCGATGCCCTCGACAACGAGAGCGTGGCCCGGGTCGGCACCGTCTCACAGATGATCCTGCCCACCGACGGCCTGTGGCGCGGCGCGATGCACGCCTTCCAGGATCCGGTTCTGCTTGGGCCGCAACTCATCGGCCACCCGCTCGTCAGCCAGGCCCCGCCCACCACCGCCTATCTGGGCTGGGCCGGCGTCTGGGTTGCCCTCATCCTCGGCCTGGCAGGGATAGCCTTCCAGCGCCGCGACCTTTGATATGCCGACCGTAGACGTGCTCGTGGTGGGTGCGGGCCTGGCGGGCCTGCACACCGCCCGCCTGCTCGCGCAGCGGGGACTGGACGTGATGGTGGTCGACCGCCGCCGGTCGCTGTCGACCGGCATCCGCACGACAGGGATCTTCGTGCGCCGGACGCTCGATGACTTCGACCTGCCCGACCACCTGCTCGGCCCCGGCGTCCGCGACGTGCTCCTCTATCCGCCGTCGCGGCGGGCGCCGATCCGGCTCACCAGCGACCGCGACGAATACCGAGTGGCCGACATGGCGGCCGTCTACCAACACGCACACCACGCGGCGCGGGCTTCAGGGGCTCAAATCCATTTGGGGGTACGCTATCTGAGCGCATCGACGGGCATCGTTCACTTCGCGGGCGCAACGCCGGTCAAGGCCCGGTTCATCGTCGGCGCGGACGGCGCCCGCTCCCGGGTGGCACGCGATCTCGGCCTTGACCTAAACCGGCGGTTCCTCGTCGGCGCCGAAATCGTCCACCCGGTCGCGCCGGGCACGGCCACGCCCGCGTTTCACTGCGTGCTCGATCCCCGCCTCGCCCCGGGATACCTGGGCTGGGTCATCGACGACGGCCGGCACGCGCATGTCGGTGTCGCGGGATATCCGGACGCCATGCGCACCGGCATCCGCCACCTGCTGGACGCCTTCGCCGCCGGAGCGCCCGGCCGCGCCGCGCCCACCGGCCCGGTCGAGCGCCGGGGTGGTCCGATCCCGGTCGGCGGTGTGCTGCAACGGCTTGCGTGCCCCGCCGGGCTGCTCGTCGGGGACGCCGCAGGCGCGGTGTCGCCGCTGACGGCCGGCGGGCTGGACCCGTGCCTGCGCATGTCCGAACTGGCCGCGGCGGTCGCCACCGGATACCTGCGCACCGGCGACCAACGCGTCTTGCTCCGTTATGACGGGGCGGCGTTGCGTGCCCGCTTCCGCGGGCGGCTGTTGCTGCGCCGCGTGCTGGCCGGCATCCGATCCCCGGTCGCCGCGGAGGCCGCGGTGGCACTGCTGCGCTGCCGTGCCGGCCGTGCCGCCGCGGCCCGGATCCTCTTCGGCGACAACTCGTTTCCCGATCTGCACCCGCGAGCCGTGGGTGCCCGGCAGCTCGACGGCCGTTAAGCCGCCGGGCACCTGCTACCAGCGGCTGAAGATGACGACCGGCCACCGCGACCGCTTAGTAGACAGGGCGGGCGCGGCCTTCGTCGTCGAGCCGGATTGTCAGCCTGGTCCAGGCGCCGAGGTAGAGGCGATCCTCGTGGCTCAGCGGCGTCTCCTCGTGCGGCTTGAGCGGAGGGGATCGGAAGTCGTTGACATATGTGCCGTTGGTCGATTTCAGATCAACGACGCTCCATGTGCCGCCTGCCTGGCGCAGGAGCAGCGCGTGAGAACGGCCGACAGCAGCGTCCTCCGGTGGGCCGGTGAGGTCGATCTCCGGATTGATGCCCCGGCTGACACTGTGCCTGCCGATGAGCATTTTCACCCCGCGAAGCTGGAAGGTGCGCTCGTGGTGAAACCTCGGGAATTCTATCGAGGCGATGTCGGGCCCGCCGATCTCGCATATGAACCGGAAGTATTCGTGGTCCGCGTGCGCGACCGCCACCCAGTCCGGCGAATCCGGTGGCGGGGTTGCGCCGTGCCGGTCGGAGCCGCAACGCCCGCAGTAGTCCCCCTCCGCCATCAGGCGGCACGTCGGGCAGTCCCATTCCGTTGTGGGATCCGGCATCTCACCCTCCCATGCCCCGGCGGATCACGGTGGTTTTGCGCGACTCCAGCATCACCATCTCGGCATGGACGGCATCGACATGGCGCAGCAGCCGCACCGTGCCGGTGCTCGCATCGATGATTTCGACAATGTCCTTGAGCACCTTGAGGGTGTCGTGATGTCCTGACTCCGTGGCCAGTTGGACGGCCCGGCCCAGCTTCGCCGTCGCGACCTCGATGTGGCCCGCGTCTTTGGCCGCGAGCCCTTCCCGCACGCTTTCGGACAGTTCCGTCTGCCGGGAGTAGTGCGCCACCAAGGGATTGACCTGCGTTGACAATCGCAGGTCGTCGGTCCACTGGATCCAGACGGTCTGCTCGAGCAATTCCTGGCCGCCCGCGAGGACGCTCACACGGGCCACGGCTCGCTCCACGTCGACGTCGTCCGAGGGTGCCTCGACCACGAGGTGGTAAATCTTGGTTTCGGCACCCCACTGACCCGTCGGGTAGTCCCTTCTGTGCGGGCCTGCCGGCGACCCGCGGTCCGTGAGGTCGACGATCTGGGGAGAGACCTGCTGAAGCAGCCGGACGCGGACGTCATCGGGGGTCCACAGGCTCAGCGACACGTCACCGACGGACTTGCCCATGACGTTCTCGGCGATGGCCCTGAACTCCCGCGCCAGTCCTTGCGGCTCGATGAGGGCGCCGGCCGTGCCGAGCAGCGTCTCGGAGATCGCCAGCAGCGTTTTCGCGTCCCAATCCGTGCCGACGCCGCGGCTGTCGCAGACAAACCTGCCCTCGCACTCCCGTAGGACCCGAAGGAGCTCATCGAAGCCCTGGTGCTCGTTGCGCCCGTCCGTGAGCAGAATCGCGTGCTTGATTTTCGCCTTCTGCGTGGCCAGCAGTTGTCCGGCCAGTTGAAGCCAGGTGCCGATCACCGTGCCGCCGTCAGCGGTCAGGTAGCGCAGCGCTTTTTTGGCCTCCTCACGGGTCCGCACGGAGACAGAGACCATGCTCTCCGTCGATGGATAAACCATATGGCTTTGTGTGGTACCTGATATGAGCGCGAAGGCCACGCCGTCGCGCAGCACGTCGATGGCGGCGACGGCGGCCTTCTTCGCTTCGTGCAGCTTGCCGCCCGCCATCGACCCGGAACAGTCGATGATGATGACCTGAGCCGCGGTGGGCGTGGCGGAGCCGATCTCACCGGCGCCCGCGGTGCACGTCAACGAGATCGCGGCGTTCATCACGCGGCCGTCGGCCGGAAGATACTTGTTCTGATCGATGTTTGCCTCGAAGGAAATCATCCTCGCACCTAACTAAACCAGTGTCTTCGGCCGGATCTCGTTGGCGTGGTCCACCAATCTGGACCGCTCCTCGTCGCTGCCGGCCAGCTTGGCCAGCGCCCGGTAGGCGTCCTCCAGGCCGAAGCGCAGCTCGCGCTCGTCGAGCCGATGCCCGAGCACCGTGCCCGCGTGAGCGCCGCTCGACTGACGGCACACCCAATCAAGCGCCTTCGTGAGTAGGTCGATGGTTAGTCTCTTGTACCGCTCGGTGTCCATTTGGAGCCGCCGGAGCCGGGCCTCGGCATCCATGAGGTCCTTGATCGCGGCCTGATGGAGTCGGGTTTGGATCGCGGTCACCTGCGCGTTGGTGTATTGGCTGGAGGTTTGCGGCACGCGATCCAAGGCTTTGATCCCCGCCGCTGGATCGCCGCCGCGGCGCAGTGCCCGCGCCAGGCCGAAGGCCGCACTGACGAAACCGGTGTCCGTGCGCCAAACCCGTTGGTAGAGCGCGCCTGCCGCCTCGTCATTGCCGGCACACTCCAGGGCGGCGGCCAGCGCCAGCTGAGGCGCGAGCTCGCCGGGCAGCCCGGCGCGCACCGATCGGAAGAGTCCGGCGGCGTCCCCGGGCTGATTGTCCGACAACGCGAGCATCCCCCGGTACCAGACAGCACGCCAGTCCTGCGGCGAGGCCTTCTCGAAGGCCGTGAGGCTTGCCCCGGCCTCGGTCGCGTCGCCCAGCGCGAGGTGTGCCTCGGCGAGCCGCAGCAACACTTCCGGGCTGTGCTCCGCAAGCGCGGTCAAGGCCTGGATCAGTTCGTCCGGCTGTGCGGCGCCCAGCGTCGCGAGAGTCTGCGCGCTCGGGTCGGAGAGGTCCACAAGCGGCATGGGCAGGGCACGCGGGACCGCCGCCCAATCGATCTTTTGACCGGGCTCGACGCCGAACGGCTGCCGCTCGGCTGTGAAGCATGTCGATATCGTCGGGCATGGTTGATCGTCCCTGTTGGCCACCGCTTCGGCCAGCACACCGAGCAGTTGGTCTCGCATCGCCTCGGCCGACTCGAAGCGCAGTGCCGGATCCGGGTCGGTCGCGCGCTGCAGCAACAGATAGAACGGTTCCTGCTTCGCAAGCAGCGATATGTCGCGCGGATCGGGCAGCCTGTGGCGGAACTTCGTGCTGAACTCTTCGAACGGAAGGCTCAGCACGGCGAGCGTCCGCCCGAGCGCGTAGATGTCGGAGGCGACCGAGGGCAGGTGCGGATCCTTCTCCCGCTCGACCTCCGGAGCCTGGAAGCCCGGCGTGCCATAGATCGCCCGCGGCTCCACACCAACACGCAACATCGCTCCCAGGTCGATCAGCTTGATCCTGCTGCCGACGTGCATGATGTTGTGCGGCTTGAGATCGCAGAAGATCAGGCCCTTCTCGTGCAGATAGCTGAGCGCCTGCAACACATCCAGCCCATAGGCCAGCACCTCGTGCAGGGGCAGGGGCGCGCGGCGCCGCAGGTGCAGGGCCTGTCCGCCCAGGTATTCCATCACGATGTAGCCGACCAATGTCCGCGTCTGCGGATTCGGGTGCTGCACGAAGTCATGCACCTTGACGATGCTCGGATGGTCCACCTCGACAAGGAAGCGGCGTTCCTCGATCGATGCGGCCAGCGCGTCCTTGTCGTTGGTGTCGATGAGTCCTTTGAGCACCACCCATCGTTCGGCGACCGTGTCGCCGAGCCGGATGTCGCGCGCGAGATAGATCCAGCCCTGACCGCCGTAGGCAATGCAGCCCAGGACCTCATACCGGCCGTCGACCAGATCCCCCTGTTTGAGCGTTGGCACGAAGGAAAACGGCGTCCGATCGTGCGAGCAAAAGCCCACGGCGAAGCTTGGCTGATCGCTGTGCGCCTGCCCGACGGGCCTGCCGCACTGGCGGCACTTTTGCTGTGACGGCGGCACCTTCGGGTCGCTTAGCACGGCCGACGCCGGGTCCCGTGCGGGGACCGGTGGGATCTCGACGATGCCCGCGCCGAGCCGGCCCTGCGCCAGCCGGGTGCGCCCGCGGCCCGTCGTCGCCGGGGTGATGCCCACGGCCTGCGGAGTGTCCTGGACGGTTGCCTTCGCCGGGCTTGCATCAACCGGTGTGCGGGACTTGTAACCGCACGAGTCGCAGGAGCCGTCGGGCCGGTATGTCCCGGGGCAGCCCGGTCGCTCGCAACGATTCACGTCATGTCCTCCCCATCGATCACGAGCCGGGCATAGATGCCCAATGCGCTTTGCGCCGCTTCAAGATCGCAGGGCTTGGTCCACAGCAGACGGTGGGCCTCACGGCGCCGCCTGCGGATCTCCGGCATCTCCGCGATCCTTTTGCGCTGGGCCATCGCCTCGAACATCACCAGCTCGTTGCGGAGCTGTTCCCGCAGACCGAGCCTGCCCCGCGCCAGGTCGTGGCATTGCTCGGCCGCGCGCCGCGCGGTGGCGCAGTCGTCGAGCAACGGCTTGAGCTCGTCGACGAGGGCAGCCGTCCAACCCAGGCGCCGGGCCCGCGCCTCCACGTCGTCCACCTGCCGATCGATGAGCGTCGCGGCGTCGGCAAGCGAAGGCGGATCCGGGTCCAGAAACCTGTCCAGAACGGCGCCGAGCACAGGCCTGGCGAGGTCCTCTGCCTCCCTCAATCCTCCGATGGCCTGGCGAAGTTCTTCGATGAGTCTGTCGGGGCGGCGGCTCCCGCGATTGCGTCCCAGGGCCAGATGCGCCGCCGAGTTGTGGTTGTTGCACGTTGGCAGCGGCTGATTGTCGGCCTTCATGATGGCGTACAGCTGGGTGAACAGGAAGTCGAGGGTCAGCAGCTCCGGCCCGTCCGGCACACCGTCGCACAGCAGACGGAGAAGCTTGCCCGTGAACAGGGTGTTGCGCTCGCCCGTAGCGCTGGCGAGCCCGTTGGGTTCCGTGGCGGTCAGGACGAACGCACCGTCCACATCGGCCCCGCTGAGCAGCGCGTCTGACGGGCGCGTCAGGGTCCGCTCGAACGCCCGCCCGCTGAAGCAGCAATCGAGGATCAGCACGCGAATCCTGGCGCGGGTCCCGAGAACAGCCTGTCTGACATCGGCGTAGCGCAATGCCGTAGGTCCCGCATGCTCTGCGGCTGTGCCGGGAAGCCCGAGGCACAGCTCGTGCCTGCCGGTCCACGTGAGGCCGTGCCCGGCATAGTAAACCAGTAACACGTCCTCGGCCTCGGCGGCGGCCGAGGTGAGCGCGGAGTACACCTCTTTGGGACCCGGTGGATCCAGCACCTGCCGGCAGTGTGCCGGGGGCAGCCCCGCACCCTGCCGTGCGGTCAGCACGTCCCGCAGGTCGGACAGGTTTGCCTTGACCTGCGGGAGGTCGGCCAGCTCCGGATCCGCGTATCCGCTTGTGCCGATGAGCACGGCACGCGATCCCGCCGGATCAGGTAGCCGCGCCATCGTCGCCCGCTGCCCGGTCGGGCCCGTCCAGCACGCTGCGCAGTAGCTTCTCCGCGTTTGTCGAGCGGATGTCCAGCTCGACACTGTGGCCCTGCTCGCCGGTCACCTTGACCCTCACCTGCGAGCGGCGGGTCAGCAGCCAGGTGGTCACCGACGCGGCCATGGCGGCGATCGCTTCGCCGTTGCCGAGCAACGCGATCAGCGCATCGACCGGGAAACCCATCTTGCCCGGCGGGGGCGGGCTCGACTCGGGCTTGACGAGCCCGCGCAGCTTCGGGTCGTGGTCAAACCAGTCCTTGAGTGAGGCCATATCCTGCGCGTCGTCCGTGCCGCCGCCGACCTGAATCCGTACCTGCATATGTCAATCCTTTGCGAGAATGCCTGTCTAATCCCTATACCGGGGCACAGGCGCCGACGCCTTATCCAGGCTGGGCTGCAACCAATTGGCGTAGAACCGATCCCAGCTGCCATCCGCGCGGATGCGCTCCAGGACCCCGTTGACGATCCGGACAAGGTCGATCGCGTCGAGGCTGATGGCCACGCCGATCGCCTCATCGGTGAACCGCGGTCCCACGATGTGGGTGGTCCCGTCCTGCTGGGCCAGACCGGCGAGCACCACGTCACCGGATGAGACGGCGTCCACATAGCCTTGCTGGAGCAGCAGCATGCAGTCGGCGATGTTGCGGGCCGAGACCGGCTTGGGACCCGACCCGGCGGCGGCGATGGCCACCAGATTGGTGCTGCCCTGGGCCGCGCACACCTTCCGCCCGCCCAGCGAGTCCATGCCCTCGAACGGCGATGTCTTGCTCACCAGGACGCGCTGCCCGGAGGTGAGGTATTCGGCGGAGAACGCGGTCTCCTTCCAGCGCGCGCAGGTCATGGCGACCGAGCGCAGCATGATATCTACCAGCCCGTCGTTGAGCGCCTTCTGCCGATCCGCGGCAGTCACCTCGACAAACGTGGTCCTGAAGCCTTCGATGCCTTTGCCGAGTTCACTCGCGATCTCTTTAATGATGTCCACCTCGAACCCAGACCTGTCTCCGGTGAGACTGTCCTGGAAGCTCATGAGGTATCCCGTCTGGCTCGTGCCGACCTTGAGTTCTCGGCGCGTCCGGATCCGGGCCAACGTCGCGCTCGCGCTTGCGGGCGCCGGTGAGATCGGGCGATAGCTGCTGCGCGGATCGCAATCGGCGACACCGGCCTGGCTTGCCGGGATCTCGGCGGGATCCTTGACCCCGTCCGGCATGGGCCGTGGGAACGGCGCTGGCGAGGCTGCCGAGGGTTGTGGTTGGGCGGTGGGATCGTCGTGCGCGAGAAGACTGCAGCCGCTCGCGAGCAGTGCGGCGAGGACTGTGAGGGCCGCGGCGTTGCGGCGTAACGACTGTGTCCGGTTCATCGGTACTCCGCAATCCTCGGCCACATGCCGGCAACGGCAAGCAGCACGGACAGTCCTAAGAGGACGGCCACGCCGATATCGGTGCTGGAGAGCGCGGCGCGCGCCTCCCGTGACGCCGTCTCGAACCGGCCGCTCGCCTGCCGCATGGCCTCATCCAGCCGGCTGTCGTAATCATCCGCCAGCCTCACCAGCTCGTCCGCCTTCATGACGGCGGCCTTTTGGTCGCCGGCATCGGCCAGCCGGCGCATGTCGTCGTGTGCGGTCATCCAGCTCTTGAGCGCCTGGTCGGCCGCATCCATGGCCGCCCGCGTATCGGGCTGGCTCATCACGACCTTCGCGGCGGTAAGGCTGCCCAGCGGGCCGGCGAGCTTGGCCATCGTGTCGTCATAGGCCTTCTCGAAGTCGGCCTCGCTGGCGAACAGTGTCATAGCTTCGTCGGCGTGGGCCTGCAACCCCGCGATCCGGGCCTTGGCGATGGCTGTGAGCTGAGCCGTGCCATGGGCTCGGGCTTCCCGGACGCCTGCCCCGACGCCGGCCGCCGAAACGGCCAGCCAGGCCAGCCCGCCGATCGCGACAAGCGTCGCCGCGACGAGCCCGACGTTGAACAGCCGTTTGGTGCGCCGGAAGAGGTACACCTGCACGGCGATCAGGGCGGCGACCGTCAGAGCGATCATGGCCAAGGCGCCCCAAGGCGCTTGACCCGCCTCGGCTTGCTCTGAGCTCTTGCGCTGCGTCTCGCTCTCGTAGAGCCGCCATGCCAGCGGCAGCATCTTGCCGCGCACCAGAGTCGACGCCTGACGAAGATACGCCGCACCCAGCGGCTTCCCGAGCCTGGTGTAGGTGCGCGCGGTCTCGACCAATCCGGTGTAGACCGGCAAGTAGTCGGAAAGCTGGGCAGCCGCGGTCGCGGCGCTGTCGCCGGTCGCCGCGCGATCCGCCGACGGCGCACCGACCACGGCGATGCTCAATGCCTTGGCCGTGTTGGAGATGTCGGCGCGATAGCGTTCATACAGCATCTGCGACTGGGCGCCGCCGGCGAGCATGGAGCTCGCGATGGCGGCATCCGCATCGGACAGTGAACGATACACGTCAAGTGCCGCGGCCGAGACCGGACTGCTCTTTGCGGCAACGTCATCCAAGAGTGTGGCTCGGCTCTGCACGCTGACCGCACCGATCAGACCCGCTGCGAGACCCGCCATGGCAAGCACCGATGCCAACACCACGAGACGACCCTCGGTCCTGCGCAGCCGATCGAAAACCTGTCGCCTGCTTGGTGAAGCGGCCATCGCCGGGCCCGCCAAGACCGTGGTCATCGGGTCTCACCGTAGGACGAGACACCTCTCCATTGCGTCCGATAAATTCGATCTTTATCGATTGCTCGCACGGGCCGAGCATACGAAAACGATCAGGTTCGTGGAAGCACATCGTCGGAACCTGTACCAAATCTCATTTGCAGGGCTTCTGGCCGGAGCAGAATCTATGTCGTCTCCGTGGCGCCCCACGTCCGCGGATTGCGCGCGATGACCGCCAGCTTGGCCGCCGTCTCCGCGGTGATCCTTTGGCCCGTCACCGCCAGCAGGCCCCCCAGCTCGCGATAGGTCGTGATCATGCAGTCCTTCGGGAGGCCGTTGACACTGACCATTGCCCTGCCGGCGAATGCCAGGACTGCGAAGACATTCAGGCGATATCCGACCGCGTCCGAGAGGGCCTTCACGACGTGCGCGGTGTCGCGGCGGATCCAAGCCACCAAGCGCGGACGCCGCCCGTTGATCTGCACGACGTCACCGGCCATCAGCACCCGGCTGCGCCCGTGCCACACCACACCGACACAGAAGACCCCGCCCGGTCCGATCACCATGAGCCCGGGGAGCACTTTCTTGGGTTCCAGTGTGGGTGGGCGCAAAGATTGCCAGTCCACGACATGCCATTGTGGACCGAGCCGCTCGGCGAGGCGGTCCCCCGCGAGCGCCAACTGCCGGGCTGTCCGGTCGTCTCGCCAGTGCCGGGTCCACTGGGAACCCGGGCCCCACAACGGTTCGCCGAATCGCGGGCGGAAGGGATATTCGGTCATGGTGCCTACCTCCGGGCGGTGCCACGCGCTGAGCTAGGGTCGCCTCACTTTACGCGATCATTCACGCCCGTCATATAGATCGATGCCTCCAATTTACATCGTCGCTATAGTTGATATATGCATTCGCGGCACAGATAGGGTGACCGGGTGAAGCGGGACCAACGGCAACTTCTCAGCTCGTCGTTCGGCGTCGCGGCGGCCGCATACGCCGAGCATCGCCCGGACTATGCGCAGGCCGCCGTGCGCTGGGCGCTCGAGCTCGCGCCCGGCTCGCGAGTGCTCGACCTTGGCGCCGGGACCGGCAAGCTCACCGCCGGGCTGGTCGCGTTGGGTGCCGATGTTGTCGCGGTCGAGCCCGACCCGGCGATGCTGACCGAGCTGCGCCGCGCGCTGCCGGCTGCCCGTGCCCTGTCGGGCAGTGCCGAGGCGATACCGCTGCCGGACGCGTCCGTCGATGCCGTGCTGGCCGGCAATGCCCTGCACTGGTTCGATATGGCCGTGGCAGGACCGGAGACAGCCAGGGTCCTCGCGCCCGGCGGCACCCTGGCCGGCCTGTGGAACGTGATGGACGACCGGGTCGATTGGGTGGCCGGTCTCGAGCGGGTCAGCGGGAGCGCGGCCATCGGCCCGCGTGACACGCGCAGCAGTTGGCGCGCCGCGACGGCAGACCTGCACCTTCCGAAGACTGGCCTGGTCGCTCGGTTCGGCTCGCCGGAGCAGGCCGAGTTCCCACACGGACAGCGCCGGACCGCCGACTCCCTCGTCGCGACACTCGCGACGCGCGCCGGGATGCTGGTCATGCCAGGACCGGATCAAGCGGCCACGCTCGGCCGGATCCGCGCTTTCCTCGCGAGCGGACCGGAAACCGCCGGCGGCGAGTTCATCCTCCCGATGCTGACCGGCGTGCTGCGCGTCCAGCGGCTGTGAAGCCATCGACCGCCCGATATCCGCCTAGCTAGGCGGCAGCCGTCGGCATCCGAGGGAACCGGGCGCGGACCAAGCCCCTCTAAAGCGGCATGCGTCGTTTCCTCAGTGTCGCCGGCGTCCTGCTGCTGACCATGTTTTCCCTGCTGATCAACCCACAGTCGGCTTGCGCCTGCTCCTGCGCCGTCGCGACGGAAGCCGAATACGACAATTTGGCCGATCTCGTGTTCACCGGTGTGGTGACGGACATCGACCGGCCCCTGCTCGGTGGTGGCGGCGGCAACTTCAGCGTGAAGTTCGCTGTGGAGGAGGTCAGTAAGGGCCAGGCCGCGCAGAGCATCGTCCTGACCACCGCGTCAGATAGTGCTACCTGCGGCTTCAACTTCGGCGTGGGCAACCGCTACCGCGTCTACTCGCATTCGGGTGCCACGGGCCTGTGCTCGGGCAACAAGGCCCTCGGAGCGGCACCTTCGGCGGGCGAAGTGGCGCCTTCGGCGCTCGGCGGAGCCGCGCCGGAGGTGCCGCTCGACGAGGGCTTTCCCTACGGCTGGGTCGCCCTGGGCGGCGGTGTGGTCATCGCCGGCGCGGTCGTCCTGCTGCTGCTCCCGATGCGCCGCCGGGTCGCCGAGCAGTGATCATCGCAGGAACAGCTCGACGACCGGGACGAGCACCTCGGGCGGATGATCGGTAGCGTCAGGGTCAGCGTGTCCGCCGGTTGGGCCGGTGGCGCGAGACAAGAACCTAAACGGTCCTCAGATCCCAGATCCCGCGCGCGGTGAGATAGGCGGAGTCGCCGGCACGGGCCGCCAGCAACACGGCCGGACGCAAGCCCTGCTCGCGCAGGCGCATCCACGCCTCGAAATAGGCGCCGCCGGGACCGGACGTGGACCGGGTCGCATGGTCGCAGTCGAGCACGAGCGCCGCGCTGCGCACGGCGGGCCGCGGCGGCGGCTGGGCCCGAAACCGTTGCACCGTCGTCCACTCCCGAGTGATCCGCTCGAACTGGGCCCGGTGTGCCAGGACCACCACGCCGTTGCGGCCCCGATTGTCCACCCACGCGCCGGAAAACTCGGGCGTGTTGAGCAGCATGTTCATCAGTCCCACGCGAGCGCGGTCGAGTTCGGTGTCGCCGTCGTGCTTGACGAGGTGGAACACCGCGGCCGCGAATCGCAGTGCGCTGGCCCGCTCCGATTGGATGCGCAGCGCCAGCTCGTGCAGATCCCTGCGGATCGTCGACGGTACCGACAGGGCACCCACCATGGGCAAAGTCCCGTCCAGTTCCCGGAACACGGCGGTGCGCGCGCTGATGATGTATCCGGCAAGGGGCTTACCCGTGACTTCGCTTTGCTTCGCCGGGGAAGCCCCAAGCCGGCCGCCGCGGGCACGGTCCAGAAACCGCCGATGAAACGCGACGATGTCGGTGGCGCTCTGTTCACCGGCGTAGGGCAGGGAGGCGATCTGGTCGGTGTCGAGCCGCAGAAACGCGGTCACCTCGGCGACCACGCCTGCTTCGAAGGTGTCGATGCTGACCGGGACCGGTTTCCATCCCTGCGCCGCGGCTTGGAAGAAGGCCAGCGCCAGATCGAGCTCGGACGGCCGGACCACCGCCACCGGCAGGTCGTCGGGCAGCCGGTCGCGGCAGGCCGTGTAGGGCACCGGCCCAAGCAGCAGCCCGTCGACGTGCCGGTGATGGAGCGACTCTCCCACCCGCTCGCCGATCTCGGACTCGTCCTCGTAGATGACCCACTCGAGCGTGACCCCGGACAGCGTCCGGGCGGCCTGCTCGAAGACACCACGGCGGCTGGGGTGGACCACGATCCCGATCACCATTGCCGCCACCACCAATACGGACGTGGTTCGAAAATAGTTCTAATAGAAGGTTGGGGTACAGCGTGCGCCAACACGACAATGCAGTCAAGAACTACCTTGTAAAACTTGACCTCAGGCCCTCTGAACACGACTTTGAATTACGAACCTATTGACATACCTGATGTGATCCGAGGTTCGTAAATCGCGCACCATCCACTCGAGACGCTTGCCGCACCGGCCACGCGACGCCTGGCGGCGCGTGCCGATCGCGAGGCGGAGCAGGGTCACGGCTGGGCCCTGCACGCGCACGAAAAGCCTTCACCGGCCGAGGCATGCGGCGGCCAAGGCCGGCAGGGCGATGCACGGCCACTACAACGATCCCGAAGCGACGCAACGCGCTGTCGCATCGCGAGCCGGGACGGTCATTACGGCGGTCTTACGGAATCGGCCGTGGCGTCAAAAGTGCCCCTAGGGTGAAGGCATGCGCGGGAAGAGGGTGTGGCTGACCACGGCCGTCGCGGGCGTGCTTGCCGCCGGGTTCGGGCTTTACTGGTTCCAGCCGTGGAAGTTGTTGACGTCCAAGACGGTCAACGATTCGGCGCCCAGTGTCGCCCTGCCCGCCAACCCCAGCGCCACCGCTGTCGCCGTCGGCGCCAGTGCCGTGCCCGCCAGCCCTCGCGTGCCCGAGGCAACCCTTGTGGCCAAGGGCACGCTGATCACCCATGAGCACGACACGTCCGGCACGGTGGAGATTGTCCGGCTGCCGCAGGGCGGGCACCAGCTCGTGTTTCGGGATCTGTCCACAAGCGATGGTCCGGATCTGCGGGTCTGGCTGACCGATCAGCCGGTGGTCGAGGGGCGGCCGGGCTGGCACCTGTTTGACGACGGCCGATACGTGGAGATCGGAAGGCTCAAGGGTACCCACGGCACCCTGGTTTATGATCTTCCTGCCAATGTTGTACCAGCGGACTTCACCTCGGTGTCGATCTGGTGCAAGCGGTTCTCGGTCTCTTTCGGCGCCGCCCGCCTGACGCCGGCCTGATCGCGGGGGATAGTAGGGGCGTGCAGGTAAGCGATCTGCTGTGCGAGGCGTTCGATCGTCTTGGCGGCCTTGTCCGGTCCGCGGTCAAGGGACTGACCCCGGAGCAACTGCGCTGGGCACCGGCACCCGGGGCCAACTCGGTGGGCTGGTTGGTCTGGCACCTTACCCGGATCCAGGATGACCATATCGCGGAGATCCTCGAGCAGGACCAGATATGGGTCCAGGACGACTGGGCCGGCCGCTTCACGCTTGACCCGGATCCGGCCAATACCGGATACGGGCATACGCCTAAGCAGGTCGCCATGGTCCGGCCGGAGAGCGCGCGGGTGCTCGTCGATTACTACGACGCGGTGGCCGGGCAGACCCGGGATTTGTTGCGCGGCCTGACGGCCAAGGATCTCGACCGGGTGGTGGATGAGGGCTGGGATCCGCCGGTGACCCTTGGCGTGCGGTTGGTCAGCGTGCTAAACGACGACAGCCAGCACATCGGCCAGGCGGCCTACGTGCGCGGCCTGCTCCGCCGCGCTCGCGTTTGACGCGCATCTGACGGGCGGAGCTCCCGCTTCGGCGTCAAGGACGGCAGCCGCAGCTCGCGCCACGCACGAAGGTGGTCGGCAGCCAGCCCGGGTCGACGCCGTCGCCTGACTCACCGAGCACGCTCGCGAGGATGCGTACCGCGGTCCGGCCGACTTCCTCGGTGGGTTGCCGGACGGTGGTCAGGCGCGGTGTGGCCAGGCGCGCCGCCACAGTGCCGTCGAACCCGGTCACGGCCACCCGGCCGGGCACGTCGATGCCGGCCGCCACCAGCGTGTCGATGGCCACCAACGCCTCTTGGTCGGTGGCGCAGACGAAGACCTCGGGCAGTGCACCGGTCTGGATGTATGGCCGGACCGCGGCAACCGTGCTCGGGTCGTCACTGGGATGGCTGAACAATGGCTCGGGGACCGGCAGCCCCGCCCCGATCAGGGCCTCGGCGAAACCGTCATAGCGCGCGACGAATTCCGGCGTGCCCAGCTCGCCGACGTAGGCCAGGTGCCGGAAGCGGTGCACCGCAACCAGATGCTCGGTGAGCTCGCGCATGCCGCTGCGGTTGTCGACCAGCACGGTGTAGACACCCTCGGCACGCGCTTCACCGCCCAGCTCGACCACCGGGATCCGCCGCGACGCCTGGATGATCGCCTCGGGCGGCGCCGACCCGGCGAACGCGATCAGCCCGTCCACCCGGCCCGCGATGTCGATGACCGCGGGCAGGTTTCCCGGATTGTGGCCGGCGCCCAGCATCAGCGCATATCCGCGCTGCCGGCATTCCAGCTGCGCACCACGCTGTACCTCGTCGGCGTAGAGCGGGAAGTGCCGGACGTCCGTTTCGGCAACGGTCTCTGTCGGGAAGCCAACCGGCTCTGCGGTCTGCGAATCCAGGAGGTAGTCGAACGAGTAGAGACCGATGACGCCCGTGCGCCCTTTCGCCAGCCCCCGGGCGCTCGCGCTGGGCACATATCCGAGATCGTCCGCGGCGGCGAGCACCGCGTCGCGGGTCGACTGTTTGACCCGCTCGGGATGCGTGAAGGCGAACGACACCGTGGCGATCGAGACCCCGGCCCTCGCAGCCACGTCATAAACCGTCGGCCGTCGTCGCATGGACGCCAGTCTAGATCTAGACACGGCCATTCATCGAAGATCTTGACAATCGACCGCCACGGACATGACACTGAGGACAATCAATCTAAGCGCTTTGATTCCTGGGAGGATCCGATGAGGCGCTCCATCGCCGCCCTGGCGGCCGGCACAGTAGCAGTGGGGCTCGTGTCGGTGGCGCAACCCAGAGCGTTGGCCGCGGCCGGATGCCGGGTCGAATACACCGTGGTCAGCCAGTGGCCGGGCGGCTTCCAGGGCGACGTCAAGATAACCAACCTGGGCGACCCGATCACCAGCTGGTCGCTCGGCTTCGACTTCCCCAACGCCGCCCAGCGGGTCACGTATGGCTGGAGCGCCACCTGGGGCCAGTCCGGCAGTCACGTCACGGCCGCGAGCATGTCCTGGAACGGCAACCTGACCACCAACGCGACCACCGCGATCGGCTTCACCGGCGCCTGGTCGTCGGCCAACCCCGTCGCCACCAGCTTCACCCTCAACAACGCGGCCTGCAACGGCGGCGTCAACCCGACCACGTCCGCGCCACCCACCTCGCCGCCACCGTCGACGCCTCCCGGTGGGCTGGCCCAGGTGCACACCGCCGGGCGCGTCAAAGTTGCCAGCGACACCGCGCAGTTCAGCTGGCCGGGCGTCTACTTCGAGGGTCGCATCCGCGGCACCGGTGTCGGGGTCGTGCTCAACGATCCCAACAGCGACTACGAGATCCAGGTCGACGGGACGACCGCAGCCACCCTGGTGACCCCCGCCTCGGGCACCCACTGGGTCAACGGTCTCAGCAACGCCGAGCACGCGGTCCGGCTGGTCAAGCGCGGCGAAAGCCCTTGGGCCACCAGCGCGTTCGGTGGCTTCGTCACCGCACCCGGCGGCGCAGTCCTAGCCAAGCCCACCGCGCGCACCCGCCAGATCGAGTTCATCGGCGACTCGCACACCGCCGGGTACGGCAACATGTCCACCAGCCGCGACTGCACCGGCGACCAGGTCAACCGCACCACCAACGCCGACCGCACCTTCGGCGCCATCACCGCCAAGCGCCTGGGCGCCGACTATCAGCTCAACGCGTTCTCCGGCCGCGGCATGGTGCGCAACTACAACGGCGGCGAACCGGGGACCAGCTACCGCACCTACTACGACCGCGCCCTGCTGGCCGTGGCCGGCGACGTGTGGCAGGTCCCGACCACGTGGCGCCCGCAGCTCATCGTCGTGGGCCTCGGAATCAACGACTTCTCCACCGCCATCAACTCCGGCGAACCGTGGACACCGGACAGCCTGATCACCGCCTACCGCACCGCATATCACGGCTTCCTAGACAAGCTGCGCACCCGATACGGCAACACCGCCGTCATCGTCGTGGTCGCCGCCTACATGTCCAACACCACGGCGCTCAGCGACGCCACCCGGCAGGTCGTCCAGGAGCGCAACAGCCAGGGCGACACCCGGATACGCCACTTCTCCTACGGTGAGTCCGGATTGGACCTGCTCGGCTGCCACTGGCACCCGTCACTGCGCGACCATCAATTCATCGCCGATCAGCTCAACACCTTCGTCGGCACGCTCCCGATCACTTGGTAGCGCCCGGGCGCCGGTGGCCTCGATGAGGCCGCCGGTGCCTCGGTGAGGAGGCGCTCGTAGCTGCGCAGCCGCGCCCGGCGAGCGGCTCGGATTCAAGTCTGGCCGTGGCCGGGCGGACTTATCGCCGGACGGTCTCCAGACAGAGGATCAGGACCTGGTCGCTTACGAGGGTCCGCCAGAAGACGTCCTCCGCCATGGGATAGGAGGCGCACGCCTGATTGACCACGTAATCGGTCGCGGGGGCGGGTCTGATTTCCCGGCCCACGACCCGCCGCCGGGCCGCCGGATCGTCACACGCGACTATCCGCACTTCCTGTGTCATGTCTTCGGCCAAACAGTCTCCGACCGCGGCATCGAATCGGCTGATCTCGTCAGCGCTGCGCACAAACCCGAGGATGACTCTGGCCACACATACCACGACCAGAATCGCACCGATCACTGACAAGAACTTCCGCATGACCACACCACTCTCCCCGGTATCACGATAGAGCTGGCTTGCAAGCATGTGCATCTAGCGATAGTGCGATCCGCAAGGCCCTACCCGCCGTGAGGCGCGGGTCGCGCTCACGGCATCCACCCTTGAAGTATTGGTGGGGATAAATTAATATATGTGGTACGCCTTCGGGAGCCACGGCGCAATGCCAGCAAAAGGTCCGACTGTCCAGGGGCAGACAGTCTCCGCGTTGGCTCATGAGAGCCGCGTTTCTGTTCGTTTCCAGCACCTGCCGGCCTTGCTGTGCCGCCGTGCTCACCTCCCTTCGAGTGTCGTGCACGTCCACCGTGTCGCAACGGCATGCGTTAGGGCAATGCGGTGGCAGGCGAGTGCCTGATGGTGCCAGGCCGCCTCGACGCGGCCGCCATCTTTCCCATCAGTGGAGGTACTTATGTTCCCCACGGCAAGACGCTCACGGTTCTCGAGCGTCCGAGCACTGGCCATCGTGGCCGCCACACTGGCGTTGGCGATCGGTGGCCTGCCCGGCATCGCTTCGGCTCATGGGAGCACGACCGATGCGCCGTCCCGAAACTTCGGTTGCTGGCAACGCTGGGGCACCCGCCATCTCGACCCGGTGATGCAGACCCAGGATCCGATGTGCTGGCAAGCCTTCCGAGCCAACGCCGACACCATGTGGAACTGGATGAGCCTGTTCCGTGAGGGTGTCGCGGGCAACCACCAGGGTGCCATCCCCAACGCCCAGCTCTGCAGCGCCGGACGCACCCAGAGTGGCCGGTTCACATCGCTTGACACGATTGGCAACTGGACCGCGAGGACGGTCGGCCGCAGCTTCAGCGTCCGGCTGTTCGACCAGGCCAGCCACGGCGCCGATTATGTCCGGGTGTACATCACCCGGCAGGGCTTCAACCCCACCACCCAGGCCCTGGGCTGGAACAACCTTGAACTGGTCGCCCAGATCGGCAACACGCCGGCCTCCCGGTGGCAGCAGACCACGTCACCGCACGCCGGAGTGGCAGTCAACATCAATGTCAACGCGGGTAGCCGCAGCGGCCGTCACATCGTCTACACCGTCTGGCAGGCGAGCCACTTCGATCAGTCGTACTACTTCTGCAGCGACGTGAACATCGCCTAACATCGATCATTCCGGTACGCCGGACACGAAGCACGCCGGTCCGCCGCCATGGCGACCGGCGTGCCCAATCCCCACCGAACACAGGACGGCAATGAGAAAACTCCTGCCCCTCATCGTCTGTGCGCTCGTGGTGCTGCCCCCGGCGCCCGCGCACGCCCACGCCGCGCTCATCGCCACCAACCCCGCGCAGGGCACGATTGTGCAGTACCAACCAGTGCAAATCGATCTGACTTTCAGCGAACCCATCACGCCGGTCGTCGACAAGATCCGGATCATCGGCCCGGACGGCCAGCGATGGGACAAGGGCACACCGCGGGCCGAAGGCACGGAGCTGCGCATCCCGATGAACGAAAACCTGCTCTACGGCACCTATCTGGTCAGCTTCCGGGTCATCTCCGCCGACAATCATCCCGTACCTGGCGGGTTCACGTTCCATTACGTCGAGCAGTCCACCTCGCCCGTGCCCGCCGTCGCACCCGAACCCGAGGACGATCCGGCTGTCAGCAAGTCCATCATGCTGGCCAAATACGTCGGCTACGCCGGGCTCGTGCTGCTGGTCGGCTCCGCCTTCGTGCTCACCCTGCTGTGGCCCGCACGGCTCGACCGGCGCGGCCCGAAACGCTTGCTGGGTCTCGGATTCGGTCTCGTCGCCGCGTCCACCATCGCCGCGCTGGCATTGCAGGTGCCCTATACCGGACTGAGCTGGCGCGACGTGATGGGCAGCCCGTTCGGCATCGCGCTGCTGGTGCGGCTCGCCGTGCTCGTGGCCGCCGCGATCCTGTTGCGGCCGTTAATCAACGGCAGGGGACGTGCCGTCGACCGCGTCCTGGTGCTTGGCGTGGCCGCGATCGGCGCCGTCACCTGGCCGCTGACCGGGCACCCGGTGGGCTCATCGGTGCCGCCGGTGTCGGTGGTGGCCGATGCGGTGCACTTGGCGGGCGTGTCGGTGTGGCTGGGCGGCCTCGCGATGCTGGCCCTCTTCCTGTTGCGCCGGGCCGACGAGGACGAGTTGCGAGACATCCTGCCGGTGTGGTCGCGCTGGGCCGGGATCACCATATCGGCCGTGCTGCTTGGGGGCGTCGTCTCGGCGTTCATCGAGGTGGGCACGGTGACAGCACTTTACCAGACGCCATACGGTCGATACCTGCTGATCAAAGTTGCTCTGGTGGCACTGGTGATTGGCGCGGCCATGCTCGCCCGGCGCGTCGTCACCCAGGGGAGGATCTCAATCAGGCCAATGGTTAGCGTGGAGCTGGCGATCGCCGCCGTCGTGCTTGGCCTCACCGCGACCCTGACCCAGACCACGCCCGCGCGCACGGCCGAGGCCATAGCGCGGACGCCGGCCGTGGAGCAGCTCCCGCCGCCCGAGGAGGCGTTCACCACGACGCTGGAATCCGGCCTGTTCCGGCTCAGGATGGCCGTCGACCCGGGCAAGGTCGGCGCCAACATGGTGCACCTGTTCGCGTACACCCTCGACGACCGGCCGTTGACAGTGCTGGAGTGGAAGCTGACCGCGGCCCTGCCGAGCGCTGGTGTCGAGCCGATCGATGTGCCGATACAGAAGATCGCCGACAGTCACGTGATCGGGTCGGTCAGCCTGCCCACCCCGGGTGAATGGGTGCTCCGCATCACCGCGCGGACCACCGAGGTCGACCAGGACACGGTGACCGTGACGGCGCCGATCAAATGAGGGCGGATCGCTACGTCTGCGTGTGGATCGGGGGGCGCCGCCAGGGCGAGGCGGCGCCCCTCCCCCAGCTAGTTGTACGGGTTGTCGTAGCCCGCGCCGCCGCTGACGAATCGGGCGTTGGAACCGTCGAAGTGGACGCCCTCGATGCCGATCCCGACGAACCGGACGACCGCGCCGCCGGCGGTGAACGTGTTGTCGATGACGAACGACATGCCGTGCCCGCTGCAGATCTGACGGCGTATGTTGTCCTCGCCCGAGTAGGTCGAACTCTGCGTGCCGTTGACGTAGATGCGCACATTCGGGGATGTGTAGCTCGACTGGCGGCAGACGGTCACCGACAGCTTGTACTGAACGTTGTTGGTGTCGAACTGGATCGTGCCGACCACGCGGCCGACGAGGTACTCGCCGCCGTTGTAATAGCTGCGCAGCTGGACGTCGATCGGCAGCGCGGGGCCGAGGGTGGCATGGGCCGGCGCCGGCGCGAGCAACGTCGCGGACAGGGCGGCGACAGCGACGCCGATGACGCTGATCACCTGGCGGCGCAGTCTGCTGGCCATGGTCATCTCAGGCTCCTTCCTAAGTGGAAAGTCGATGTGCGGCCCAGCATCGCGAGCGCCCCTGGTTCAGGGCTGGCTTTCGACTGAACGGCTGTCAACCGGCGGCGCCGGGCAGCCCCGCCAAGGCGATGCGGACCTGGTCGGCGGCCGGCGGATCGAGCTCGGTGAGGATGGCCAGCGCCCGCCACCACGCGGCACGGGCCTCCCGCGTGTGGCCTCTGGCCTGCTGTGCCTCGGCGAGATGGGTGAGCACGAGACCCTCCACGTGACGGTCGCCGAGTTCGCGGTAGAGGTCGACGGCACGCCGGAAGCACGCCACCGCCTGGGTGTGATGGCCGAGTTTGTGGTGGGCGTAACCGAGGCTGTCCCAGATCGGCGCGCGCCCGCGGCGGTCGCCGAGCGCGGCCTCGTCGGCCAGCGCCACCCGGCAGTGCGACAACGCCTGGGCGTGGTCGCCGAGCAGGGCGTGATACCAGCCGACCGCGTTGCGGGCGCGGACCTGCCCGGCCCGGTCGGCTTCCGCCGCGAACAGGTCCAGTGCTGTGCGGGCGTGCTCGAGTGCCCGGGCGTGCTCGCCCTGGCGTTCCCACACCAGCGCCGCGTTGAGGTGGGTGTTGGCCTGGCCGTTGCGGTCGCCGATGCGGCGGTAGAGGTCGAGCGCCTGCCGCAGCTGGGTGTGCGCATCGTCGAGGCGGATCAGCCGGGTGTACGCGCGGGCGAGCAACCGGTGCGCGTCGGCCTGCACGCCTGGGTCTTCGGCACGCCCCGCCGCGTCCACGGCCGCATGCGAAACGGTGACAAGGTCGAGCCAATGGCCCTGCCGGTCGAGGTATGTCCACAGTGTCCAGGCGAGCTGCCACGTTTCGGTGTCCCGCCTCGCGGCCACGGCGTGGTTGACGACCGCGAGCAGGACCGCGCGTTCGGCGGTGAACCAGGCCAGCGCGCCCCGGTCGTCGGTGAGCGCCTCAGGCGTGACGCCCGGCGGCGGTGTGCCCAGTGCGATCCGGCCGCGGGCCGGATTCAGCAGGCGGTCCGCGGCATAGCCGGTGTGCAGGTAGTGTGCCAGCATCCGGCGGCTCGTGGCCCGCCTGCGGCGCGCCGGATCGGTGCGCTCGGCCAGCTCCGCGGCATACGCGCGGACGAGGTCGTGCAGCGCATATCGCCCGGGGATGGGCGCGAGCACCAGGCTGGCCGACACCAGTCCGGCCAGCGCCGACCGTGCCTCGTGCAGCGGACGACCGGCCAGGCTCGCCGCCGCGGCGGCCGAGATGTCCGGGCCGGGATGCGTGCCCAGCAAGCGAAACAGCCGTGCTGGCAGATCGCCGAGCGCCCGGTAGGACCAGGAGAAGACCTCGCGCAGGTCGATGCCGGAGTCGCCGACGGCCAGCGCGTCCAGCCTGCCGCCGGCCGGGCGCAGTTCGTCGGCATACGCCCGAAGGGGATGCCGGCCGCCGATGACCGCCCGTGCGGCGAAGACCGCCAGCGCCAGTGGCAATCCGGCGCACCGTTGGACGATCTCCGCCACCGCTTCCGGTTCTGCGGCCGCACGGTCGGCGCCGAGGCGGCGTACCAGAAGATTATTTGCCTCCGCGGGGTGGAGCGGGTGGAGCGACACCATCACCGCCCCTTCCGCGGCGACCAGGCCGGCCAGCTGGTTGCGGCTCGTGACCAGGGCCAGGCAGGAGCGCCTGCCCGGCAGCAGGGGCCGCACCTGCGCCACGTCGGCCGCATTGTCCAGCAGGACAAGCACCTTCCGGCCGGCCAGCCGGCTGCGGTAAAGCGCCGCCAGCGCGTCCGGGTCGGCCGGGATCTGCGCGCCCGTAACACCGAGCGCGCCGAGGAAACGCCGCAGCGCCTCGGACGGGTCCATGGGCGCGCCCGCCGGGTGGAACCCGCGCAGGTTCACATACAACTGCCCGTCGGGGAAATGCGCCGCGACCCGGTGCGCCCAGTGCACCGCGAGGCTTGTCTTGCCCATCCCGGCGGCCCCCGAAACCACTGCCACCAACGGTGTTTGCCGCGCCGGGTCGAGCAGACCGTCCAATAAGGACAGCTCGGCGGCCCGCCCGGCGAACACCGGCAGATCCCCGATCAGTTGCGCCGGCGTCACGGTTTCACCCGCATCGGCCGCACATTTCAGCAAATCATCGTGTACGGTCGTCAGCTCCGGCCCGGGATCGACTCCCAGCTCATCGGCAAGCCGTCGGCGTACCAAATGATAGGTTTGAAAAGCTCGATCCCGACGTCCCACCCCGCGGTAGGCTGAGATCAACCGCGCCTGCGCCGCCTCGTCCAGTGGCCGCGCGGCAGCCTCTTCCTCAAGGGCCGCAATGACATCCGCCGCCCGACCCACGGCGATCATCATGTCGCCGAAGCGGCCGAGCGCGGACTGCCGCTCCTCGGCCAGCGCGACGAGCCTGGGATGTCCCGCCAGCGCGGGCACGTCCGCGAGCACCGGGCCGTGCCAACGGGACAGGGCCCGCTCGAGCATCGCGATGGCCTCATGCGGCCGACCCTCGCGGCGCAGCGCGGCCGCGGCGGCGACCTCGGCCCGGAAGTCCACCGCGTCCACGGAAACATGCAGCGCGTATCCCTCGCCGGCCCGGCGCACGACGGTGCCCTCCGCGCCGGCCGGCCGCTCGGGCTCGAGCAGGCGGCGCAGGTGCTTCACGTGGGTGTGGATCAGGTTCACCGCGCTCGGTGGCGGCGGCCGCCCATGCCACACTCCGGCCACCAACTCGTTGCGCGGCAACGGCTGCCCACCGGCCAGCGCGAGCAGGCCGAGCACCGCGCGCCGGGCGGCCGGCCCGAGCGCTATCGGGTCATCGTCCCGCCACGCGCGGACCTCGCCAAGCACCTGGACCCGCAACAACCAGCCACCGCCGCCGTGAGCCGCGCGGGTGCCGCCACGACGGCGCACCCATCGTCACATGTTAAATGATTGATGCCCTGAGGTGGCCGCCCAGATAGCGGGCGAGGTGGTCGATGACCTCGCGCGCGTCGTCCTCGATGCCGTGGATGAAGGTGGACTTGCGCCGGCGCAGCACGGGCAGCCCCAGCGCGTAGAGCCCCGGGCTGCCGAGCACGCCGCCGTCGTGCTCCAGCTGGTTTTTCGGGCCGACCACGGGCACGTCGAGCCAGCGGTAGTCGGGCCGGAAGCCGGTGGCCCAGATAATCGTGCGGATCTCACCGCTTCGCAGGTCGAGCTGGAGGCGAGC
>JBIOYB010000457.1:0-23565 GCA_044869915.1 Allorhizocola sp.
ACCTCCGCTGTCTGGTGGAATATAGGCCAGCAGCCGTACACCACGTTCGCCAACATCGAGGCCGGCACGATCGGCTGCGGTGACCCTGTGCCATCGGGATCGCTGCGGGAGAGGGCCCGGATGCAGCTGGGCTGCTGACTCGTTGATCTTGTGCGGGTGGTGCCGTATCAGGCGGGCGGGTTGAGCTGCAGGACGGCTCCGACGTTGTCCTCGGTGTCGGTGAAGTAGGCGACGTAGCCCACGCCGATGGCCTGCTTCGGGCGCAGGATCTTGCCGCCATGGGCCTCGATCCGGGCCAGGGCGGCGTCGATGTCGTCGACCCGCACGCTCACGCCGGGCGCCTGCCACGGCTCGCCGCGCGGCACGAGCCCGCCGTTGATCCCGCCCGCCCGGCCGTCCTCGGCCGTGTTGATGACGGTGTAGCCAAACTCGTCGAAGTGGACGATCCGCCAGTCGAAGACGCTCTCGTAGAAGGCTTTGGCCCGGGCCGCGTCGTCGGCTGGGATCTCGAAGTGCACCACGGGGTTGTCGGCCATGCGGCCATGGTCCCGATCGCTACTCGAGCCCGCCTCGAGGGATGGGAAAAATTTACCTATCGAAGTCGCGCCCTGAAAACTATCGACATCGACCGCCGGCTCATTGTAGTGTGCGCTCGAGTGAGCCGCTCCTCGCAGAAGACGATCCATGTCAACAAGAGGTGCGTGAGATGACTTTAAATATGGGTGGCGTCAGGCGGTTGTTCCTGGTGTTGGCGTGTTTGCTGGTGGTGGTGCCCGCCTCGCCGGCCAGAGCCGCCACGTTCGGCAATCCGCTCAATGGCAGCGCCGACCCCACTTTGACCCACTTCAACGGCAACTACTACCTGTCGACCACGCTCGGTGACCGCATCGGGATCTGGCGCTCGCCCACGCTGGCCGGATTGGCGAGCGCGCCGGAGCACACGGTCTGGCGCGACCCCGACAACAGCCGCAACAAGCAGGTGTGGGCGCCCGCCCTGTACCGGTTCGACAACCGTTGGTATGTCTACTACACGGCGAGCGACGGCGTCGACGCCAACCACCGCCTGTATGTCATCGAGTCCGACGGTGACGACCCGCTCGGGCCCTACCATTTCAAGGCGCGCATCGCCGATCACGGGCAATACGCCATCGACGGCGAGCCGTTCGTCCACAACGGACGGATGTATTTCGCGTGGAGCGGGCCGGGGCGCGGCATGGGCGGCCCCGCGCAGATCTACCTGCAGGCGATGAACACGCCGTGGTCGGTGACGGGCGCGCGGGTGGCGCTGCCCGCCAGCGGCGGCTGCACGGAGGTCCGCGAGGGCGCGGTCGGCCTGCGCGGCAACGGGCGGCTGTTCCTCGTGTACTCCACATGCGACACCGGCAAGCCCGACTATCAACTGTGGATGAGGTCCATTGCGGACGGTGCCGACCCACTCGTCACCGGCAACTGGGTGCAGCACGCGGGGCCGGTGTTTTGGCGCAACGACGCCGCGGGCGTGTTCGGCCCTGGGCACAACGGCTTCTTCAAGTCTCCGGACGGCACGGAGGATTGGATCGTTTACCACGGCAAGACGACGTCCGCCTACACCTATGCCGGGCGCACGACTCGGGCGCAGAAAATCTCGTGGAACGGCGACGGGACACCCAACTTCGGCCGCCCCTACGGCCTGGGCACGGAGCTGACCCCGCCGTCGGGTGATCCGGCCAACCCGCCGAGCTGGCAGTCCGTGGTGGACAACACGACGGCCGACCGGTTCACGGCGAGCGCCAATTGGGGCACGTCGACCTATTCGGCGCAGCGCTATGGTGCCGATTACCGGTTTGCCGATCCGTTGGCCGCAAGCGATCCGGCATGGTATCGGTTTGCCGTCCCGGAGACCGGTGTCTATCGGGTCGACGCATGGTGGCCGTCTCTATCCGGATACAACGACCGCACGCCCTACATCATCGTCACCGCGACGGGCAACCAGACCGTCTACGTCGACCAGCGCGTCAACGGCGGCGGATGGCGCACCCTGGGCACGTTCACGCTGACCGCGGGCGACGAAAACAAGGTCGGCGTCAGCCGCTGGACCAGCGGCGTGGGCTACGTCATCGCCGACGCCGTCCGGATCACCCGCGCCTGAGAAGCACCCATGCCATGGGGCGGGCCAACCGATTCGGCCCGCCCCATGGCTGCGTCATCGTCAGTCGCCGAAGGTGACGACCACCTTCTCGGCCGCGCCGGGTGTCTGCGCGAGCTGGAAGGCCCGGTCGACATCGGTGAAGGGCACGCGGTGGCTGATGAGGCGGGCGAAGCGGTGCCAATGGTCGGCCAGTTGCGGGGTCACCTCGAAGATCTCCGTGGGGTAGCCCTGCGAACCGAGGATGGTCATCTCGCTGCGGAGGATCGCGCCGAGCTCAATCGGCTCGGGCTTCTTGTGCACGGCCACCGTGACGAGTTTGGCGCCCCACTTGCCCGACGTGAGCGCGGTGTTGACGACCGCGGCCACACCCGCGGCATCGATGTAGATGTCGGTATCGGGCCGGGGCTGGCCGAGCGAGTTGACCCCGCTGCCGTGCAGCTCGGTCAGGCGCGCGGCAATGTCCTCGCGAGTAAGGCTCGACGAGTCGATGACCGCGTCGGCGCCGACCGCCAGGGCCGTCTCGAGCCGCTCGGGGATGACGTCGGCCACGGCCACATGCGCGACGCCGCGCAGCTTGAGCCAGATGGTGGCGCCCAACCCGATCGGGCCCGCGCCAAACACGAGCACCTTGCTGCCGGGCCCGGCCTCCGAGCGGTTGACGCAGTGCAGCGCGACGGCCATCGGCTCGTTGAGCGCCGCGACGTCGTAGGGCACGCTGTCGGGGATCACCGCAAGACTCTTGCCCACCACGGCTTTTTCGATGATGAGGTATTCCCGCATCGCGCCCAGATCTCCGCCGCAGCCGATGATCCCGGTCGGGGCCGCCTGCGGGTTGACCACCACCCGGTCGCCCACCTTGAGCCCGGTGACGCTGGCGCCGACCTCGACGATCTCGCCCGCCGGCTCATGCCCCAGGGCCACCGGCCGGGTCTGGCCGTCGGCACCCGTCGGCATGCCTCCCATATGCAGGAAGGTCACATCCGTGCCGCATATGCCGCAGGCGCGGACCCGCAGCAGCACATCGTCGGGTCCGGGGACCGGGCGCTCCAGCTCGATCACGTCGATGGCGCCCTGAGCGCCGGTCTGTACTGACCTCATCATTGTCACCTTCAATCTGTTGGGTTTACTGAGCGGATCGTCGCGGCGGGCGCAGCCCGAGCGTGCGCCGGCTGGCCTCGACCAGATACTCGCGCAGGCTCTCGTCATCAAGGCCGGTCAGCCCTTGGTGGGGCGGCAGGTCGGCGAAGCCGGCCAACTGCGCCCCGGCGATGCCGTTGAGCGACCCCGTGGCTCCGGCGATGCCGGCCAGCACCATGGATGCCTTGACCAGACCGGCCGGGCCGGGGTCGATGGCGGCCAGCAGCCGGATCTGGCGGCCGATCAGGTCGGCGAGGTCGGGCCGCGTGTTCAGGGTCTCGATCACGCTGGGGTCGGTGGCCAGGATGGCGATCAGGGCTCGGTTTTGCACGGCCAGCGTGGCGAAGCCGATGAGCATGTGGTCCGCGCGGGCGTTGGTGGTGCGCTGTGCCTCGGCCGTCTCGACGATGGCGCGCAGCTGCCCGACCAACGGCTCGATCACCGCGCCGAGTAGCGCCTCGCGCGTGCGGAAGTGGTGGTAAACGGCGGCCTTGGTGACGCCGAGCTCGTCCGCGATCATCTGCAGCGACGTGCCCGCGAAGCTGTGCCGGATGAACAGCCGGATCGCGACGTCGATGAAGCGCTGCCGGGTGTCGCTGGAGGCTCCTGCCGTCATCTGACGCTCCTCTCCTCCTCCACTTTCGTGACCTTGAGACTAGCTTGCCGATCGGCAAGGCGCCAGCTAGCCGATCGTAAAGTGATCCACCTTACGAACGGCTAGTCGTCTACTTGCCGATCGGCTAGCGTGCGAGACGTCGGTTCGGTACCCGGTACCGCCAATGAAGAGGAGAAATTCGATGGCTTCGTTTCTGTACCGGCTGGGCCGGTTCGCGTTTCGCCGGCGATGGCTGGTCGCCTCGCTCTGGTTAGTTGTGCTCGCCGGTGCGTTGACCGGCGCGGCGACGCTGTCCGGATCGACGTCCGACTCGTTCCGCATCCCGGGCACCGCGTCCCAGGAGACCATCGATCTGCTCCAGCAGCGATTCCCGCAGGCCTCCGCCGGCGGCGCCACGGCGCGGGTCGTGTTCGCCGCGCCCGACGGCCAGCAGCTCACCAGCGCCGGCAACCGCCAGGCCATCGCGGGGGTCGTCGCGCAGCTGAGGCAGGCGCCGCAGGTCGCCTCCGTGACCGACCCCTTCCAGGTGGGCGCGGTCAACCCGGCCGGCACGGTCGGCTTCGCGCAGGCGACCTACCAGGTGCCCTCGGTCGAGCTGACCGACCAGGCGCGGGAAACGCTGACCGCGATTGTCGAGGACGCCCGCGCGAGCGGCCTGACCGTCGAGGTCGGCGGCGACGCGTTCCAGAGCCCGCCCGAGCAGGGCGCGACCGAGGTCATCGGGGTGCTCGTCGCGGCCCTGGTCCTCGTCATCACGTTCGGCTCGCTGATCGCGGCGGGACTGCCGCTGCTGACCGCGATCGTCGGCATCGTCATCGGCATGGGCGCGATCACCGCCGCCACTGGGTTTGTCGACATCTCCTCAACAACGCCAACCCTTGCGCTGATGCTCGGTTTGGCCGTCGCCATCGACTACGCGCTCTTCATTGTTTCGCGGTACCGGCACGAGCTGGCCGCGGGCCGCGACCCCGATGAGGCGGCGGGCCGGGCGATCGGCACCGCGGGCTCGGCGGTCGTGTTCGCCGGCCTCACCGTCGTGATCGCGCTGGCCGCGCTGGCCGTGGCCGGCATACCGTTCCTGACCCAGATGGGCCTTGCCGCCGCAGGCACGGTCGCGATCGCCGTGCTGATCGCGCTCACGCTGCTGCCGGCCCTGCTGGGCATCGCCGGCCGGCGCATCCTCGGCAGCCAGGGCCGCCACGCGCGCGACCCGGAGGCCTACGGCAGCAACCGTTTCGGTGCCCGCTGGGCCGCCGCGATCGCCCGCCGCCCGGTGATCGCACTGCTGATCGCCGTCATCGGGCTCGGCACGGTCGCGATCCCCGCGCTGGACCTGCGCCTGGGCATGCCCGACGACAGCACGGCCGCGCCGGACACCACCGAACGCAAGGCCTACGACCTCGTGACCGCCGGCTTCGGGCCGGGCTTCAACGCGCCGCTGACCGTGGTCGTGGACACGGCCGCCGGGTCCGCCCAGTCCACGGCAACCCAAGTGGCGCAGACGATCCGGGGTCTGGACGGCGTCGCCGCGGTCACCCCGCCCGTCGTCAACCAGGCCGGTGACACCGCCCTGCTGACCGTCATCCCGGCCGAAGGGCCCAGCAGCGCGGCCACCGAAAACCTGGTGCACGCGATCCGCGCCCAAGACGTCAAGGTGACCGGCCTGACCGCGATCAACATCGACATCTCGGAGAAGCTCGGCGACGCGCTGCTGCCCTATCTCGCGGTCGTCGTGGGCCTGGCGTTCGTGTTGCTCATGCTCGTGTTCCGGTCGTTGCTCGTGCCGATCAAGGCGACCCTGGGCTTCCTGCTCAGCATCGCGGCTACGTTCGGCGCCGTGGTGGCCGTCTTCCAGTGGGGCTGGCTCGCCGACGTGTTCGGCGTGCGGCAGACCGGGCCGATCCTCAGCCTCCTGCCGATCCTCTTGGTGGGCATCGTGTTCGGGCTCGCCATGGACTATCAGGTCTTCCTGGTGACCCGCATGCGCGAGGACTACGTGCACGGCGCACCGGCGCGCGAGGCGGTCGTGAGCGGGTTTGGCCACGGGGCAAGGGTCGTCACCGCGGCCGCGATCATCATGATCAGCGTGTTTGCCGGCTTCATCCTGTCACCCGAATCGATCGTCAAGTCGATCGGCTTCGCGCTCGGCGTCGCCGTGCTCTTCGACGCCATCGTCGTGCGCATGACGATCGTGCCCGCGGTCATGACGCTGCTGGGCAGGTCGGCATGGTGGCTGCCGCGCTGGCTCGACCGGCTACTGCCCAATGTGGACGTCGAGGGGGACAGCCTACGCAAGCTCCTCGACGAAGACGACGACGCGCCCGCCCCAGAGCCGAGGGTGCTCGCGCACGCAGGGGTCTAAACCGCAGTGGTGACAACGCATCGCGTCCCGCTGTAGATGGTGGGCATGCACCTGTTGCAGTGAATGCACAGCCCGTCGGCGCTGCTTGCGCGCATCCGGTTGACCAGATCCGGCTCGCGCAGCAGCGCCCGCGCCATGGCCACGAACTGGAAACCCTCGGCCATCGCCAGATCCAGCGTGGCACGCTTGTTGATCCCGCCGAGCAGCATCAGCGGCATCGCCAGCGCCGCCCGGAACCGCCGAGCAAGGGGCAGGAGAAAGGCTTCCTCATATGGGTACTCGCGAAGGAACCCCCGGCCGAACAGGCGCATCCCCCAGCGGCCGTTGGCCACCGGGCCGGCGTGGCCGATCTGGGCCGCGATCGCCGCACCGGCCTCGTGGACGGCGCCGGTCAGCCGTTGCAGGCCCGGCAGCGCCTCCTCGCGCAGGTGGATCTGCTCCCGGTGCGTGCGCCCCTCCGGGCTCACCGCCAGATAGGCCACAGTGGACATTCCCACGCCGCCCTCGGCCACAGCCCGGTGAAACGCGATCAGGCGTGGGGAGACAAGCCCATCCGGTGTCGCCCCCTCGAACGTGGCCGCCTTGACCACCCTGTTGCGCAGCGTCACCGGGCCGAGCCGGGCCGAGGAGAACACCTTCATATTTTTTATGGTACGGCCGCGGCCAGCAGCGCATACTCGATGAGATCCTGCGCGACCGAAGGCTGGCCCGCCGCGTGATGGACGCCGACCGTGAGCCGTGCGCCCGGCGCAAGCAGACCTCTCAGGTCGAGCGGTTCGCTGGCGAACGCCCCCGAGCGGCCGGTCGTCGTGGACTCCCGATGCCACTCGGCCGCCGAGGCCGAATCGGTGTACACCATCTCCAGCCCGGTGCGCGGCGTGTCCACGCCGACGTGGCGCAGATAGTGAAATCTGCCGCCCAGATCGACCGTCAGCGTGCGACCGGCGAGCCGGGAGTCGACAAACCGCCCGCTGGGCCTGCCCTGACGATCGACCAGCTCCGCCCGCACCCACGTGGAAGGCGTGAGATCGCAGGCGGCGGTGGTCACGGCCGTCGCGGGCGAGGCCATCCCCAACCCGGCGACCAAGGCGCCCAACAACATTCCCATCAGACCAAGGGTCGGTGTCCTCATCCCACAGAGTGTCCGCCGGCATCCGCGCCTTCAATAGATTAGCGCGGATGCCCCAGCCCACGCGACGCGTCAGCCTGCGCAGTCGTACAGGGTTTCACGCACCTGTTGGGCTCCGCCGTAGCTGACGGCGTCGACCGCGCGGCAGTGTGCGGTCACCCACGCCTGCGGCCCCTGGCCGGCGCCGGGCGGCATCGGGCCCAACAGCACAAACCGCAGCTGCCCACTGGAGATCATGGCGGCCAGCCCGTCAGCGGTCGGGAACGGCGCGCGGCCGCCGAAGCCGCCCATCGGGAGCACCGATTCGCCGGAAAGCAGCAGATCACCGGCGCTGCCCGAGCCTTGTGCGGCCACCAGATATCTCTGGCCATCATGCTGGGACCTGAGATAGTCGAGCAATAGTTGGGCCGCTTCACTTGGCCGGTCGCGCAATTGTGGGCCTGCGCGCCCGCCGGCCGGGCCACCGCCCGGGCCCGCTGCCGGGCCACCACCCGGGCCCCCGGCGGGGCCACCGCCCGGAGCGATCCGATACACCGGACCGCCTGCCCCGCCGCCGGGCGGCGACAAACCCGGTGGTGGCTGGGCGGAGATGCCCCCGCCCGCGGCGGCGAAGTCTCCGCCCTCCCCGGCTGCCGGGCCGATCGCGCTGCCCCTGTGCCGCTCGTCCAATGTAGACAATGCCCAGGTGGTGGGGGCGACAAGCAGCGCGGCCACACCTATGACAGCGCCCGCGACCGCCAGCACTGTGCGGTGACTCACCAGTGCCGCCACGATGAGCACCACGGTCGCCACCGCGCTCGCGGCCACCACCACCGGCGCCATCCACGGGAGGAACTCCGGGAAACGCCAAGACAGGTACGCCGCCCATGCGCCCGTGGCCGCCGTCGCCGCCGGAAGCACCCAACGCTGCCAGCCCTGCGCACGATAGGCCCGCCACAGCGTGACCGCGCCCGCCGCGGCAAGCGCCGCCACCGGCGGGGCGACCGCGACCACGTAGAACACGTGCGCGACCCGGCCGCTGCTGAACGCCGCCGCGTGCGCCAAAAACCATAGGCCCCACATCAGGAAACCGGCCCGGATCGGATCGGTGCGCGGGGCCCGCCCCCGCCACCACACGCCGAACACCAAGCCCGCCAACGCCATCGGGTATAGCCAGCCGACCTGAGGCGCGGTCCCGTCGCCGAACATGTACCACGGGCCCGTCCCCGGTCCCGGCCCTTGCACGTCGTCGCTGTATCGGTCAAACAGGTTGTACTTGAACACCATCGACAGCGCGGAGTTGTCGCCCGACCCGTCGACAAACGGCCGCGACGCCGCAGGCGTCAGCATCACCATGACGATCCACCACATCGACACCGCGGCTGTGACCAGGCCCGCCACACCCAGGTGACCCAGCCGCCGGCGCCACCCGGCCGGCGCGGCGAGCATATACACCAAGGCGAATGCCGGAAGGACTCCCCATGCCTGCACCATCTTGGTCTGGAACGCCAGCCCCACCCACACGCCGCACCACACCAGCGACCGCAGCCGCGCGGTCGTCACCGCGCGCTGCCACGCATCGGCGGCCAGGACGAGCAGCAGCACCAGGATGGTGTCGGAGACCTCGGCCCGGGCCAGCGCCGCCACGATCGGTGTGAACGCGTAGATGGCGGCCGCGGCGAAACCCGCGACCGGGCCCTGCCACCGCCGGACCGCCAGGTAGAGCACCAGCACGGTCAGCACGCTGGCCAACACCTGCGGCAGCAGCACCGACCAGGTGTGAAACCCGAACACCCGGGCCGAGAGCGCCTGGACCATGAACGCGCCCGGCAGCTTGTCCAAGGTGATCGACGCGGCCGGATCGTATCCCCCGTAGAAGAATGCTTTCCAGCTGACCGACATGCTCTTTACGGCCGGTGCGTAGTAGGGGTGCAGGCCGCCCGCGCCCAGCCGCCAGGCATAGAGCACTCCCGCGGCTGCGGCAAGGGCCAGCAGGGCTGGGTGGATCAACTTGAAGCGCATTGCCCCACCCTCCCCAACGCGGGATAACAGTGGCATAACCATCCCGGGGGCTAGTGCCCGCGTGCGATCCAGGCCTCCAAGTCCGGTGCCTCGTCGCCGATCGTGGTGCTGTCGCCGTGCCCGGTGTAGACCGTGGTCTCGGGCGGCAGCACGAGCAGCCGGTCGCGGATCGAGTCGATGATGGTGGGGAAGTCGCTGAAGGACCGTCCGGTCGCGCCCGGCCCGCCGTGGAAGAGCGTGTCGCCGGAGAAGAGCGCGGCCAGCTCCGGGAAGTGCAGGCAGACCGCGCCGGGCGCGTGGCCGGGGGTGTGGATGACCCGGCCGGTCACCCCGGCTACGTCGACCGTGTCGTTGTCGGCGATCCAGTGGTCGGGCGAGCGCTCCGGGTGGGTCTGCCGCCACAGCTGCAGATCGGCTTCGTGCAGCCAGACCGGCGCGTCGGTGAGCAACGCGAGCGCCGGGGCGGCGTCGATGTGGTCGTTGTGGGCGTGAGTGCAGAAGATCGTGGTGACCCGTCGGCCGCCTACCGCCGAAGCGATCGCGCCGGCGTCGTGCGCCGCGTCGATCACCAGCACCTCTTCGTCGTCACCGACCAGCCAGACGTTGTTGTCGACCTCCCACGTGCCACCGTCCAAAGTGAACACGCCGGAAGTAACGACCCGCTCAATGCGAGCACTCATAGCTCGACCACTGAACGCAGCACCTCGCCGCGGTGCATCTTGGCGAACGCCTCCTCGATGTCGCCGAGGCCGATCCGCTCCGACACGAAGGCGTCGAGATCCAGCCGCCCTTGCAGGTAAAGGGAAATCAGCATCGGGAAATCGCGCGACGGCAGGCAGTCGCCGTACCAAGAAGATTTCAATGACCCACCCCGGCCGAAAACGTCCAGGAGCGGCAACTCCAGCTTCATTTCAGGGGTGGGTACGCCGACGAGCACCACCGTGCCGGCCAGATCCCTCGCGTAGAAGGCCTGAGTGTAGGTCTCGGGCCGGCCGACCGCCTCCACGACGACGTCGGCGCCGAAGCCACCCGTCAGCTCGCGGATCGCCTCGACCACGTCGGCGTCTCCGGACTTGACGGTGTGGGTCGCGCCGAATTGCTTGGCCCACTGAAGCTTCCGGTCGTCGATGTCGACGCCGATGATCGTGGTCGCCCCGGCGAGCCGGGCCCCCGCGATCGCGGCGTTGCCCACGCCACCGCAGCCGATCACCGCCACGCTGTCGCCCCGGGTGACGGCGCCCGTGTTGAGCACCGCGCCGAGCCCGGCCATCACACCGCAGCCGAGCAGGCCCGCCACGGCCGGCGCGGCGGCCGGGTCGACCTTGGTGCACTGGCCCGCGGCGACGAGGGTCTTCTCGACGAAGGCGCCGATGCCCAGCGCCGGCGAGAGCACCGTGCCGTCGGCGAGGGTCATCTTCTGCTTGGCGTTGTGCGTGGCGAAGCAGTACCACGGCTTGCCCTTGTGGCAGGCGCGGCAGTTACCGCAGACCGCCCGCCAGTTGAGGATCACGTAGTCGCCCGGCTCGATGTCGGTCACACCGGGCCCGACCTCCTCGACGATCCCGGCCGCCTCGTGGCCGAGCAGGAACGGGAAGTCGTCGTTGATGCCGCCCTCGCGATAGTGCAGGTCGGTGTGGCAGACCCCGCAGGCCTGCACCTTGACCAGCGCCTCGCCCGGCCCGGGATCGGGCACCAGGATCGTCTCCAGGCTGACCGGGGCCTTCTTGCCCCCGGCAACGACTCCACGAACCTCATGAGCCACGGTGCCCTCCTCTGGCGAAATCTGGCGGAATCTCTGGCGAATCTTACGGCTGCTGGAAGTTGGGTGTTTCCCAAACGCGTTGGTTGAGGTAGTCCTTGACCCGGTTAACATACTGCTCGCTGGCGTCGGTGTGCCAGCGCCCGGAGAACCAGCGCCCGACGCAGCCCCAGGCGTCGCCGGCCGCGTACTGCTGGCCGCGTTCGACGGTGTTGAGCCACGTCTCGTTGCCCTCGAAACAGTTGCGCCAGATGCCGTAGCCCAGATCGGCGCTCATCGCCGTCGACCTCATCGCACCGGGGAAGGCCGTCTTCATGTACGGATACCGGTTCTGCAGGATGCCGTAGCTCTGCGGACACTTGCCGGACTGGCCGTCGACGCCCAGGCCGTGGCCCTCGGGGCAGGCGCTCGCGTCGGTGTCGAAGTCGCCCAGCGTGCTCTGGCGCCACCAACTCTCGATCGCCGCCTGCGCCTTGACGAGATCCTCGTCGATGCCCCACTTGCAGGCCGCCCACCGCAGGATCTCCTCGGTCGTGCCGGTGAACTGCCCGTCGACGCGCTTGGCCAGGCCGGAGCCGGACCCGAATGTGGACGCGTCGATGCTCTGGCCCCCGGTGTTGTTGTAGGTCCGGTTGACGCCCTTGTTCTCCTTCTTCGGCTTGGCGCGGACCCACGCGGCGCACTGGCTGCCCGAGGGGAGTTGCGCGCCGGGCTTGAGGGTCGTGAAGCGACTGGGGGCGGCGGCCGTGCCGGTCCGCGGCGGGCTCGCGGCGGGTGTCCCCATCGTCGAGGCTTCCGCGATGGGCGAGGCGGTCGCGGCTTCGCCGACAGCGGACGCCTCGGCCGAAGGCGCGGGAGCGTGCAATGCCGCGTCATCCCCGCCGGCGGTGGCGCATCCACTCAGGACGATCGCCATCGCGGTGATCATCCACAGTTCTCGGAGGGCGGCACGCATGATCACGAAAGTAATTCGGCGACCATGAACAGTCAATCGCGGCGATCCGGGGTTCGACAGGCGCTCGCGGGTGCGGCAGGATCGGTGGGGTGACCGTCGGACGGCGGCTCCTGGCCGCGCTGATCCTGCCCGTCCTCCTCGCGGCGTGCGATTCGACGCCGAGTGATCGCAGCGACGGCAAGGATGGCGTGCCGCCCGGGCCGCAGGTGGCGCCGGGTCGCACGGGCTCGGTCGAGCTCGACGGCAGGCCGTTCCAGCTGCACGTGCCCGGCTCTTACGATCCCGCGACCAAGGCCCCGCTCGTGGTGCTGCTGCACGGCTTCACCTCCAACGCCGCCCAGCTGGACGGCTACTTCAGGTTCACGGACGAGTCCGACCGCCGCGGGTTCCTCTTGGCGCTGCCCGACGGGACCAAGGATCGGCAGGGCAGAAGCTTCTGGAACGCGACCGACGCCTGCTGCGACTTCGGCCGCACCGGCACCGACGACTCGGGCTATCTGGGCCGGCTGCTCGACAAGGTCATGGCCGCTTATGCGGTCGACGCCCGGCGCGTCTACTTCGTCGGCCATTCCAACGGCGGCTTCATGTCCTACCGCATGGCGTGCGAGCACGCGTCAAAGATCACCGCGATCGTCTCGCTCGCGGGTGCGGCCACGGCCGACGCCGCGCAGTGCAATCCGCAGCGGCCGGTCAGCGTCCTGCAGATCCACGGGACCAACGACGAGACCATCCGTTACGACGGCGGCGCCAACGCGGGCCGGTCCTACCCGTCGGTGGCCGGCACACTGGCGCAGTGGCGGCGCCACAACGGTTGCGCCGATCAGGCCGACACGTCGGCCGCGCCCATCGATCTCGAGTCCGGCCTGGCCGGAGCGGAAACCACCGTGACGGCCTACGCGAGCGGCTGCCGCGACGCCACCCGGGTGGAGCTGTGGTCCATCAAGGACGGTGCGCACGTGCCGGCGTTCACCGCGGGCTTCGCCCCCGCCATCACCGACTTCCTGTTCGCCCGGGTCTCACCGGCATAGCCGTGCCGCGCGCACCGCGGGACCGCAACCGGTGATCGCTTCGGCACGTTAAGCCGGGTTGGGGCATCAATCGGCTCAAACGTGAGGAAGTCAAGAATGCAAAGCACATCGCGGGGGCGGGCGGCTATCGCTGCCCGGATCGGTTGGGCGGCCGTGCCGCTGCTCGTGTTGGCCGGCGTGATGATACCGGCCCAGGCGGCCGCGACGCCGCCTGCGGACAGGGCCGCGGACACGGCGATCGTCCTTCCCGGGGCCACCTCGGCTGAGGGGATCGCCCGGGGGCACGGCTCCACCTTCTACGCGGGAGACCTGTTCGCAGGCGACATCTTCAAGGGCAACGTGAAGAAGGAGACCGCCGAGCTGTTCATCGACGTGCCCGACGGCCGCATGGCGGTCGGGATGGCCTTCCACCCGAAGCACGACCTGCTCTTCGTGGCCGGCGGCTTCACCGGTCAGGCATACGTCTACGACACGGTACACAAGATCACGGTGGCCACGTACCAGTTCGCCGAGCCCGACACATCGATCATCAACGACGTCGTGATCACGCCCATCGGCGCCTGGTTCACCAACTCCTACCGGGCCGAGCTCTACTTCGTGCCGATCGACCGCGACGGCAACCTGGGCGAGTCCCGCACGCTCCCGCTCAGCGGGCCCGCCGCCGACACGAGCAAAGAGCTCAACCTCAACGGGATCCAGGCCACGCCCGACGGCGCGACGCTGATCGTCGCGCACACCGGCAACGGCGCGCTCTACACGGTCGATCCGGCCTCGGGCACGAGTGCCGTCATCGAGGGCGTCAACGTCCCGGATGTCGACGGGATCGTGCTTGACGGGCGCCGCCTGTGGGCGGTGCAAAACTTCGTCAACCACGTCACGCGGTGGAGGCTGTCCGACGACCTGAGCAGCGGCGAGTTCCGCAAGGCCATCACCAGCGGGCTGTTCCACAATCCCGCGACCGGGGCCCTTTTCGGCGACATCCTCGCGGTGGTGAACACGCACTTCGACACCGGCATCCCGCCGACGGCGGACGAATACGAGGTCGTGCTCGTCCCCGCGTAGCGCACGTTTTCGCGCGCTTTTTCGCACGCTTCGTGGCACGCTTTTCGCACGTTTCTTCGCGCGCTTTTTCGCACGTCTTTCCTACGCCTTTCCACGTCTTTCCTACGCCTTTCCAGGCTTTTCGCACGCCTTCCCAGGCCTTTCTCACGCCGCGCGGTCGATGGCCGCGCGGCGTGAGCGTTTCTACGACAGCTTGCGCATCAGCGCGGCGGCCAGGCCGTCCAAACTGGACCCGTTGCCGGTGACGAGAATCTCGGGTACCACATTGATTTTGCCCTCGGCGACCGCGCCCGCGACCGCGACCAGCGCGGTGGGCGTCTCGCCGATCGCCTCCCGCTGCGCGGCGAAGCCCGCCGCCCGCGCCACGCCGAGCGCCTCGGTGGCCTTGGCCTCGGCGAGACCGATGGCGGCCACGCGATCGGCCTCCGCCTGCCCGGTGATGCGGGTGTATGCCGCGTCGCCGCCCGCCTGCGCCTCCCGCGCCTTGGCTTTGTTGCCGTTGATGTCCACCGAGACCTGAGCCGCGGCGAGTTCGGCCTGCATTTCGGCCGTGCCGCGCGCCTTCTCCAGCTCGATCCGCGCGATCTGCGCGGCCTGCTGCTCCTTGTAGGTGGCCCGCTCCTGGTTGGCGATCTCGCGGCGGGTCAGCACCACGACGAGCTCCTCGGGGAAGACGACATCCTGGATGTAGACGCCCTTGGTCTCGATCTCGTAGTTTCCCAGATAGCGGGTGATCGCCGAGTGCGCGCTCTGCTGCACCTGCTCGCGGGTCTCGATGAACTTGACCGCCTCCAGGCCCTGTAGCGTGTTGCGGAAGTGGTTGCCCACGGCCGACTGCAGCACCTCGTTGACGAGATTCTTCATCGTGCCCACCATCGAGATCACCTTGGGCGCCCGCGCGTCCGGCACATGGATCTGTACCTGCAAATCGATGGTGAAAACGAAACCCTCCCGGCTCTTGCCGACGATGGGCTCCAGCCGCGCATCCAGGTCATGCGCCTGCGAGACAAGGTTGGCCCAGTTGAGCGTCAGGATGAACGTGGGCACCAGCTCCGCCGCGTAGATGCGCGGATTGATCGCGTACTTGCCGGTGCGCAGCGGCTCCTGCCAGATCCCGCGATGCCCGGGCGCCACGATGCTGCCAAACTTGAACTCCTCGCCCGATGTGTCCAAAGTGGGCAGTCCGACGAACGACTTGATGACGGCCACCTGCCCCTGGTTGACCACGAGCATGGGCACCATTTCCACCCGCACCAGGAACGGGTTGAGCAGGTACGCGCCGTAGAGCAGCGGGTCGTGCTGCAGGCCGATCCGCCCACCGGCGTCCAGAAACGCCTGGAAGTCCTGATAATTGTTGTGCATCTCGTTCTTGGTGCCCAGCAGGACGTCGATCACCTGAGCGTCACTGACGGCCTCGTCCCGCTCCAGCGCGATGACATCCGCGAATCCACCGATGCGGCTGGCCAGGTCGCCGGAGGACAGCGGCTCACCCTCCAATGTGGTCACCAGGCCGATGACATCGGTCGCGCCCTGCGGCGCGATCACCGTCACCTCGAGCTGTCCGGGTTCCAATTTGAATGATTTGGGTACGAGGCGTCCGCCCTTGGCCAGCGCGGCGAACTCCGGCCCGACCGGAAGCCCGAACACCTGGCGGGCCGTGACGACAAGGAATCCCACCGGATGGATCGGCACCAGCGTGCCGGGCGGCAGCACCGGGCGCTGGACACCCTTCTCGCCCCCGCCCGCGACGAAACCGCGAATGTCGGCGAAGGTCCCGAACTCGTTGCGGTATCTGGCACTCTTGGCGCCGATCGACAGCGGCCGACCGACCTGCGAGATGACCACACCGATCTCACCGGCCTGGATCTGCACCCACGGGAACTTGGTGACCGAGTAGATTGGCCAGGTTTTCAGCCTCATGCCGGGCATGAGAAGGTCGGCTTGATGGCCGGCTTCACCTTTGAAGGCGACCGGGTTGTCGTCGGGCAGCTTGCGGCCGAACCGCTTGGTGACGAGTCCGACCTGGGTCGGGCCGATCCGGTGCACCGACTTGACCACCACAATGAAAAAGATCAGGAGCACTCCGATGGTTGCTCCGGCTGCGAGCGCGATAAGCTCCACGGCTCCGAACAGTACGCCCGTCACGCAAACCCCACCGGACCGTTAACCATCGATCTCGGGCAATCGGCCCGACGGCGCCGCACCCGCCCGCCCGGCCGGCCGATTCCGCGAGACACAGTCGCTTGTGGAGGCTCTCGCCGCCGGGTGCGGGCCGTCTTGCGCGCCGCTGGGTGTGGGCTGGTCCTGTGCGCTGCCGGGTGTGGGCGTCCGGCCTGCCGCTGGGCGTGGGCTGGTCCTGCGCGCTGCTGGGTGCGGGCGTCCGGTTACCGCTGGCGTGGGCGTCCGGCCTGCCGCCGGGCGGCGCTGACCGCCTCGAGCGCAAGCTTGTCCTGCACGCCGCCCGCTGCGCTGGCCGCCTCGGCGTCCCTTTCGGGCTGACGGCTACGTTGGCGATTGCCGTCCGCCGCTACAGTCAACCCATGTCTGACGGGGACCAAGCCTCACCGACCCAGCCGGTCCGCAAGCCCAGGCGGCCACTCCTCATTGGACTCGCCATCGTCCTGGCGGTCGCCGTCGCGGGCGGGACCGGGTGGTGGCTGGGCCGGCACCATGAGGCGAAGGCGCGCACCGAGGCCACGGAGGCGGCCCGGGACAAGTGTCGCGCGTCGGTCCTGCGCGAGGTCGCCGGGAGGACCGGCCTGGCCAACCTCGGCCACAACGACCTTACATATGTCGACAGCTCCGGTCTCGGCGTCGATGAGAACGGTTTCCCTGCGGCCTGGGTCGATGGGGAGGTCGATGCTGCCGATGCGGCCGGCAAGAAGGTCACCTATCGATACGGGTGCAGCGTCAGCGGATACAGCTCAGATTCTCGCTCCTGGGGCAGCATGACCGTGTCTATGTAGAAGCTCGCGGCTCTGCGAGTGTCCGCAATAGACGCTCGAGCCCGATATGTGCGGCTTTGGGTGCCCTGCCGGTGGGGTGCAGGTGGGATGCAGGTGGTGTTCAACAATTGGTTCGGGTGTGTGGGACAACAACGGTGGGCGCAACTACGCCGTTGAGACCGGTATCGTCCGCGTTTCCGGCGGTGTCGTGGGCCCCGGAGACCCGTGCGCGGTCGTCCCGTCGCCATCACCCTTCCGTCGCTATCACCGTCTCGGTCTCGGTTTCCGTTTCCGTTTCCGTTTCGGGCAAGGGCAACATGCGCGCCTATGTGCTGTCGCCGCCCGGCAATCCCGCGCCCGGCAAGGTGGGCGCCGACGGCCCGTATCTACGCTGGTATCCACCGTCAGGATCGAAGCGCTGCGCCTGCCGTTGCGGGTTGAACCGCCTGTAGGGCTTGGTGTCGTTGCCGGTCCCGGCGACCCACTGCCAGTTGCCATAGTTGTTTGCCACGTCCGCGTCGACCAGGTGCCGCATGAACCATTGCGCGCCCGCGCGCCAGTCCAGTCCGAGGGTCTTGGTCAGATAGGACGCGGTGATCAGCCGGGCGCGGTTGTGCATCCAGCCCTCGGCGAGCAGTTGGCGCATGCCTGCGTCCACAATGGAGATACCGGTCTCACCGGCCTGCCACGCCTGCAGCGCCTCGTCATCGTCGCGCCACTGCTCGACCGCGCCGGGCCGGTAGGCGACCGTGCCCAGTCGGGGAAACGCGGCCAGCACCTGATGATAGAAATCGCGCCAGCACAGCTGCCGTAGAAACGCCTCGGGCATGCCGGACGTGGCGAGCAGCAGCGGCGAGAGGCAGCCGAAGTGCAGATATGGGCTCAGTCGCGAGGTACGGTCGCCGGACAGGTCGTCGTGTCCTTCGGCGTAGCCGTCGCAACGGGCGCGCCACGCGTCGAGCCGTTGCAGCGCCTCGGTTTCCCCGCCCAGCCCGGCTGTGGCCTTGATGGGCTGCCCGCGCAGGACTTCGGGCGTCGCGACGACCGCGGGCGCCGGCAAGCACGCACGCCAGCGCACGGACTGCCAGGCGCGCCAATACGGTGTGAAGACCCGATAATGGTCGCTGCCCGTGGTGGGTTTTATCTCTTTTGCCGGTACCACGGTGACGCCCGGCGTCGCGATGACCCGCAGCCCCGCCCGCTCGAGCCGCCGCTGCCGCGCCCGCGCATAGCCGCTGACGTCGGCGCTGAGCGCGACCTCGACCGCGCCGAACTCCCGCGCGGCCCGGACCGTCTCGGCCACCGGATCGCCCCGCCGCACCAACAGATCACCGCCGCGGGCGCGCAGCGACTCCCGCAGATCGGCCAGGCACCGCTGCAGAAACCGGTCTCGCACGGGCGAGCTGTGCAGCGCCGGATCGCGTACGAACAGCGGCACGACCCGCTCGGCAGTGCGGCAGGCGAGCTCGAGAGCCGGGTTGTCGTGCACGCGAAGGTCCCGGGTGAACAGCACCACAACCGTTCGCTGCATCGACCTACTTTACCAGCTTGATCCGTTTAGGGGGCTGGATCCAGCCGTGCATACCACTGGACGTCGCGCACGAAGATGCGCTTGCCGAGGTCGTTGTTCCACTGCGCGTCGAGCCCGCGCGCGGCGAGCCGGGGCAAGACCTCGGCGTTGACGAACTCGCGAACAGCGCTCGTGTAGAACGCCTGTTTCTCCTGCTGCGACAGCCGCTCGTAGGCCTGTTCGTCGAAGTCCTCGGGCACGAAGACGCCGTATGACAGGTACACGTTTCCGCTGTCGGCGAGCGACTCCGTGTCCTGCTGGTGGAAGAAAACGTATCCGTTCCAGTGGCGCGAGTCGTCCCGCTCGTCGTCAATCTCGGCCGCGCCACACGTGCCACAGCACGTGAAGTCCTTCCGGGCCACGATGCCCGCGGCGTTGAGGTCGTCGAACGCCAGGTCGATGTTGGTGCGCACCTCGCCGTCGGCCCACTGCGCCTGCTGCCGGACGCGGGCGTCCCGGGCGACCTCGAAAATCTCGATCAGCTGCTCACGGGTCAGTGGCCAGTCATCGTAGTGGATGTCGGCGAACGTGCCCGGGTCGTCGCGCCCGGCCACCAGGTAGCCCCAGATGCGTTCGGCGATCTGGTCAGTCTGCTCGGCGGTCAACCCGAGGTCGGGCAGCGCGAACCCGGCAGGCTTCTCGTTGTATGGCCACGGCGTCACGCCGACCATGCTATGGACCTTGGAGCCCACCGTGTGCGGCGGGCCCGAAAGCACCTCGTTTCTATCGGGCTGGCCTTCGACCGGGCTCGTGGCTGGTGGTGTCATCGGGGTCACAGTGACCGGTGTCGAATGCGGGGCGCGAACGGATCGTGCGCGCGAAACGTGCGCTGGCGGTAGGCGTCGAGTTCGGACCGCCCGGGCACGACGAGCTCGGTGAGCGGCTGGCATCCGTACCAGAAACAAGTCTATTTGATTTTTAATAGGGGATATTCGGCGACAGCCGGCGAACATTGGACACGCCTGCGGCTTTGTGACGAGGCGGTGCGCCTCGGCCGGATACTGGTCGCGCTGATGCGCGAGCCGGAGGCGCATGGGCTGCTCGCGCTGATGCCGCGCGAGCCGGAGGCGCATGGGCTCCTCGCGCTTATGCAGCTGCAGGCCTCGCGGTTGCGTGGCCGAGAGAAGAGCAGGCAACCCGTGCTGCTGCGCGACCAGGACCGCGCGCTGTGGGACCGGTCTCTGATCCGCCGACCGCATCTGACCCAGATCTAAATGTCACTGTGCTCGCGTGGCCTAGTTTGCTTGATGGTGAGGGCGCCGGAGGTGAGACCGTCCACAATGTCCTTGGCCAGATCGTTGCCCTGCTTGGTGATGTGGGCGAGCGTGGTCTGAAACTGCGCCAGTCTCCGGAAGGCGTCGCCGTAGGCACGCTGTTCTTCTATCGGGAGCACGGGCACGGCGAGCCGGCGGACGTCGATGCGGATGACACCTGAGGTGGTAGTGGCCGCCCGGCCCGCGATGCGGGTGTTGTCGGCCCTGGACAACACACCCGTGAGAAACCACGGATCGATCACGTCAGGATCTGCCCGGATGGCGTGGACGCCCAGGCCGAGCTCGGCGCCGATCTGGTCGGGTGTCGCGACGCGGGCGACCACCTCGCGCGCGACGATCGGTACCAACACATCTCCGGCCGCCACACAGGTTTCCGGATCGCGATCGGCGGCCAGGGTCATCATGCCGGTGGGCGGCCCGCCGGCAAGCACGTCAGACCCGGTGAGCACGGTTACCTCGACCGCCCGTGCGCCCACTGCGGTCGTGCCGCGCGCACGATTGACAGCCCGGTGGATGGACAGGCTGCCCGATCGGAGCAGGTCGGCGATGTCGGCCATCGCCGCCCGGCTCACTGAGACCGAAACCACCTCGGAAACGGCAGGCAGCCCGGCGCGCGCCTCGTCGAGCAGCCCGCCGAAAGTCTTTATCCGCTCACGGGTTTGGCGATGGTCCAGTCCTTGACGACCGGTGAGTGGAAGATGACGCCGGGGTGTCAGATCCACTTCATTGTCGAGTACGTCCACGGCAGGCACGATGCGGAAGACGCCCGCCTCGCCGGGGTGGGTCCCCCTTGCCTGGTAGGCCTTCCAAGCCCGCGTGACTATCTCGCGCACCGCCCTGGCGCTCGCCGACCGTGATGCCGCCGATCCTTGCGCCCCGGCCGCCATCGTACTGTCCACAAACAACAGTCGAGGCGAAGTCGATGGGCCCGCAGGCGAGTTGGTGAACACCCACAGATGCAGACCGATGGCTGCGGGCAGGAGCATGCCGGGCGGGAGAGCGATGACGGCTTGCAGCGCACCGCGGCGCACCAGCTCGGTCCGGATGCGCTTGCCGGCCGAGCGTGCCGCGGCGGCCGGCGGCATCAGCAGGACGGCCGTCTTGCCCGGCGCGAGATGGGCGAGCGCGTGCTGCACCCAGGCCAGCTCGGGCTCGGTGCGCGGCGGCACCCCGAATGTCCATCTTGGATCGTAGGAAAGCCGCTCGTGGCCCCAATCGTGGATGCCGAAGGGCGGGTTCGCGACCACCACATCGGCGGTCAGGTCGGCGAAGCGATCGTCGAGCAGGCTGTCCCCGACGCTCACCACGGGTGGGGCGGCAGGCAGTCCGGCGGCGACGGCACGATCGTGGATAAACCACAACCGCAGCAGGGTGGTGAGCGCGTGTTGCGGCTTCACCTCCTGCGCCAAGCAGTTGATCGTCCGGCCACGACTCAGTGCCTGCTCTGCGGCGACCCGGAGGATGCTTCCTGTTCCGCATGTGAAATCAAAAATCTCTTCTCCGGTACCGGCTAGAGCCAGCATGATTTCGGCGACAGCTTCAGGTGTCGCGTCCGGGCCGGTCAAGGAGCGCGCGGAGCCGGCGTATTGGCCGTGCAGGTATTCGAAGGCAGCGTCGGGATCGGACTCGCGCGCGGCGAGGGCCGCCAGGTGGAGCATGGACTCGTGCTGGGCGGACCATTGGTCGGGCAGCAGGGCGCCGACGAGCTGGGCCAGGTGTTTGTCCCGTGCGCGTAGCCGAGTGACGAGCTGTTTCGGCGTGGGCAGGCCGGGTTTGGCCTGCCACGATTGGGCGAGTAGGTAGGCGCCCGTGATGCACAGCGCCTCGCCGATCCGGGCGGCCGGGCTGAAACCCTCGACGAGGCGCCAGAGCTTTTCCGCGGTCGAAGCGGCCTGCAGTTTGCCCTGCCGCTGCAACCATTGCTCGACCGACGCGGCGTCAAAGACCGGGCTCGCCGTGGTGCCGCCGGTCGGGAGAGGAAAATCGGCGTAACGCCGGCGCCAATTGCTCACAGCCGCCCGGCCGACGCCGGCCATCTTGGCGATCCCGCTGGCCGTCACCGTCGCCTGTCTCGTCGTCTCGTCGGCATCCACGCGTGAACGATATCAGAGAAAATCTCTGTTGACACGATTCACAAACGTTTTACCCTTGTCGCATGGCACGACGAGGACACAGCACCACGATCGGCAAGTTCGCCAAGCTCCACCACAATCGCCGTCTCTCAGAGATCCGCATCCTGGGCGAGCTGCTGCGAAGCGAGCAGCAGCAGCGCCCGGCGGGGCGGCACGACCCTAAGGAGGACCATGACAACGCTTGTTCGCACCGATCCCGCACCTTGTCGCCTGCGTGGACAGGTTCGCCAAAGCCGGCAACACCGCCGGACCGCGCCCGGACTTCCGGCGAGTGCGCCTTGACCGCGCCGTCGGCCGGCGCATTTCGGATGCCTATGTCGCGGCCCCGAGCTGGGATGAGCGGGCACTTCCCGCCTACGATGCTTTTCGGCGTGAGACCATCGAGCAGTTCGACCTCCTCCTGCGCGGCGGTGTAACCGTCGAGGTTGTCGACTACGACCCCTACCCCGACGATCTGCGGATGGCCCAGGATCTGTCGCAACATCGCCTGCGCGTTTTCTCGACCCAGGCATGCCGCAATCCACACCCCTTCCTCACCGACGAGGAAAACGACATGTTCCGTGCTGTGCATGACGCTTTCGGCCACGGTGCTAGCGGATGCGGGTTCGATGTGGACGGTGAAGAGGGCGCCTGGCTCAGGCACTCCTATGTATATTCGCGGCTCGCCCGGCCGGCCCTGGCGACCGAAACGCGGGGGCAAAACTGCGCGTTCAACTTCCACCACCGCGGTGAACGGTTCCCGGACCAGAAGCTCGCTCTGCTACCCGAAGCCTTCAGCTAACCGGCAACGCACCTTCACCGAGTAGCCAGCGGCGTCCACAACGGACGCCGCTACAACCCGTTATCGTTCAGCGCTTATTCCACGCGACGCCTGCCCGAAGCGGCCCGCAACCATACGACCTTTGGACCGTGGCGGTGGCGGGGCGGCGTGCGTCGTAGGGTTCGCCGGAGGATGGTCGGCATGCGCTGTGACACTGGATTGGATGAACGTCGAAAAACTGGCCTGGCCATCGAGCACCATAGTGATTAAAATCCGTACAGTAGATCTTCACCATCCCAGGTGAATAAGTGTGTTCCCCGCGCACGCGGGGATGGTCCTGCCCTGAGAGCCCCTGAGAGCATCCGGGCTATGTGTTCCCCGCGCACGCGGGGATGGTCCCGGGGGTGGCTTACACCGGGTCGTAGGCGACCTGTGTTCCCCGCGCACGCGGGGATGGTCCCTGGGCCGCGCCGACCGTGCCGAGTTGCACTGCGTGTTCCCCGCGCACGCGGGGATGGTCCCACCCAGCTCCTCCTTCACCTCACGCGCCGCAGGTGTTCCCCGCGCACGCGGGGATGGTCCGCGGTCTGCGACCTCGCCCTTGAGCGTCATCGAGTGTTCCCCGCGCACGCGGGGATGGTCCGTCAAGCCTCTTTGTCCACATGGCCATGACCTCGTGTTCCCCGCGCACGCGGGGATGGTCCGCG
>JBIOYB010000458.1:0-6195 GCA_044869915.1 Allorhizocola sp.
TCTCGGTGGCGATCGCCAGGGCCTGCCTGTGCCGTTCGAGTGCTTCGCCGCCGCGGTCGGCCGGGCCGCGTCGCGCGGTGGGAAGCGTCCAGGGCTCAGCTGGCGGCGGCCGTCGCAGGAAAGCTCCCGCGATCAGACCGGACCAGACCGCGTCATCCGGTCCAGGCGCCGCCATCCGGTCCAGGCGCCGTCATCCAGTCCAGGCGAAGAGACGGGCGTCCGGTCGGGTCCGGCCGGACGCCCGCTCGCACAGGTCAGGCGGGGCTGCTAGTGCCCAGCAGGTAGTAGTTGTCCTCGAAATCGAGCGGGTTGGTCTCCAGGGTGACGACCCACCGGAAGGTTCCCGGGCTCTGGCTCGTGGACAGGGTCTTCAGCGTGGTTCCGATGCCGGTGTTGGCAACGGTCGTCCATATCGGCAGGCCGAGTCCCGTGCAGCAGCTGTAGCGCTGCAGGCTCAGGCGCATCGACGCGGTTCCCGGCCCGCCGAGGCAGGCATTGTGCGTGCCGGAGCTGTTGGAGGTGAAGCCGTTCGATGGGTGGTTGCCGGGAAGGGGGATTATTCGGCCGAACGATCCCTGATACGCGGTGATCGGGGTGAAGTAGGTGTTCGGATACCCGGCGCACTGCGGGGCCGACGTCACCAGGCTCAGGCCGAACGCCCCGAGGATCTCGTTGACCGGCTGGAAGAAGATGATGCCGCCGACGGCACAGTTGCCGGAGCCTCCCGACGTGACACCCTGCGCCTGGTTGCCGGAGATGAACGGGCCGCCGGAGTCCCCGGGTTCGGCGCACGCGTTGGTGCGCACGACCTCGTTCACCGTGCCCTGGGGGTAGGTGACGCTCGTGTTGCGCTGCAGGATGGTGCCGCAGCGCCACTGTGTCGTGGAGCCGGACCGGCACACGGCGGCGCCCTCGGGGGCGTCGGCCGAGCCGAAAACCGGGATCTGCCCGGCGCCGTATCCGTTGACGGCAGGCTGCGCGAGCCAGCCTCCGTTGCCCGCGACCCAGCCGTAGTCGTTGCCGGGGAACGAAGAACCCTGGAATGTGCCCTGCGGGTTGCCGTTGGCGGTGGTGCGGGCGCCGGGCGTGCCGCAATGCCCGGCGGTGACGAAGCCGTGCGTGCCGCCCTGGGTCACCGGGAAGCCGACCGAGCAGCGGGTGTTGTTGTTGATGAAGTACGCGTCGCCGCCGCGCATGTTCGCCAACGACACCGGGCGCTCGGTGATCGTCTCGACGCGCACGCCGGCACGGCTCACGCCGCCGGCGGCCAGGAACGCGTCGGCGGCCGCCGGATCGAGCGCTTGCACCACAACGCTGTTGGTGCGCTCGTCGACGAACCACACCGGCACGTCCGCGTGCTCGACCTGTTTCGCGGCGCGATCCAGAGCGCCCTTGAGTGCCGTGAGCGCGGCGAGGCTGCGGCCGAACACCCGCGGCCGGGCGCCCGCCGCCGCGATCGCGGGCCCGTCGCCGGCGTCGGTGCTGGCGACCACGAGCGTGCCGTCGCTTTCCACCCACGATCCCGCGTATCGGTCCTTGAGCCGCGTGCGCAGCACCGGTCGCAGCTCGCTTGCCCGCTGCTCGTTGGCCAGGCGGGCGACGGCCTGCTCCCGGGTGAGGCCGAGGTCGCGCTGCATCGCCCCGAGCATCCCGGTCGGCGGCGGCGTTTGCTCCGGGGCGATGCCCGCGCCGGCCGATTCGGGGATGGTGATGAGCACCATCGACAGGAGCACCGACACGGCGCCCGAAGCCATCAACCTATTCGGAATCATCAATCCTCCTTGCATTGGAGGACGTCACTATACTGTGCGCGGCACGGTGTGCGGGAGGGGTGTCCATTGTGGATGCTGGTCAGGCGCCGGGTGCGATGATGCCGCTTACGATGCCGTCCGCAAGGGGATCCGGGCGAGCAGGCGGAAGCCGCCGGTGAGCGACCGGCCCGCGTCGAGCGTGCCGTCGAGCAGCCGCACCCGCTCGCCCAGCCCGATCAGGCCGCGCCCGGCGCCCTTGCCAGCCAACGGTTCCCGGCCGCCGGGGGCGTTGGACACCTCGACGACGAGGGCGTCGCCGTCGCGCCGGAGGCGCACGGTCGTCGCCGCTCCCGGCGCGTGGCGCAGGGCGTTGGTCAGGCCCTCCTGCACCACGCGGTACGCGGCGAGGCCGACACCGGGCGGGAACTCGCCCGGCTCGCGGTCGACGGCGACCGGCTGGCCGGCCGCGCGCACCTTGGCCACCAGCGCGTCCAATTCGGACAGTCCGGGCTGTGGGTGCAGCTGGTCGTCGGCGGGGGCCAGCAGCCCGAGGAGGTGCCTGAGCTCGGCCATGGCTTCCCGCCCGCTGCTCTCGATGGCGCCGAGTGCACCTTGGGCCAGCGCGGGTTGCGATTCGATGACTTTGCCCGCGGCACCGGCCTGGATCACCATCACGCTCACGTGATGGCTGACGACGTCGTGCAGGTCCCGGGCGATGCGGGCACGCTCCTCGGCGATGGCCGCGCGCGCAGTCGCCTCCTGCTCGGCCTCCAACGCCGCGGCCTTGCGTGCCGCGGCGTCGGCCCGCTCCCGGGCATTGCGCAGCGCCGCCGCGCCCAGGCCCGCGGGCAGCAGCACCAAGAAGGGCCCGAGCGAGGCCGGCATCTCCGGGATGGTGTCGGAGAACAGGCTCGCCGCCGTGGCCGCCGCCGCGGCCAGCACCACGCACGCCGCCGCCACCGAGCGGCCGTGCGCCACGGCCGAGTACGCACAAATCAGAATCGCGATGAACCCAGGCCAGGTCAGACCCTCCTGGATCAAAAACAGCCCGCCGACCGCGACCAGGAACGAGGTCAGCGGCAACCTGCGGCGCACGGCGACCGCCGCGCCGGCGATCAGATTGACGATGATCGGTTCCGGCTCCTCATGCATCTCCGGTGGCGGGAGATAACGTTCAGGCAAGTCGGGCGGGAACGGAACGTCCGGCCGCAGCACCTGCGTGGTCACGTGACTTTCGCCGCTGTACTCCGCCGCCCACGCGGCCAGGGCGATCATGAACAGGGCGAGCGCCACGTCGGTCCAGGGCAGCCCGGCCCGGCGTAGCAAGTCCCTGAGGCGCCGCAGCATGCCGACCATTGTGCCCAGGATCGTTCGGGGCGGCGTCCGCCCGAATGATTACCCGGATCATCATCTTGGCGGACGAGAAACGTGGTCAACGACGCGATGGCGCCGCGCTTCCGGTTGGGGTAGCGGACCGCGCGGGCTGATCGCGTGCCGAACAGGTGGGTCAGAAAGTGACGTACATCAGCGTGGGGGAGGGGGCGAAGCCCCGGCGCGCGTAGGCGCCGATCGCGCGGTCGGCGGCGTGGACGGTCACGTGCTCCAGGCCCATCTCGCGGGCGAGGCCGAGCACCGCCTCGACCAAGAGGCCGCCCAGGCCGCCGTTGCGCGCGTCGGGGGTCACGTAGACGGATTGCAAATCGCCCGAGAGGCGGTCGAGGGAGTGCGGCCCCGGCGGGCGGCCCGAGACGGCGAGCCACGCCATGCCGATGACCTCTGCGTCGCGGTCGAGCACGAAGCAGTGGTGCGTGGCCGCATGCCGCCGTGCCCAGTCGGCGAACTCGCGCCCGAACTCCTCTCGCGTCACGGGGGCAGGCTGCCCCTCGAGCTCGAGCGTCCAGCGCCAGCGCAGGTCGCCGACGATCGCCATCTCGTCGGGCCGCGCGCGGCGCACGAAAATCGCGCTCATGGCTTGGCGTTGAGCGCGTCGAGAATGGACTGCGCGGTGCGCGGGCCGATGCCGGGCACGGCCGAGATCTCGTCGACGGTCGCCGCGGAGAGCCTTTTCACGGAGCCGAACTGGCGCAGCAGGGCCTTGCGGCGGGTGGCGCCGACGCCCGGCACATTGTCCAAATCGGACGCCTTCATGCGCACCGACCGGCGCTGACGATGGAAGGTAATCGCGAAACGGTGGGCCTCATCCCGTACCCGCTGAAGCAAATAAAGACCCTCAGAGGTGCGGGACATGATCACGGGCATCGAGTCGTCCGGCAGCCATACCTCTTCCAGGCGCTTGGCCAGGCCGCACACGGCCACATCCATGATGCCCATGTCGGACATGACATCCGAGGCCGCGTTGACCTGCGGGCCGCCGCCGTCGACGACGACGAGCTGCGGCGGATAGGCGAAGCGCTGGCGCCTGCCCTCCACTGGAGCTTCGGCGTCGAGCCGGTGGAACCGTCGCCGGATGACCTCGCGGATGGCCGACACGTCGTCGGTCGCGCCCTTGATGATGAACCGCCGATAGTCGCTCTTGCGCGGCATCCCGTCCTCGAACACCACCATGCTCGCGACCACGTCGGTGCCCTGGATCTGGGAGATGTCAAAGCATTCGATGCGCAGCGGGCCGCTGGCCATGCCCAGCGCGTCGGCGATCTCGTCGAGCGCGCGGCCGCGGGCGGCCAGGTCGCCGGAGCGCTTGAGCTTGTGTTGGGTCAGGGAGCCCAGCGCGTTGCGGGCGACGGTTTCCATGAGGGCCTTCTTGTCGCCGCGCTGCGGCACGCGGATGGCCACACGCGACCCACGCCGCTGCGACAGCCACTCCGTCAGAGCGTCCACATCGGACGGCAGGGCCGGCACGAGCAGCTCCCGTGGCACATCGGCCTCGCCCGCCTCGTCGCCGTAGATCTGCGTGCAGAAATGCTCCACGAGGTCACCCAGGGACAGATCCTCGGTCTTCTCGACGACCCAGCCGCGCTGGCCCCGCACCCGCCCGCCGCGAACGTGAAACACCTGCACGGCCGCCTCGAGCGGATCGTCGGCGAACGCGACCACGTCGGCGTCGGTGCCGTCACCGAGCACAATGGACTGTTTTTCCATGGCGCGCTTGAGCGCCTGCAGATCGTCGCGCACGCGGGCGGCCAGCTCATATTCCTGCGCGTCGGCCGCCTGATACATCTGCTTCTCGAGCCGGCGCTGCATGGCGTCGGTCTTGCCCGCCATGAAGTCGCAGAACTCCAGCACGATCGCGCGATGCTCCTCCACGCTGACCCGCTTGACGCACGGCGCCGAGCACTTGCCGATGTCGCCCAGCAGGCACGGCCGCCCGATCTGGCCGGCCCGCTTGAACACCCCCGCCGAGCACGTGCGCGCCGGGAAGATGCGCAGCAGCAGATCGAGCGTCTCGCGGATGGCCCACGCGTGCGAATAGGGACCGAAGTAGCGCACGCCCTTGCGCTTGGCCCCGCGCATGACCTGAAGCCGCGGGTATTCTTCGTCGAGCGTCACGGCCAGATAGGGGTAGGACTTGTCGTCGCGATAACGCACGTTGAACCGCGGATCGAACTCTTTGATCCACGAGTATTCGAGCTGCAGCGCCTCGACCTCGGTGCCGACCACCACCCAGTCCACACCGGACGCCGACGTGACCATCTGCTGCGTGCGCGGGTGCAGCGACCCGAAGTCGGCGAAGTAGGAGTTGAGCCGGCTGCGCAAGCTCTTGGCCTTGCCCACGTAAATGATCCGGTCGTTGGCGTCCCGGAACCGGTAAACCCCTGGCGCGTCGGGGATGCTGCCCGAAGCGGGTCTATATGTGAGCGGATCAGCCACCCGCACAGCCTACCTAGCTGATCGCAGCTGATCCGCCCCGCTCTAGGATGTCCCGGTGGGGGCGGAGCAGGAGACCGAACTGGTGGTGGTCACCGGGGTTTCGGGCGGCGGGCGCAGCACGGTGGCCCGCGCATTGGAAAACGTGGGTTTTTATGTCGTCGACAATCTTCCGCAGGCGTTGCTTGTGCAACTTGCGGAGTTGGCGGCGAAGGCGGGTGGCACGGCGCGCAAGACCGCGATGGTGCTCGATGTGCGCAGCCGCGTCTTTTCGACCGACCTGTCGGGTGCGATCCGGGAGCTGCAGGAGCGGGGTTATTCGCCGCGTGTGGTGTTCGTGGACGCGGACGACGAGGTGCTCATCCGCAGGTTCGAAAGTGTGCGGCGTTCGCATCCGCTGCAGGGCGAGGGTCGGCTTTCCGACGGGATCGCCGCGGAGCGGGCGTTGCTGGTCGAGGCGCGCGAGCAGGCCGACGTGCTGATCGACACATCGCACCTGAACGTGAACCAGCTGCGGGCCCGGGTGGAGGAGCTTTTTGCCAGCCCGGACGAGCTGAAGCTCAGGGTCACCGTGCTATCTTTCGGCTTTAAGTATGGCTTGCCACCTGATGCGGATTTT
>JBIOYB010000459.1:0-7112 GCA_044869915.1 Allorhizocola sp.
GCCCGCGGCCACGCTCTTGCGAACGCGACGACGCTTGGGCGTCTCGGTTACTTCTTCAGTGTCGGCTTCGATGTGCCGCTCGTTGGGCTCGTTGTCGAGCATAGAAAACTGGTCTCCATGTCCTGGCGGGCCCGGGCGCACGAGCGCATCAACGCGCTCACGCAGCCACTCAGGACCGCCTTATGTTCTCGCGACAGCTTAGTCGCGTAAGTCTGTTTACCGAGGACGATCCAACGCAAGCGGATCAACGATCTCCCCCTGCGGCGTCAGTGTGCCCTGCACCAGTCGGGTCACCCGAGCGGGTGTCGCTGGTGCCAGGTCAGCCGCCACACGCAGGCCGGACAGGACGTCATCGGGTCGAACGGACGGGGTGACCTGCCGTACGACAAGGTCGAGTATGGCACACTGCTCGCCGGTCAACCCCGTAGGTCCTCCGGCTGCCTCCAGAAAAACCACGGCCGCCCTGGTGTCGAAGGTGCGCTTGCCCTGTTTGGTGAGGCGCTCGACCATGATCTCTTCACGGGCGAGGAACGCCTCCACAGCGGCGCTGAGCTGCTCAAACGTGACGCCAGGCAGCTCGATGCGCCAGCGGGAGGCGGTCAGCCGGTCGGCCAGACTGTCTGTGGTATTTGTCTCCACCACCTCGAGCACATCCAGGCCGGGCGACAGCGCCGCGTCGAGCTCCTTGAGCAGCTGCGACGGATCAACGACAGCGCGCAGGCCGAGCTCGAAATATTCGGCCTCGGACGCCACACCGGTCGGCGCCGCCGAGGCAAACGAGATCTTGGGGTGTGGGGTGAACCCCTGCGAGTAGGCGATGGGCAGCTTCGCCCGGTGGATCGCCCGCTCGAGCGCGCGCGCGAAATCGCGGTGCGATGTGAATCGCAGCGGCCCGCGCTTGGCGTAGCGGATGCGCACACGCTGCACGATAGGGGCCTGCCCACCCGGCGGCTGACGTTTGCTCATAACGGTGTCACCGGTATGAGCTTGCGGCCAGTAGGCCCGATCTGGATCTGTGTGTCCATCGACGGGCACACGCCGCAGTCGAAACACGGCGTCCAGCGGCAGTCGTCCTGCTCAAACTCGGTGAGCGCGTCCTGCCAGTCCTTCCAAAGCCATTCCTTGTCGAGCCCGGAATCAAGGTGATCCCAGGGCAAGACCTCCGATTCCTCTCTTTTCCTTGTCGTGTACCAGTCCAGGTCGACTTCCGTGAAAGCGCACGCATCGACCCACCGCTGGTAGGAGAAGTGCTCGCTCCAGCCGTCGAAACGCCCGCCGCGGCGCCACACCTCGAGGATCGCCGCTCCCACGCGGCGGTCGCCGCGGGCCAGCAGCCCCTCGATCAGCGACGGCTCGCCGTCGTGGTAGCGCAGCCCGATCGCCTTGCCCAGCGATTTGTCGGAATTGACCGCCTGCTTGAGCAGCTTGAGCCGGGCATCGATCACCTCGGGCCGCTCCATCGGCGCCCACTGGAACGGTGTGTGCGGCTTGGGCACGAACCCGCCGATGGACACGGTGCAGCGCACGTCGCGCGTGCCCGTCGCGGCCCGGCCCGACTTGATGACCTCGTGCGCCAGGCGCGCGATCTGCACCACGTCGTCGTCGGTCTCGGTGGGCAGGCCGCACATGAAGTAGAGCTTCACCTGGCGCCAGCCGTTGGTGTATGCCGTGACCACGGTGCGGATGAGATCCTCCTCCGACACCATCTTGTTGATCACTCGCCGGATCCGCTCCGAGCCGCCCTCGGGCGCGAACGTCAAGCCCGTGCGCCGGCCGTTGCGCGACAACTCCTGCGCCAGATCGATGTTGAACGCGTCGACCCGGGTGGACGGCAGCGAAAGCGAGACGTTGGTGCCGTCGTATTGGTCGGCCAGACCCTTGCAGATATCGCCGATCTCGGAATGGTCGGCGGACGACAGCGACAGCAGACCCACCTCGTGGAAGCCGGAAAAGTCCAAGCCCTGCTTCACCATTTCGCCGACCGTCGTGATCGACCGCTCCCGCACCGGACGAGTGATCATGCCGGCCTGGCAGAAGCGGCAGCCTCGCGTGCACCCTCGGAAAATCTCGACCGCGAACCGCTCATGGACCGTTTCGGCCAAGGGCACCAAGGGTTTTTTCGGGTACGGCCACGCGTCCAAATCCATCGTCGTCCGCTTGTGCACACGGAACGGCACGCCCGGCCGGTTGGGCACGACCCGCTGGATGCGCCCATCGGCCAGGTAGTCGACGTCGTAGAAGCGCGGCACATAGACCGACTCGGTGCGCGCCAGCCGCAGCAGCAGCTCCTCGCGCCCGCCCGGCTCGCCCTCGTCGCGCCAGGCCCGCACGATGTCGGTGATCTCGAGCACGGCCTCTTCGCCGTCGCCGAGCACGGCCGCGTCGATGAAGTCGGCGATGGGCTCCGGGTTGAACGCGGCATGCCCGCCCGCCACGACGATCGGATGCCCGTCGCCCCGGTCGCGGGCAAGCAGCGGAATGCCCGCCAGATCGAGCGCCGTCAACAGGTTGGTGTAGCCGAGCTCCGTCGAAAACGACACGCCCAGCAGATCGAAGTCGCCGACGGCGCGGTGCGAATCCACCGTGAACTGCGGCACGCCGTGCTCGCGCATCAGCTTCTCGAGATCCGGCCACACCGCGTAGGTCCGCTCGGCCAGCGCGTCCGGCCGCTCGTTGAGGACCTCGTAGAGGATCTGGACGCCCTGGTTGGGCAGCCCCACCTCATAGGCGTCGGGATACATCAACGCCCAGCGGACGGTCACCGAGTCCCACCTCTTGACCGTCGCGCCCAGCTCGCCGCCCACATATTGGATGGGCTTGCTCACCAGCGGCAGCAACTGCTCAAGCTGGGGAAATACTGACTCGCCACGCATAACCCCTAAGCGTACCGGCCCCGCGCGGACACGCCGCATGCGCGATGCTCCACGGGTGCTCCTGACCCGGCTTCCTGCTCCCGCCGCCGGAGCTTGCGGCGGCCGCCGGAAACACAGTGGTGCGCCGCAGTGGCAGCCGTCTAGGGCTGCCGCTTCGGCGCATACTTCGCGACGTAGGTCTGGCCCGTGAGCTGCTGGATCGTGGACATCAGGGTGTCGGTGATCTCACGGGCGGCCGTGCTCTGCGAGTCGGCGTCCTTCCACTGGCTCACGTCGATCGGCTTGGCAAACTTGACCGTCACCTGCTCGCGGGTGATCGACGGCAGCACCTGCCCGATGGGCTGGACTTTGTCGGTGCCGACGGTCCCGACCGGGATGATCGGCACGCCGGCGGCCATGGCCAGCCGGGCCGCGCCCGTGCGGCCGCGATAGAGCCGGCCATCGGGAGATCGGGTGCCCTCGGGATAGACGCAGACCAGTCCGCCGTCTTTGAGGTGCGGGATCGCCGCGTCGAACGCGCTGAGCGCCGCACGCCCGCCGGAACGATGCACCGGGATCGCGCCCAGCCCGTTCATCAGGCCTTTGTAGAACAGCCCGGTCAGGCCGGTCTTCTCGAAGTATTCCTCCTTGGCCCAGAACGCGATCGGGCGCGAGATCACGGAGCCGAGGAAGAACTCGTCGGCCACCGAGATATGGTTGCCGCAGAAGATCGCTCCTCCGGAGGAAGGGACGTGCTCGATGCCCTCAACCTTGGGCCGCCAGATCTGCCTGATAGCAGGCCCAGCGGTTAACATCCCGATCGTGTAGAGCACCGGCACGGCGAATCCCTTCCTCCAGAACGAGCTGAAGATACCGTAACCGTGTTAACCGGCCTAGACGCGGCTGACCTGCGCCCTGACCTGCTCACCCTCTCCGACCTCGCCCGCGAACGCGCTTTCGGGCACGGTCCCGAAGTCCATCGATGAGGCCAACGTCTCACCAGCCACGAACTCCTGGTGGGCTCGCACCGCCGCTTCGAGCTCCGCCGATGCCTGCAGCACGAGCGTTATGCGATCGGTCACAGCCAGGTCGGCTTCGCGCCGCGCCTGCTGCACCACCCGCACGACATCGCGCGCCAGACCTTCCGCCTCGAGCGAAGGCGTGAGCGCCGTGTCGAGTACGACCACGCCCGCCTCGCCGCCGGGCAGCGGCGCCGAATGTTCGGCGTCGGCCGCGACCAGGCGCAGTTCGTATTCGCCTTCCTGCAGCGTCACGCCGGCCGCCGTCGGCGCACCGTCCACAAGGGACCATTCGCCCGCCTTGACCGCCTTGATGACCTGTTGCACGGCGCCGCCCACGCGCGGGCCGAGCGCCCGCGGCACGACCGTCAGGACCTGCTCGCAGTGCGCCGCCACGTCGGAGGTGAGCACGACCTCCTTCACGTTTACCTCGTCCTTGACGAGGCCCACGAAGTCGGCCAGCTCCTCCGCCCCGGCGACCGCCACGGTCAGTCTGGACAGCGGCAGGCGCACCCGCAAACCCTTGGCCTTGCGCAGGAACAGCGCGGCCGAACACACGTCGCGGACCCGATCCATCGACGCGACCAGGCTGTGCTCGGCGGGGTAGGCGTCGGCCGACGGCCAGTCGGCCATGTGCACCGACCGCTCGCCGGTCAGCCCGCGATACACCTCCTCGGTGGTCAACGGCGCCAGCGGGGCCATCACGCGTGCCAGCGCCAGCAGCACCGTGTAGAGCGTGTCGAACGCGTCGGCGTCGCCCGCCCAGAACCGGTCCCGGCTGCGCCGCACATACCAGTTGGTGAGCGCGTCCAAATAGGATCGCACGCTGCCGCAGGCGCCCGACACGTCGTACGCGTCCAGCTGCGAGGTGGTCTGCGCGACCAACTCTTGCGTCTTGGCCAGGATGTAGCGGTCGAGCACGTGCGCCGAATCGGTGCGCGCCTTGGCCTGGTGGTGCGCCGCGTTGGCGTACAGCGTGAAGAAGTAATAGACGTTCCACATCGGAAGCAGCACATGCCGCACGGCATCCCGGATGGAGGTCTCAGACACCAGCGCGTCGCCGCCGCGCAGGATCGGCGAGCTCATCAGCATCCAGCGCATGGCATCCGAGCCGTATTTGTCGAAGACCTCCGACACGTCCGGATAGTTGCGCAGGCTCTTGGACATCTTGCGCCCGTCCTCGCCGAGCAGGATGCCGTGGCACACGCAGCTGCGGAAGGCCGGACGGTCAAACAGCGCCGTGGCCAGCACGTGCAGCGTGTAGAACCAGCCGCGGGTCTGCGGGATGTATTCGACGATGAAGTCGCCCGGGTAGTGGTTCTCGAACCACTCCACGTTTTCGAACGGGTAGTGCACCTGGGCGAAGGGCATCGAACCCGATTCGAACCAGCAGTCGAGCACTTCCGGCACGCGCCGCATCATGGATTTGCCCGTGGGGTCATCGGGGTTGGGCCGCACCAGCTCGTCGACGAACGGCCGGTGCAGGTCGGTCACCTTCACCCCGAAGTCGCGCTCCAGCTCGGCCAGCGAGCCATAGACATCCATGCGCGGGTAGGCCGGGTCGTCGGACTTCCACACGGGGATGGGCGAGCCCCAGAACCGGTTGCGGCTGATGGACCAGTCGCGCGCGTTTTCCAGCCACTTGCCGAACTGGCCGTCCTTGATGTGCCCGGGCGTCCAGTCGATCTGCTGGTTGAGCTCGACCATGCGGTCGCGGAACGCGGTCACCTTGACGAACCAGCTCGACACGGCCTTGTACACCAGCGGCGTGTCACACCGCCAGCAGTGCGGATAGGAGTGGGTGTATGACTCGTGCCGCAGCACCACGCCGCGCTCTTTGAGGGCGCGCACTATCGGCTTGTTGGTGTCGAACACCTGCTCGCCCTCGTATTCGGGCACGAGCGAGGTGAAGCGTGCGCGATCGTCGACCGTCACTATCGTCGGTATCCCGGCGGCGTTGCACGCGGTCTGGTCATCCTCGCCAAAAGCGGGCGCCAGGTGCACAACCCCCGTGCCGTCCTCGACGGTCACGAAGTCGGCCCCAAGAACTTTATAAGCTTCAGGACCAGCATGTGGTACGAGGAAAGCGAACAGTGGTTCGTATCGCCGCCCGACAAGCTCGCGCCCCTTGACCACCTCAACCTGCTGGTAGCCTTCAAGCTCCGCACCGTAGTAGGAGACCCGGGCCGCGCCGACTATGACCCGATCGCCGTCCTTTTCCAGCACGGCATAGTCCACATCGGGACCCACCGCCAGCGCCAGATTGGACGGCAGCGTCCACGGCGTGGTCGTCCACACCGCGATCCGTTCGCCGGTCTCGAGTTTGAACCACACCGCGAGCGTCGGGTCGACCCGATCCTTGTAGACGTCGTCCATCCGGGTTTCGGTGTTGGACAGCGGGGTCTCGCAGCGCCAGCAGTAGGCCAGCACACGGAAGCCCTCATAGATCAAACCCTTGTCCCACAAGGTTTTTATCGCCCACATGACGCTTTCCATGTAGTTCAGGTCGAGCGTCTTGTAGTCGTTTTGGAAGTCCACCCAGCGGGCCTGCCGGGTCACGTAGCGCTCCCACTCGCTGGTGTAGCGCAGGACCGAGGTGCGGCACGCCTCGTTGAACGCGGCCACGCCCATCTGCAGGATCTCGGCCTTGGTCGTGATGCCCAGCTGCTTTTCGGCCTCGACTTCGGCCGGCATGCCGTGGCAGTCCCAGCCGAACCGGCGCTCGACCCGCCGCCCACGCATCGTCTGATAACGCGGCACGACATCCTTGGCATAACCGGTCAGCAGGTGCCCATAGTGTGGCAGCCCATTGGCAAACGGCGGGCCGTCGTAAAACACGAACTCGTTGGATCCATCGACCCCTGCTTCCCTGCCCTCGACACTGGCGACAAACGTCTTGTCCGCGGCCCAATAGTCAAGAACCGACCGCTCCAGCGCCGGAAAGTCAGGCGAAGGCGTCACCTGTGGATAACCCATCTCGCGAGCTCCTCATGATCACTGTTTATGGCAACAGTGCGAGGACGAGCATGCGCCCGCGGTACCACCTCGCTTGCGCGCCGAACCGGCGCGCCGCTCATGTAACAAGGCTGTGACGGGCCCTCCCGTCCGGTTCTACTAGGCTCTGCCGTTGGGCGGATCCGTTCTTCCGGAGGCTCACCGGTGATAGCCGGGTCGATGCCTGTGTGTCCAGATTACCCGACCGCCCACCCACCTCCCCAGCGGGTTTCGCCCCACCCGTCCC
>JBIOYB010000460.1:0-5474 GCA_044869915.1 Allorhizocola sp.
ACGCGCTGACCCGCGAGACGCTCAACGAGGAGCTCAACCGGATCTGGAGGGAGACCGGGACGACGATCCTGCTGGTCACCCATTCCATTTCCGAAGCCATTTTTCTTGGTACGAGGGTCGAGGTCATGAGCCCGAGACCCGGCCGGATCCTGCGCACGTTCGCCGTCGACCTGCCGGCGGAGCGCCGCTACGCTCAGGTGATGTCCGACCCCCGATTCGACCGGCTGGCCAGCGAGGTGCGCGCGTTGCTCGGGTCCAGTGGTTCGCACTGAAGGTCGCAAGTGGACGGAGGCGGTCGGGCCCTGGCTGGGGATCGGCGCGGCGCCGGCCACGCTGACGCTGGGCGCGGCCATGGCGTCGCGCAACGACGGTGCCGTGCCGCTGCTGACGTTGCTCGCGGGCGGGCTGCTGATGGCCGCGCTGCTCGCGGGCCAAGGGATGCTCGGGCTGCGGCCGCCGCACGGGGAGGGCGGCACGCTCACCTCGGTCGCGCCGTCCTATCTGGACCACAGATCACGGTTACTACTGGGCATTGTGCTCGCGCTCGCGATGGTCGGCTGGAACGGTTTCAATGTCGGCCTCGGCGGGGCCGCGCTGGCCGCGCTCACCGGGACGCCGGGGCCGATGGGCGCGCTTGTCCTGGGCGCGTTGGTGTTCGTGGCCTCGTTCGCCACGCCGAGGTTACGCAACCGGATCAGTGTCGTGACCACGTTGTGCGCCATCGCGCTGGTGGCGTTCTGCGTCTCTCGCCTGTCCCCTTCGGCCTCGCCGGTAACGCTGCGCCTGGCGGCGGGCCCGGCCGACGTCGCGGCGCTGGGCGGCTATATCGCGGTGTTCGCGGTGCGCGCGCCCGACTTCAGCCACGGGCTGGCCCGGCGCAGGGATCTGGCGTGGTGCGTGGCCCTGCTCGTCGTGCCCGCGGTGTGCGCGACCGTCGCGGGCGTGGGGATCTGGCTGCGCACGGGCGACACCGACGTGGTGGCCGTGCTCGCGCGCACGCAGAGCGTCGGCAACCTGTTCGTGACGCTGGCCGTCTTCACGCCGGCGCTGACGACGACCTACTCCGGTGCGCTGGCGCTGCGGTCGGTCCTGCCGCGCGTGACCACGCCCATCGGGATGGTGTTGATCGCTGTGCCCGGCACGGTGCTGGCGGCGGCGCGCTTCGACCACTACCTGCTGCCCTGGCTGGCCGTGCTGGCGGCGCTGCTGCCGCCGCTGGTGATCCCGATGGCCACGGAGGCCTGGCGCCGGCGGCGCGGGCTCCCACCGAAGATCGTTCCACTGTGGACCTGGATACCCTCGGGGATCGTCGCGGTCGTGCTGGGCGCGCCCATGTTTGGGTTAGTGTTGGCGGCGATCACGACGGTTTGGAGGCATCGAGGTGACATCGCCAATCGCATCCGGGCGTGACGCCGACGTCTACGCGCTCGACGACGCGCGCGTGCTGCGACGCTATCGCAACGGCGGCGACGCCACACTCGAGGCCGAGTTCATGTCGCACGTGGGGTCGCTCGGCTATCCGGTGCCGCAGATTTACTCCGCGGGCGGCGCCGACATGATCATGGATCGTGTGGACGGGCCCACCATGCTCGAGGTCCTTATGGTCCGACAGCTCTCGCCCGTGGACGCCGGGCAGGTCCTCGCCGAGCTGCACAACCGGTTGCACGCCCTGCCGCCGCTGCATTCTCGCGAGCCGGGCCATACGGTGCTCCACCTCGACCTGCACCCGGCCAACATCATCCTCGCCGAGGACGGCCCGGTCGTCATCGACTGGCGCAACAGCTCCGACGGCCCGGCCGGCCTCGACTGCGCCCTGTCCGCCGTCATCCTGGCCCAGCAGGCAGTCCTCTCCCCCGATCTCGCCGATATCGCACTGCTCATGCTGCGTGCCTTCACCGGCGCCACCCAGCACGCCGTCGGCCCCCATCTCGACGCCGCTCTCGCCTACCGCGCCGCCGACCCGGCCATGACCCCGCAAGAGATCGCCGCCCTCGACCGGGCCCGCGCACTGATCCCTTAGCTGCTGGGTGAGGTCCAACCCCACCCAGCAGATGTGCGCCCTCACCAGTTGCTGGACCCGCGCACGGTTGGCCAGGGCTTCCACCAGGGCTTGATGAGGTACACGATGCCACCGGATCCTGACGAGACGCCGCCGCTGGAGTTGATCCGCTTGGTGCGCAACCAGACGTTCTCCAGCTGGTCGCGCTTGTAGACGTTGCGAACCTCCGCATTGGACGATGACGCCGGATCGTTGACGATCACATCTCCTGAGGAAGTGAAGCCGACGATGACGAACAGGTGCCCGGACGTGCCGTAGTTGGAGCCGTCGAGCTCGCTCGCGAGAAACGATAGGCTTGTCACCACGGGGATCCCGGCCTTGATGAACCGCTCGGCCTCGTCGAGCGAGTGCAGCCGCGTGACCCGGGCGTCGATGCCCGCATATGAGGCGGCATAGGCCGTGTTGAACGGCCAGTTGCCCGACCCGCGATAGGTGTAGTCCCACGTCATGCGCGCGGCGTGGGGGATCTGCGGATCGGTGTAGCCGGGCGTGACCCACGACAGGTCCTGTTCGGACGGTTGCCGGCCCCAGTATTCGAGCACCATCGTGGTCGAGGTCGGGCTGCACCAGACCTGACCGCCGCCGCCCCACTCGGGATAGTAGCCCCGGTGGATCATTTGCGAGCGCGGCGGCACGGCCAGCTCCCTGCCCCACGCGATGCCGCCCTGGCTGAGCGGCACGCTAAACCGGTCCGGCACATAGGAACTCATCGCGCCGAGCATCCACAGGCGCGGCGACCGCCACTGGTCCGGCGCCCGGTAGAGCGTGACCCGCAGTTGGTATGCCTGCAGCATCACGCCGTTGGCCACGTCGTCGATCGAGAACGTGTCGGTGAAGATGGTCGACCACGGGTCGCCCTGGCGGTTTTTGCTCGTACGCTTGACGTCCTGGTCGCCGCTTGCCCAGACGCCCATCATGTACCAGGGGGTGAGCCCGCCGGTGTTGTATGTGCCCTGCAGTTCGACCCGCAGCCAGGTGCCGGCGGGCGTGTCCGCGTTCCACGACGGGACCAGCTCGCTGGCGAGGAAGCCGACCTGGGTGACCGGCGAGGTCCAGGTCGCGTAGGACCACGTTTTGGTCAGGCCCGTGTGCGGGTCGGCGTAGTCGACCGTCCCGGCCGGGCGCAGCATCGTGATGCCGGTGCGCACACCGGGGATCGCGAACGTGCCCTCGTGTGTGCCGCCGCGCCAGTCCCGATAGGACTCCCACGACTGGAACGTGATCTGCTCGTCGTGCTCGACGACGGTCGTGGTGGCGTGCGCGGGCGTGGCCGGGGCGAGCAGGGCCACCGCCAGCGCAGCGATAGAAAGGTGTGAAATCTTCACGCCGCGACTATAACTCTTGCCAAACAATCACAGAAGACTGAAACTTTCCTCCATGAGACGGCTCTTGGTTCCGATGGTCATGCTCGTCGCGCTCGCCGGCATCGCGCCCGCTCAGGCCATCGTGCCGACAGCCCCGACAACCCCGGCAGCCGCGGCGGACTGCACGACCGACCCGGCAGTGCCCAAACAGCAGTTCCGTGCGATGTGGATCGCGAGCGTGGCCAACATCGACTGGCCGAGTGCAACCGGTCTCAGCGCGGCGACGCAGCAGGCCGAGTTCAGATCCTGGCTCGATCTGGCGGTACAAAAGAACATGAACGCCGTTGTGGTACAGGTGCGCCCGACCGCCGACGCGTTCTGGCCGTCCCCGCACGAGCCGTGGTCGCAGTGGCTGACCGGCACGCAGGGCGCCAACCCGGGCTACGACCCGCTCGCGTTCATGGTCGCCGAGGCCCACGCGCGCAACCTCGAGTTCCACGCCTGGTTCAACCCCTACCGGATCGCCAATCACACCAACGCCAGCCAACTCGTGTCCACCCACCCGGCGCGCCAGAACCCAAGCTGGCGATTTTCCTACGACGGCCGGATGTACTACAACCCGGGCATCCCGGCCGTGCGCGCGTTTGTCGAGAACGCGATGATGGACGCGGTCAACCGGTACGACATCGATGGCGTGCATTTCGACGACTATTTCTACCCCTATCCGGCCAGCGGCCAGACCATCCCCGACTCGGCGACCTATACCCAATACGGCGCGGGGTTCGCCAACATCAACGACTGGCGGCGCGACAACGTCAACCTGCTGGTGCGGGAGATGAGCCAGCGCATCCACGCGGCCAAGCCGCACGTGAAGTTCGGGATCAGCCCGTTCGGCATCTGGCGCAACGCCTCCACCGACCCGCTGGGGTCGGCCACGTCCGGGCTCCAGTCGTACGACGCCATCTTCGCCGACAGCCGACGGTGGGTCCAGCAGGGTTGGCTCGACTACATCAACCCGCAGATCTACTGGCACATCGGGTTCGCCACAGCCGACTACGAGGTGCTCACGGCGTGGTGGTCCAATGTGGTCAGTGGGACCAGCGTGCAGCTGTTCGTCGGGCAGGCCGCCTACCGGGTCGCCGTGTCGGGGCAGGAGGCGGCGTGGCAGCGGCCAAACGAGCTGACCAACCATTTGTTTTACAACCGGCAGCACACGCAGGTGTTGGGTGATGTATTCTTTAGCGCCAAGGACGTACGTGCCAACCGGATCGGAAGCGTGGCTCGACTGGTCGCCGACCACTACTCCAAGCCCGCCCTGGTCCCGGCCTACGGCACGGCAAGTCCGCCCGCGCCGCCAGTGCTCTCCGGTGCCACCCGAGTGACTGGCGGCGTTTCCCTCACCTGGACGGGCAGCGGCAAGGAATACGCGATCTATCGGGTCGACGGCGCGCCCGCGACCGACCCGTGCTTCTTCGCCGACGCGCGGCACCTGCTGAAGACGACGCGCGGCACGACCTACACTGACACGACAGCCGTCGCCGCCAACACCTACACCTATTACTTGTCCGCATTGGATCGCCTGCACCGGGAGAGCGGCGCGAGCGCGGGCCGGGTCGTCGCGCCGAGCGGGCCCTTCTCCGCCATCGTCGACGGGCCGACCACGGCGAGCGCCAACTGGGGCACGTCAACCTTTTCGGCGCAGCGCTATGGCGACGACTACCGGTTCGCCGATCCCGTCGCGTCAAGCGATCCGGCCTGGTTCGCCGCGACCATCCCGGCCGCCGGAAGCTACCGGATCGAGGTCTGGTATCCGGCGAACTCCGGCTACAACAGCGCCGCACCGCACATCATCGCGGCCACGGGCGGCAACCAGAGCGTCACCGTCGACCAGCGCACGGGCGGAGGGGCGTGGCGCAGCCTTGGCACCTTCACGCTCGCGGCCGGCACCTACAACGTGGTCGGCCTGAGCCGGTGGACGTCGACCACGGGCTACGTCATCGCCGACGCCGTCCGGATCACCAAACTCTGACCCGGGTCCTGGATATTCGGCGATCTGCCCTCTCGCGTGAGGCCCTGTCGCCTGAAACTGCGGGCGATCCGCTCGATCGATC
>JBIOYB010000461.1:0-12884 GCA_044869915.1 Allorhizocola sp.
GGCGGCGCGCGCCCGCGCGCCGCCGGAAGCCTGCGGCATGCGCTGTCCCTGTGGCACGGCAGCGCTTTGGCCGACGTCGACGCCGCCTTCGCCGAGCCGACCCGGGTGCGTCTGGAGGAGCAGCGGCTGCTGGCGATCGAAGAGCTCGCCGAGATCGAGCTGGAGCTGGGCCGGCAAAGCGCGCTGCTGGGAGAGCTCACCGAGCTTGTGGCCCGGCATCCGCTGCGCGAACGTCTCCGGGCCAGCCTCATGCTCGCCCTGCACCGGGAGGGGCGAAGCTCCGAGGCGCTCGGCGTGGCCCGCGGACTGCGGGCGCTGCTGCTGGAAGAGCACGGCCTGGATCCGGGCAGGCGCATCGTCGAGGCGGAGCTGCGCATCCTGCAGGACTCCCCCTCCGCGACGGCGGATCCCGCCCCGCGCGAGCTGCCCCAGCCGATGCCGGGCCGCCCGGCGCTGCTGCCCGGCGATCCGGCGGGCTTTCGCGGCCGGGCCGGGCAGCTCGCCGAGCTGGACACGCTGGTGGCCGCGGGATCCGGCGCCACCGTCGTCATCTCGGCCGTGACCGGGGCTCCGGGCGTGGGCAAGACCGCGCTCGCCGTTCACTGGGCGCTGGGCCGCCGGCAGAGCTTCGCCGACGGTCAGCTTTACCTTGATCTTCGTGGGCATGCGCTCGAGGCGCCGATGCCGCCCCGGGAGGCGTTGACCCACTTGGTGTTCGCCCTCGGCGTGCCCAGCGCCGACATTCCGTCCGATTTGGACGATCTGGCGGGGCTGTACCGGACGCTGCTCACCGACAAGCGGCTGCTCGTGCTCCTGGACAACGCGCTCGACGCCGAACAGGTCCGCCCGCTGCTGCCCGGTGCCGGCCGCAGCGTCGTCGTCATCACCAGCCGCGATCGCCTCTCCGGCCTCATCGCCCGAGAAGGCGCCCGGCACCTTCTGCTGGACGTGCTCGCGCCGCACGAGGCCCGTGAGGTCTTGGCAGCGGTTGTCGGCGAGCCCCGGGTGGCGGCCGAGCCGGACGCGGTCGGCGCGCTGATCGAGCGGTGCGGGCGGCTGCCGCTGGCGCTGCGGATCGCCGCCGCCCACCTGCACACCCACCCGGACCTGACCGTCGCCGGTTTCGTCGACCGGCTCGCGGCAGGCGACGTGCTCGGGCAGTTGGCCGTCCCCGGCGACCCCGCGACCGCGGTGCGTGCCGCGTTCGCCCTGTCCTATCAGGCGCTGCCCGCGGCGGCCGCCGAGATGTTCCGGCTGCTGTCACGGGTCCCGGGTCCGGATGTCAGCGCGGAGGCTGCGGCGGCCCTGGCCGGGACCGATCTGGCCGATGCTCGGTCGCGGCTGGCCACGCTGGTGGAAGCGCATCTGGTGCAGGAGGTCGCGCCCGGCCGGCATGGCACCCACGATTTGCTGGCCGCATATGCCGCCGAGGTGGCCGGGCGCGACAGCTCACCGTCTGCCTTGGACAGTGCGCGCGACCGGCTGCTGCGCTGGTATGTCGACCTCGCCGCCGAAGCGGTTGACCGGCTCTACCCGGACGTGGTCCGCCTCGCCGCCCCCAGCCGGCCTGCCTTCGCGCTGCCGCCCGGCCTTGACCCGATGGCATATCTGACCGCCGAGCATGCCAACCTGGTGGCCGCGATCCACGCCGCCGCGACCGCCGGGCCGTTGCCGGTCGCGGTCAGGCTCGCCGACGCTCTGCGCGCCTATCTGAGCCAGCGCGCGCCCCGCGCCGAATGGGTGGCCGTCGCCACCGCCGCGCTTGCCGCCGCGACCAGCGCGGGTGATGCCTGCGGCCAGGCCGCCGCCCACCTGAGTCTGGCGCACGAGGCCGTGGCCACCAGCCGGCTGTCCGACGCGCAGGAGCACTATCGGCGGGCTCTGGCGTTGAGCACGGCCGCCGGCTGGCTCGACGCGCAGGCGGCCATCCATAGCAACCTTGGCGTCCTCGACGCGCGTTCGGGACGGCTGGCCGAGGCCATCGACCACCACGAGACGTCCCTGGCCCTGCACCGCCAGGCGCGCAAGACGACCGGCATCGCGGTGAACCTCGGCAATCTCGGTGGTGTCTACCACCGCCTCGGCCGGCTACAGGATGCCGCGACCGTCATGCGGGAGGCGCTCGACATCCACCTCCGGGCCGATGCCGCCGGCGGGCAGGCCATGCAGCACAACAACCTCAGCATCATCATGCGCGAGCTCGGCGAGACCGGCTCGGCCCTGCGCCACGCCGAGCAGGCGGTGCGGCTATACCAGGTCCTCGGGTCCGCCGTGGGCGAAGGAATGGCGCTGTGCAACCTCGCCGAGGCACACCGGCAGGCCGGCCGGTATGCGACCGCGCTCGATCTGGCGCGCACCGCACTCGAGCTGCCGCCCCTGGCCGACCATCAGGAACACCAGGCATCCGCGCTGCTGGCACTGGCGACCATCTATAGCGCTTTCGGTGACCATCCCAGCGCCGAGCAACAGCTCTCCCGGGCCCTGCCACTGGCGCAGGCGGCCGGCAACAGGGAAACCGAAGGCGAGATCCTGGTCGGCATGGCCCGCACCAGCACCGCGTTCGGCCGGCACGAGCTCGCTGCCGGCCAAGCCCGACAGGCCATGGCCATCGCCGATGACATCAGACTCGGCGTGCTGCGCGCGATGTCGCGCACCGCCCTGGCAGAGGCGTTGCTGCGCCTTGGCGACAACGAAGGCGCCGAGTCCGTCGCCAGGCAGGCGCTGCGGCTGCACGAGCAGGCGGCACACCGTTCTGGCACCCGTGCCACGCACGAGCTGCTCAAGCAGATCCGAAGCCGGGTCGGGGCCGGGCAGCCCGGCGAGGGCTAACCCTTGATGGCCCCGGTGAGCACGGCCTTGGTGAAGTGCTTCTGCACGAACGGATACACCAGCAGCGCCGGGACCACGGTCACCACGACGACCGCCATCTTGATGGCCAGCGACGGCGGCGGCACGCTCGTGCCAGGCAGCGAGACGCCGGGCGGCGCCTGGCCCTGCAGGATGAAGCTGCGCAGGACCACCTGCAGCGGCTGATCCTGCGGGTCCGACAGGTACAGGATGGCGTTGAAGAAGGAGTTCCAGTATCCGACGGCGTAAAACAGCGCCACGACCGCGATGACCGCCTTGGACAGGGGCACCACGATCTGCCACAGCACCCGCCACTCGCTGGCGCCGTCGATGCGCGCGCTGTCGATGAGCTCCCCCGGGATGTTCATGAAGAACGAGCGCAGCACGATGAGGTTGAACGCGTTGACCGCCGTCGGCAGGATCAGCGACAGCAGGTTGTCCTTGAGGCCCAGCCCGGTCACGAGCAGATAGCTCGGGATCAGCCCGGGCCCGAACAGGAACGTGAGCAGGAAGAGGAACAGCAGCGGCCGGTGCCACAGCGAGCCGGGCCGGGAAAGCCCATACGCCGCAAGCACTGTCAGCGTGATGCTCAGCGCCGTCCCGCCGACGGTCACGATGACCGACACCCACAGCGCCTGGGTCACCCGGTTGGTCGCGAAGATGGACTGGTAGGCGCTGAAGTCGAGCCCGCGCGGGATGAACACCATGCCGCCCGCGCGGTCGATGGTCTGCCGGCTGGACAGGCTGGTGACGATGACCGACCACAGCGGGACGATCACCGCCGCCGTCACCAGGAACAGCAGCGTCCCCTTGCCGGCCTGCCCGGCGACGGTGGGCTTCTCCTCCCAAACGGGCCTGACGCTCATCTGGTCCACACTCCCTGCTCACCGAACCGCTGCGCCACCCGGTTGGCCGAATAGATCAGCAACAGGCCGACGAGACCCTTGAACAGGCCCGCCGCCGCACCGAATCCGTAGTTTTGGGTCACGATGCCCTGCCAGTACACGAAGGTGTCGAGCACCTCGGCCGCGCCCGCGCCGACCGCGTCGCGCTGCAGGTAGAACTGCTCGAACCCGACGCTGAGCGCCTCACCCAGGCGCAGGATCAGCAGCAGCACGATGACCGGCCGGATGCCCGGAAGCGTGATGTGCCAAAGCCTCCGCCACCGCCCCGCCCCGTCGGCGGCCGCCGCCTCGTACAGCGAGGAGTCGATGGCCGACAGCGCGGCGAGGAAGATGATGGTGCCCCAGCCGACGTCCTTCCACACCGCTTCGGCGGTCACCAGCGCGATGAACGTGTCCGGGTTGCTCATGATGTTGGGCATGGACAAACCGATGTCGCGCAACGCGTGCGAGAACAGCCCGTCGCCGCCGAGCATCATCAGGAAGAACGTGACCACCAGCACCCAGCTGAAGAAGTGCGGCAGGTAGATGATGCCCTGCACCGCGCTGCGCAGACGGCTGGAGATGACACTGTTCAACAGGATCGCGAGGACGATCGGCAGCGGGAAGTAGAACACGAGTTGGAAGGCCGTGATGCTCAGCGTGTTCCACACCGCGTCCCAAAACAGCGGGTTTTCGAACAGCAGCTGGAAGTTGCCGAACCCCACCCAGTCCGACAGCAGCATCGCCTGGATCGGCGAGTCGCCGAGGAACGGGTTGTAGTCCTTGAACGCCAGGATGTTGCCCAGCGTCGGCAGGTAGTGGAACAGCAGCAGAAAGCCTGCCGCCGGCGCCGTCATCAGCACCAGCGGCAGGTCCCTGCGAAACCTCTTACGCATTGAGCGCTTTGGTCATGAAGTCGCGGCCTTCTTCGCCACCGTTCTTCTTCCAGTCCTCCACAATGGACTGCCACTCGGACACCGGCCGGCGCCCCCGCACCACGTCCTTGACCTTATCGTCCATCGGTTTGACCTGCTGGGACAGCTTGACCGGCTCCTCGATCTTGATGCCCGCCCACGGGTTGGGCTCGAGGAACTCGACGGCCTGCCGCGTCCAGGTCGTGTAGTCCTGCACGAAGTTGGGGGTGTCCGAGCCGCCGGTGATGGCCGCGAGACGCCCGCTCATGAACGTGTATTGGTTGGCATATTCGTTGTTGTAGGTGTCGTTGGTCTTCGGCACGCCGTCGGCGCCGCGCGTGAAGTGCTTGCCCTCCGCACCGTATTGGCGAAGCTCCCACTCCTTGGTGCCGTAGGGCGCCGCACACCAGTTGAGGCAGCCCAGGATCTCCTCGGTGCGCTCCTTGCCGAGGCCCTTCTTGATGAACGTGTAAAAGATGGGGTCGGCGTTGCCCCACACCACCGGCTTGCTGGTGCCGTCGTTGGAGAAGACGGCCACCGGCGCCATCCTGAAGTTGGGGTCCACCTTGAGCTGGTCGCGGAGGGTGTTTTGCCAGCCGCCGAGGCCGTCCTGGCGGACCACGATCTTGCCGCTCTTGAACAGCTGCGCGGCGTCGGCGTTGGGGTTGCCGACGATGTCGGGGTGGATCATGCCTTCCTTGAACAGCTTGGCGGTGAACTCGAGCGCGGCGAGGAACTCCGGCGTCTCGAACTTGTGCACCACCTTGCCGCCCTCGACGCGCCAGCCGCCCTTGGACCCCGGCACCCTGAAGACCATCTGGACGTAGTCGGTGATGTCGCCGAACGCCCACTGGCCGGACTTGGTCAGCGCCTTGCCTAGCTGGTAGAGCTCCTCGGCGGTCTTCGGCGGCTTCAGCCCGGCCGTGTCGAGGATGTCCTTGCGGTAGAACAGGGCCCACGCGAACGGATTGTCGCTGACGAACGGGACGGCGGACAGTTTGCCGCCCCACACGCACCCCTGCCACGCGCCCTTGGGGAAGGAGGCGAGCATCGGGTATTTCAGGACGGCGTCGCCCTTGAGGTATTCGGTGAGGTCCTCGAACAGCGTGCCGACCGCCTCGGGGAACCGGGGGACGTTGGTGTTCCAGCCGGGTACCACGAGCACGTCGGTGACATCGCGCGCACCGAGGATCGCGGTCAGCTTGTCGGCATAGGTGTTGCCGTCGTTGATGTTGAAGTCCATGTTCACGCCGAGCTCGGCGTTGACCGCGGCCAAGTATGAGTTCTGACCGAGACCGGGTGGCACGGCGCCCCAGTTGAGCGTGGTCACCTTGATGGCGGCGCCACCCTTGCCGGGCTTGGCGCTGATCGCCTTGACCAAATTGGACGGATACGAGAGGTAGCCAGGTGCCGCGGGCAGGGGAACGACAATGTCGGGCTTGACGAGGTCGAAGGCCTGATACTTGGGCAGGATGGCGTCGAGCTTGTTTACGTTGGTGGACGTGCCTGAGTTTGTGGGGGTGGAGGTGCAACCCGCCATCGATAGGGCGCTCAGGCCAGCCAACCCCAGAAGATTGCGCCTCTTCAAGGCGTGCTCCCTTCCCTGGGTTACAAGTTCGTGGAATCTCAGGTTAGATTAGTTCGTCTGGCGACTAAACAAACTAGCGGACGACCAACGGTCATCACAAGAGACCACGCCTTCAGACAAGGGAGCGCTTCCATGCGGCATGATGTGCGGGTGATCACGACGATGCAGCACGGGCCGCGCCCGGCGGACTTCACCGACGTGCGCGCCACCAATCTGGCCGTGGTGCTTCGCTATGCCCGCGCCAACGCCCCGTGCTCCAGAGCCGACATCGCCGCGGCCACCGGACTCAACAAGGCGACCGTGTCCAGCCTAGTGGCCGACCTCATCGATCGCCGCATGCTCAGGGAGACCGGTTTGACCGAGCATCGCATCGGCCGTCCGGCCACCCAACTCGTGCTCGATGGTTCGCCTTATGCCGCCATCGGGCTCGAAGTCAACGCCGACTATATGACCGCGGTCGCGATCGACCTGGCCGGGGAGCAGCTGCTGTCGTGGCGGCGCTCGTTCGCCGGGCTCGACGCCACACCCAACCAGGCCGCCACCGCCATCGCCGCCCTGGGCCGGCGCGCGGTCAACCGGCTGGTCAAGGAGGGCCGCCGGGTGCTGGGCCTGACCGTGGGCGTGCCCGGCCTGGTCTCCTCCGACGGCATCGTGCGCTTCGCGCCCAATCTGCGGTGGCGCGACGTCGACCTGCGCGCCAGCGTCACCCGCGCGCTCGGCGAGCCCGACTTCCCGGTGTCGGTGGAAAACGACGCCAATCTCGCGGTGCTCGCAGAATCAAGATATGGATCATTTTCCGGTACGGCGAATCTCGTCTATTTGACCGGAGAGGTCGGCATCGGCGCGGGCATCATCAGCGGCGGCCGTCTGATCCGCGGGGCGCGCGGATTCCCGGGCGAGGTCGGGCACGTCGCGGTCGACCCGCGCGACCGGCCGTGCGGCTGCGGGCGGCACGGCTGCCTGGAGGCGGCGGCCGGCATCTCGGCCCTGATCGCGGCGGCCATGCCCGACGCCGGCCCGGTGTCCGATTTGGAGCCTGAGGTGGCGGAGGTGGTGCGGCGCGCCCGATCCGGCGACAAGACCACGCTCGACGCGCTCGACGAGGCCGGCCGCGCGATCGGGCACGGCGTGGCCATCCTGAGCAATCTCATCGACCCGGAGGTCGTCGTGCTCGGGGGCTACTTCGTGCCGCTGTCTCCGTGGCTGCTGCCCGCGGCCACGGCCGAGCTCGCCGCGCGCAGCGTCGAGCCCGACCACGCCGCCCAGATCGCCGCCTCCGTGCTCGGCCACGGCGCCGCTGCCACGGGCGGCGCGGCCACCATCCTCGACCACGTGGACGCCGGCTACCTGCCCAAGCTGTAGCGGCCAGGCACCCCGGTCAGTCGAAGGACGGGCGCGCGTCGCGGGTGCGCTTGAGCTCGTAGAAGCCGGGTGTGCCGCCGACCAGCAGCACGCCGTCCCACAGGCGGGCGGCGGCCTCGCCCTTGGGCACGGGCGTCACGACCGGACCGAAAAACGCGAACTTTGCCCCGTCGTCGGCCGCTATGTGGATGGTGGGGGTGCCGACGTCGTTGCCGACCGGTGCCATGCCCACGGCGTGGCTGGCCCGCACCGCGTCGTCATAGGACGAATCCTGCGCCGCCTCGACCAGCTCCACCGGCAGGCCCGCCTCCTGCAGCGCCTCGGCGTAAAGCTCGGTGCTGAAAGGCCGGCCCAGATTGTGCCGGCGCGTGCCCAGCGCCGTGTAGAGCGGGCCCAGCACCTCGGTGCCCGCCCGCTGCTCGGCGGCGATGGCGAGCCGCACCGGCTCGAGCTGCTTGGCGTCGGCCTTGCCCTCGTTGAGCACGTAAAGACTCATGACGTGGAAGCGCAGGTTGATCGGGCGGACCCGTTCGACCTCGACCAGCCAGCGGGAGGTCAGCCAGGCCCACGGGCACGCCGGATCAAACCACATGTCAACATCGGTCATAACCGCAGCAACCCCACACGCGGATCTCGTGTTCCCGCGATCAAGGCTCAATCCGCCCGGCCGCACCGTCCAGCGTCACTGTCCCGTCAACCCGTTGGCGCCAGGCTGAACCGCATAGGTCAGCTCCGTGAGGTGATCTGCTGCACGGCCCAGGCGTTGCCGTCGGGGTCGGCGAAGTGGATGAAGCCCACGTTGTTGAGGTCGTCGCCGTCGGCCGCCGGGCGCTGCCCGCCGGGGCCGATCACCACGACCTCCGTCACGTCGACGCCGGCGTCGGCCAGCTGGGCGCGCGCCTTGCGCACGTCGTTGACGACCAGTTGCAGGCCCTTGAGCGAGCCGGGCGCCATCTCGCCGCCGAGACCCTTCATGAGCACGATCGAGCAGCCCGACCCGGGCGGGGTCAGCTGCACCATGCGCACGTCCGGCCCGAACGAGGAGTCGTGGTCGACGTGGAACCCGAGCTGCCCCGCGTAGAACGCCTTCGCCCGCTCCACGTCGGCAACGGGCACGACCACGACCTCAAGTGTCCAGTTCATGCCACTTACCTTAGTGTGTCCGATCCGCTCGGGCCCGCCCCCTCGATCCACCGACGATGGTCTATCCTCTCGCGGGGAGGGGTCCTGGGGGATGGCGATGTTGGGACGGCTGGGCGGCGTCGCGCTGGTGGCGGCGGCGGTGTTGGTGAGCTTTTCGCCGGTACCCCCCGAAAAGCTGCCTTTGATGCCACCAGAAAAGCGTGAGGGCTCCCCGATCAGCATCCACGGCCCAGCCGGCGGGTTGGGCGTGCTCGAGGACTCGCTGCCGTCCGGGCAGGCCGTCGGCAAGGTGCCCACCGAGACGCTCACGTTTGCCTCGGGGCGCCGGGCGGGGCGTTCGGTGGTCGCCGAGGACGGCTCGGTGCTCATGACCGGTGCCAGCCACAACGATGCCGGCCGGGACGGCGAGGTGGCCACGTCGGGCGAGATGGTGATCGGCGTGTACCCGCCGGGCGGATCGCGGCTGCAGTCGATCCGCCTGCGCACCAAGGACGGCCGGGAGTCCATTGTGGACTCGCGCGATTTCGAGGTGGCGCCGACCGTGACCGACCTGCTGCCGCTGCCCGGCGGCACGGTCGCCTTCGCCGCCGTGACAACGGGTTTCGGCGACGGGTGGCCGGTGTTCGGCGTGCTGGCCCCCACGGGCGGGCAGTGGGGCGTGGCCTGGAGCGTGACCGGCGTGGACGGCGGCGACCCGCCCAACCGGCTGGCACGCCTGAAGGGTTCCGGCGACATCGTGGCCACCTCGCTCGCGGGCTCGGTGAGCGTGCTGCGCCTCACCGGCGACCGGCTGCGGGTGATCGCGCGCCACCGGCTGGACGGCGGCACGCCCAATCAGGTGCGCACCGACCCGACCGGCGTGCCGGGCGACGAGCGGTTCGTCGTCGGGCTCGGCACACGGGTGCAGGAGTGGCGATACGACTCCCGCGCGGGCACGATCGCCGCGCTCTCGCCGCCGGTGCTGCCGGGCGACAAGACCAAGGACGGCAAACCATACGGCTTCGGCCCGGCGCTCTACGACCACGCGGGCAACCTGTGGATCGCCCGCACGACCGGCGGAAGCCTCGCGGTGTATGCCAGGCGCCTGTGCGACTGCCCGCCCGACTATGACGTGCTGCAGGCGCGCGCGCTCGGCGAGCCGGTGGACCTCGTCGAGGACACCGCCACCGGCACGATCGCGGCGCTGTTCGGCGGGGGCGTCCTGTTCGCCGCGCGGGCCACCGGCTCGGGCCGGCAGATGCGCTTCGAGACCGGCAACCCGGTGGACCTGGGGCACAAGCTGTTGACACTCAACGAAAACGGCTGGCTCGTGAGCCGCCTGGCAGAGGGTGGCCCGCCGGGCCGGCTGTGGATCCCGACCGGGCGCATGACGTCGCGCGACGGCCGGCCCGCCATCGACCACCTGATGATTGCGGTGCGGTTGGAGGAGCTGTTCTCGCCGGCACCCGTGCTGCTGCCGAGCGTCCCCGCGCACGAGGCGATCATCCAGGCCGAACGGACCATCACCACCGCGACCCGCCAGGCGGCCGCCGCACGCACGATCAGCGTCGATTCGAGCGCCTACGTCACCCGATGCCTGGACGTGTATGGGTTCTTCTCCGGATGCGAATACGACCAGACCGCGGGCAACGGGTTTTACGTGCATCACTCCGCGGGATTCGGCTTCCTCGGCGGCTTCGTGGAATATCGCGTGCGCGTGCCATCCGACGGCAGATACACGGTCACCTATCGGGTCTCCACGTTCGGGAACACGCCCGACACCCAGGTGCGTATGAGCGTCGGCGGGCGCACCTATGACACCCCGGTCTTCCGCAAGGGCGGCGGCTGGCACGTGGTGCGGGCGGCCGAGCCGATCCACCTGACCGCCGGCGAGCACACCATCCGCCTCGGCGTCGCCGAAAAACACGAGGGCTGGTTCCTCAACTCCTTCTCTTTGCACAGGCTCTGATCCCCGCACTGATTTTACGAACATTTGCGGTACCGGCCTTTCGACGCGGATCGCGATGTATGACCATGGGTGGATGCGCGTGCTGCTCGTGGAGGACGATCTGCGTTTCGCCTCCGCGCTGACGTCTGGGCTGCGGCGGGGCGGTTACAGCGTCGATCTGGCGACGACCGCGGCCGACGTGCCGCCCGACCCCTCCTGCGATCTGGTCCTGCTCGACCTCGGCCTGCCCGACGGCGACGGGATCGAGGTGTGCCGGATGCTGCGCCAGCGCAGCGACGTCGGCATCATCATCCTCACCGCGCGCGGCCGCGAGCCCGACCGTGTCGCCGGTTTGCGTTGCGGCGCCGACGATTACGTGGTCAAGCCGTTCGGCTTCGCCGAGCTGTTCGCGCGCATCGAGGCCGTGCTGCGGCGGGCACGCAACCGCCCGGCGGGCGTGCGCACGGTCGGCCTGCTCAGCCTCGACCTCGACCGGCACAGCGCGCGGGTCGGCGGCGAGCCGGTCGCGTTGACCCGCAAGGAGTTCGCGCTCCTGGCCCGGCTCATGGCCGAGCCGGAGATGGTGGTGCGCCGGGAGCACCTGTTCACCGACGTCTGGCACACGTCCTGGCAGGGCACGTCCCGCACGCTCGACGCGCACGTGACCTCGCTGCGCGCGAAGATCGGCAAGGCCGCGCAGATCGAGACCGTGCGTGGGGTCGGATACCGCATCGTTGCGGGGTCGTAGGTGCGCCGGCGCCTGATCGTCACGTATGTTGGCCTGCTCGCCGCCGTCATCATCGGGCTCAGCATCCCGCTCGCGCTCGTGTTCGCCACCGGCAACGCCAAGACCATGTTCATCGACCGGCTCGACGACGCGGCCCACTTCGCCTCGATTGCCGAGCCGGCCCTGCTCGACCGCGAGACGTCCGTGCTGCGCGGCGAGCTGGAGCTCTACGAACGCCTCTACGGCATCGGCGCGCTGATCGTCGATCGCGAAGGCGAGCGGGTGCTCGCCTCCAGCGAGTCGACCCTGCGTTCGACGGCCGTGGACGAAAACACCATCAACGCGGCGCTGCAGGGCCGGCAGGTGGGCCTGGACTCGACGCGCTGGCCGTGGAACAACGATCCCGTGGTGGTCGCCGCGCCCGTCGCGGGGCAGGGCGGCATCATCGGGGCGGCGGTGACGATCTCGCCGAGCGGCGGGCTCAACCGGTCGACCATGCAGGGCTGGGGGTTGCTCGCCGGGCTGGGCGTGGTGGTGCTGGGGCTGGGCGTGGCCGCGTCGGTGCCGCTGTCGCGCTGGATGCTGCGCCCAGTGCACGAGCTCGACGAGGCGGCGCAGGCCCTCGCGCGGGGGCGGTTCTCCGGCGCGATGACCGTCCAGTCCGGACCGCCCGAGCTGCGGCGGCTGGCCGACACGTTCACCACGATGGCACGCAACATCACGGCCCTGCTCGACCGGCAGCGCACGTTCGCCTCATACGCGAGCCACCAGCTGCGCACCCCGCTCGCCACGCTGCGGCTGGTCCTGGAGAACCTCGCACCGTCCATTCGCGACGAAGGCGCGGAGGATTACGCGTTGCTCGCCGATGAGGTCGACCGGATGGCGTCGATGTGCGACGCGCTGCTGTCGTATGCGCTCGCGGAAGTAGTGGAAGGCGAGGACCTGCGCGTGCAGGACGCGGCCGCGATCGCCGACTCCCGCGTCGCGGCGTGGCGGCCCACCGCCGACCAGGCCGGCGTGCGGCTGGAGCGCTGGGGGGAGGAGGCCGCGCCGGTGCGCGCCGCCGACCAGGTGCTCGACCAGATACTGGACGCGCTGCTGAGCAACGCGGTCAAGTTCGCCGGCGCCGGCGCGACCGTCGTGATCGCGGTGATCGCCAACGGTCCGAAGTGGGTGGAGGTACACGTCGTGGACAACGGCCCGGGCCTGCCGGTCGAGCATCTGGCCCAGGCGGCCGAACCGTTTTGGCGCGCGCCCGCGCACCAAAACGTCGAGGGATCAGGCCTGGGCATCACCATCGCGGGTGCGTTGGTCAAGGCGTCGGGCGGCCTGCTCGAGCTCACGCCGGCCACGCCGCACGGGCTGCACGCGCGGTTGCGCCTGCCGCGCGCTTCCACGGAGGCGATCCCATGAGGACGGTCGTCGCGATCCTCGCCGTCCTGCTCGCGGGCGGGTGCACGGCCACGAGTCCGCCGCCGCTGCAACGGCTCAC
>JBIOYB010000462.1:0-3593 GCA_044869915.1 Allorhizocola sp.
GACCACCTCGGGCAGCAGCTCGTCATCGACAACCGCGGCGGCGCCTCGGGCCAGATCGGCACGAAAATCGCCATGCAGAGCGCGGCCGACGGCTACACGCTGGTCCTGCACACCGTCGTGTTCGTCACCGGCCCGATGCTCTACCAGAATGCCGGCTACGATCCCCTGAAGGATTTCATACCGGTTTCGCTGATCTCCAAGGTGCCGACGACGGTCTCGGTGAATCCGTCAATCCCGGTCCACTCGGTGAAGGAGCTGCTGGAATTCGCGAAGTCGCGCCCCGGCCAGCTCAACTATGCCTCCGCGGGCATCGGCACCAACGCGCACATCACCGGCGAGCTGTTCAACCTGATGGGCCATACCGCCATCCAGGCGATACACTACAAGGGCGGCGGCCCGGCGCTCGCCGCGGTGGTGAGCGGCGAAGTGCAGGTCGGCTTCTCCAATATTACGCAGACCGCGCTCCTGGCCGAGGCGGGGCGTCTGCGCCCGCTGGCCGTCAGCAGCCTCAAGCGTTCATCCGCGCTTCCGAACCTACCGACCGTCGCCGAGGCCGGACTGCCCGGATTCGAGATGGTGGCGTGGCACATCGTCGTGGCGCCCGCGGGCACGCCGGCGGCGATCATCAGGACGCTCAACGAGAAGGTCCGGGCCACCCTGTCGGATCCCGTCATCCTGCAGCGTTTTGACAAGGGCGGGATGGAACCCGTCCCCACCACGCCGAGCGAGACCACCGCCTACCTCAAGAGCGAGCAGGTGAAATGGCGGCGGGTCATCCAGGAGCGGAACATCAAGGCCCAGTGATCCACCTCGTGGATTCAACACGCGGGGGCACTACCGCCTTCCTCCTTCCTCCTTTCGCCTTCCTCTACGTGGGCCACACCGGCTGGTGGTAGCCCAGCGGCACTGCGGGCCGGGCCCATCGGGGCGGTGTTTCGGAGAGGCGAAGCACCGGCCCGAGGTGCTGCAGCCGGCCATCCGGCGTGTTGCTCGTCATCGACCAGCGTTCGAGTTCCGCGGGGGTGAACTCCTTCGGCACGTCCTTGAGTTCAGCCTCCGGCACCTGCCCGCGCTCAACGAGCCAGCGCCCCACCTGTGCCAGCGAAATCCGCACGAGCCAGCTGCCGCCCTCGCGCGTGCGACGGGCAAGGGCCACCATCGCACCGAACGCCATCAAATAGCCGCTCAGGAAGTCTATCGCCGACACCGGGTAGAACTGCGGGCCGGGCTCCTTGCCCGGGAACAGCTCGCCCTGGCGGCTCGTGATTCCGCTGACCGACTGAATCACCGTGTCGAAGCCGCGGCGCGATGCCCACGGGCCGACATGACTGAATGCGGAAAGCGAGACCACCACTATCCCTGGCCTTGTGTGCGCCAGCGCCTCGGACGAGAAACCGCGACTGCCGAGGGTTCCCGGCCGGTAGCCTTGCGAGAACACGTCGGCGCCGCGGACGAGCCCCTGCAGGATCTTCGTGTCCTTCGCCTCGCGCAAATCGAGATGGGCAGAGAGCTTGCCGTGGCCCGTGTCGTATTCCTGGCGGCCGAGACTCGGCAGGTGCGCTGCGGTGATCTTCAGCACATCGGCGCCGTGCTCGGCAAGAGTGCGTGCACAGGCCGGCCCGGCGATGACCCGCGTCAGGTCGAGCACCCGGATGCCCGACAGCGGCCGGTCGCCGTCGGGAAGTCTCTCCGGCGGGCTGTCGCCGATCTTGATGATCTCCATCAGCGGCAGCGTGGCGACCGCGGCGCCCTGCGGGTGCCGGGCCCACTCGTCCATGGTGCGCACCATGCCGCCGGCGCCCTTGGCGGCGATGATCGCCTCTTCGAGCTCGAGCGCATCCCACTGTGCCACCGCCATGCGCACCGCGTCGCGATCTTCAGGCACGCCGAGAACCTTGAGAGCGGCGGCGCGATGGTTCGGGAAGTTACTGTGGACATAGCTCCAGCGGCCGTTCTTCGCCGGATAGGAGCCCATCACCACGTTGCGTGCGTTCGACACGGGCACCCCGTCCAGTTTCAGGTAATTTCCACTGCGGAGCGAGGCCGTCGCCTGGCGGGTATCGATAGCGATCCCCTGACGGCGGCCGGTGCGCAATTCCCAAAGATCGGAGACCGCCAGGCCGACCGCCGCAAGCGTCGCGGTGCTGGCCTCGGTGATGCGGAAGGGCGTTGGCAAGACCGGATCGTAAGGGCCGGTGATTTCGACTTCGCGGGCGCGGGCCTCGGGCCAGCCGGCGATGGGAAGAATCGTGCGCAATGCGGCATTTGGCATGTCGTCATTGTAGCCAAATGCCGAAAGGCGTCGCAGATACAGCGTCCCAGATGAAGCGTCCCAGATAAAACGTCTCAGATGAGGCGTCCCGGGTACGGCATTGCAGTCCAGAACACGCGGTATCTGGGACGTAGTACCTGGGACGCCTTATCTGGGACGCAGTACCTGGGACGCATTGTCCGGCTGCGGGCGGCTTGCGTTATGCTCCCGCCCGTCTCATGAAGAAAATCTTCTACGGCTGGCGCATCGTGGTCGCTGGCGGTGCCCTGCAGTTTCTGCAGAGCCTGCTGCTGAACCAGTCTTTTGGCGTCTACCTCGCGGTCCTGGTCGAGGATCGCGGCTGGAGCAAGACCGCCGTTGCGGGCGCGGCCGCGCTGAAATCGACGGAGGTTGCGATCCTCGGCCCGGTGCTCGGCTGGGCGGTGGACCGCTACGGGCCGCAGGGCATCGTCCGCGCCGGCATCGTTACGTTCGGTATCGGCCTCATGCTCTTGAGCTGGATCGATACGCTCCTCGGCTTCTACGCGGCGTTCGTGGTCGTCGCGCTGGGCGCGAGCATGTTCAGCAACTCCATCGTGGGCGTTGCGATCATCCACTGGTTCGAGAAGCGCCGTGCCCGCGCGCTCTCCGCGCTCCAGTTCGGCAGCGCGGTCGGCGGACTGTTCGTGTTCCTGGTTGCGGCTTCGATCCAGGCCTACGGCTGGCGGGCGACCGCCTTCGCCTCAGGCGTCATCGCGATCCTGGTTGGCTGGCCGGTGACACGCGTGATCCGCAGCCGCCCGGAGGATCACGGCGAAACCGTGGACGGCCTGCCGCCCGCGCCCAGGGACGCCCGGCATGCGGCGGCACCCTTGCGGCACGGCTTCAGCGCGCGCGAGGCGCTGCGCACCAGCGCTTTCTGGCTGCTCGCGCTCGGCCATTCTTTCTCGCTGCTGGTGGTGACGGCTTTTACCGTGCACGCCGTCGCCCACATCAAGGAGGGCCTCGGCTACTCGCTCGCAGTCGCCACGCTCGTGTTCACCCTGACGACGGTCGGGCAGTTCGCCGGCGTGGTAACGGGATGGGTGATCGGCGACCGGTTCAGGAAGCGCGTGGTCGCTGCGGTCTGCATGCTGATGCACGCAGCCGGCCTGCTGATGCTCACGTACGCTACCGGCCCGGTCATGCTGGTGATTGCCGCGCTGGTGCACGGCACGGCCTGGGGCCTGCGCGGCCCGTTCATGCAGGCGATCCGCGCCGACTATTTCGGGCGGCACTCGATCGGCATGATCCTCGGCCTGTCGTCCCTGATCCTCGTGATCGGCCAGATCGGCGGGCCGAT
>JBIOYB010000463.1:0-4713 GCA_044869915.1 Allorhizocola sp.
CACCGTGACCTTGTTGCCGTCGAACAGCGGCTCGGCCCGCAGGCGATAGCCGGGTACGTAGCTCTGCACGGTCTGCACCATCTCCTGGATCGACCGCGTGATCGCCTCCTGGTCCGGCTCGTCGACCATCGCGTACACGGTATTGCGCATGAGGATCGGCGGCTCGGCCGGATTGAGCACGATGATGGCCTTGCCCTTCGCCGCTCCCCCAACAACTTCGATCGCGCGCGCCGTCGTCTCAGTAAATTCATCAATATTTTGTCTGGTACCGGGGCCGGCCGACCGCGAGCTGATGGAAGCCACGATTTCGCCGTACGACACGGGGGTCACCGCCGCCACGGCCGCCACGATCGGCACCGTCGCCTGCCCGCCACAGCTGACCATGTTGAGATTTTGTTCACCCAGGTGCTGGTCCAGGTTGACGGGCGGGATCACATATGGACCGATCGCCGCCGGGGTCAGGTCGATGATTGTCTTGCCGTGCGCCCGCAGCACTTCGTCGTGATGCTTGTGCGCCTTGGCCGATGTCGCGTCGAACACCACCTCGACGTCACCGAACTCCGGCATCTCGAGCAGCCCCTCGACACCCCTGTCGGTGGTGGCCACGCCCATGCGCGCCGCCCGCGCCAGCCCGTCGGACGACGGGTCGATGCCCACCATCGCGACCATGCGCAGCGTCTCAGACAGCCGCATCACCTTGAACATCAGGTCGGTCCCGATGTTGCCCGACCCGATGATCGCCACACCCGCCTTCACGCGCCACCCTCCTCACTCGAACTCACCGGCACCAACCCAACCCGCCACCCCGCGGCACGCCCCCGCACACCGCCCTCGCCCGCAACCCAGCCGCCCGCAGCACCCCGGCCCGCAGCACGCCCGACCACAAGACGGCCGCTCCCCACACGCCCGCCCGCAACCCAGCCGCCCCCGGCCCGCATGCCCACGCCGCGCCCATCCGCAACGCACCCGCCCGCAACCCGGCCGCCCGCAGCGCGCCGTCGCCCGATCACGACCCGCCGGCCGCTCACGAGGCGCCCTCCGAGCTGAAGCTCACCCGCACGGACCCGAGCCCGGAGATGCGCGCCTCGTAGGACGCGCCCGGTGTCACGGCAACCATGGGCCCCAGCGCACCCGACAGCACGACGTCGCCGGCGCGCAGCGGGGTGCCGTTGCGCGCCATGGTGGAGGCGAGCCACACCACCGCATGGAGCGGGTTGCCCAGGCATGCCGCCCCGGCGCCCACCGACACCGGCTCGCCCGCGTGCTCGAGCACCATCCCGCACAGCCGAAGGTCCACCTTGGACAGTGCGACGGGCCGCGTCCCAAGCACGTATAGCCCACTGGAAGCGTTGTCTGCCACCGTATCGACGATCGAGATGTCCCAGCTTTCGATCCTGGAGTCGACGATCTCGATCGATGGGAGCAAGTATTCGGTCGCGCGGATGACGTCGACGCTCGTCGCCTGCTCGAATGGCAGGTCCCGCCCGAGCACGAACGCGATCTCCGCCTCCACCCGGGGCTGGATCAGCCGGGTCACGTCGACGCGGTCTCCATCCGGCACGGCCATGTCGGCGAACAGCACCCCGAAGTCGGGCTGGAACACGCCGAAAACCTTTTGCACGGCCGGATTTGTCAGCCCGATCTTTGCGCCGACCAGCCGTCGGCCCTGCGCCACCCAGTCGGCCGTCATCGCCCGCTGCACTTCATAGGCGGCGTCGATGTCGCCGACCGGGACCACCCGCTCGCGCAGCGGCGGGATCGCGGCCCGTTTCTCATATGCTTCAACCAGTTCTTTCAATGGCGTCCCTCCGCACGCTCCGCGGCGCATGCCCGTTGATTCGCTCGGGGCAAGCCCTCGTTCATGACAGCTCCACACAGACATTGGTGAGCTCGGAATAAAATGCGAGCGAGTGCACGCCACCCTCGCGCCCCACGCCGGAGGCCTTGACCCCGCCAAACGGCGTGCGCAGGTCCCGGAGAAACCACGTGTTGATCCACACCAGTCCGGCCTCGAGCTCGGCGCCCGCGCGGTGTGCCCGCCCCACGTCGCGCGTCCACACGGTCGCGGCCAGGCCGTAGGCGCTGTCGTTGGCCAGCGCGAACGCCTCGTCCTCCCCATCGAACGGCATCAGACTGCACACCGGTCCGAAGATCTCCTCGCGGTTGGTGCGCGCACTCTGCGACAGTCCAACCAGGACGGTCGGCTCCACATAGGCACCGCCATCGCGCTTGTCACCAAATCGCGGAACTCCGCCCCCGGCAAGGAACTCAGCCCCCTCCGCGCGCGCCAGATCGTAGTAGCCCAGCACCTTTTCCCGATGCTCGTGCGAAATGAGCGGCATGTTTACGGTCGCCTCATCCGACGGCCACCCAAACCGCAGCTCGGATGCCCGCTTCGCCAGCCGATCGACAAACTCGTCGAACACGGGCCGCTGCACATATAACCGCTCGGTGCACAGGCACACCTGCCCGCCGTTGGTGAAACTGGATCGCACGGACCCTTCCACCGCCGCGTCGAGATCCGTATCGGCGAACACGAGCCCGGCATTTTTGCCGCCCAGCTCGAACGAGACCGCCTTCACCCCGTCGGCCGCGGCCCGCATGATCGCGCTCCCGGTCGCCGACTCCCCGGTGAACGTGATCGCGTCCACCCCCGGATGCGTGGTGAGAAACTCCCCCGCCGAGTCCGGCCCGAAGCCGTGCACCAGATTGAACACGCCGTCGGGCACACCCGCGGCCTTCATCACCTCCGCGAGCACGGTCGCCGAGGCCGGAGTCTCCTCCGACGGTTTGACCACAACCGCGTTGCCGCACGCCAGCGCCGGGGCCACCTTCCACGTGAGCAGCAGGAGCGGCAAATTCCACGGTACGATGACCGCCACCACCCCAACGGGTTTGCGCACCGCATAGTTGAGCGCCTTGCGCCCGTCTGCCGTCACCGTCGAAAAAGCCTCGGTCGGCGCCGTCGTCACGATATCTGCGAACGCCCGGAAGTTGGCCGCCCCGCGCGGGATGTCCAAAGTCCGCGCCTGCGAAATGGACTTGCCGGTGTCGGCCACCTCGGCCGTGACCAGGTCGTCAAACCGCCGCTCCAGCTCATCGGCCACGCGCCGCAGCACGCCCGCCCGCTCCTGATCGGACATCCGCCCCCACGGCCCGCGCAGCGCCGCCCGCGCCGCACCCACCGCCGCGTCGACCGTGCCGCCATCCGCCTCGCACACCTCAAAGATCGGCTCGCCGGTGACGGGACTCCGCTTCACAAACGTCTTCCCCTGGTCCACAAAGGACCCACCCACGAAGTTGCGCAGCACCCCGGGCTTGCCCACGGGCTCCCCACGCATCAGCCGCGGCTCCCACAGCGTCACACCATCACCCCCGAAGGACCTTGCGCAGCAGTGCCGCGGCGCCCATGCCCGCGAGCAGGACCGCACCGCCCGCCCACGCCGATCATCGCCGCCACCTCCGCACCAGAGCCACAACGCCCACGCCCGCAAGCAGGACCGCACCGCCCGCCCACGCCGATCATCGCCGCCACCTCCGCACCAGAGCCACAACGCCCACGCCCGCGAACAGGACGGCGCCGCCCAGCACCGCGCCGAGCAGCCGTTGCTGGCGGCGCACCCGCCGCTGCACCTGCGCATAGGGCACGGTCGTGAACGACACGAGCTCATAACGCGAAACATACCGGCCCGGTAGCGCTCTTTCTAGAACGTGTTCTAATTTTTTCTTCATCTGGTACGCGAGGGAAGCCACCCGGTCTCGCATCTCCACGAAGTTGTCGAGTGCCATGCGGGCGATCGCCTCCGCGTTGGCCTGCCGCCGCTCCTGGAACAGGGGCAGCGCCACCGCCCACCGGTCGCCCGTCTCCGCCAGGCACCGGTCTAGCTCGACCACATCCTCGAACGCCGCGTTGGCCCCCTGCCCATAGAACGGCACGATCGCGTGCGCCGCGTCGCCGATCAGCAGCACCTTGCCGGCCGCGTGCCACGGGTCGCACCGGACCGTGCCGAGCAGGCCCACCGGGTTGTGCTGGTAGTCGGACACCAGCTCGGGCACGAGCCCCGGCACGTCGGGGTAAACCTGCTCGAAGTGGCGCGCGATGGCCGCCGGGCTCGACAGCGACGCGAAGCTCGCCGTGCCCCCGTTGGGCCAGAACAGCGTGCACGTGAAGGACCGGTCGGGGTTGGGCAGCGCGATCATCATGGAGCTCCCGCGCGGCCAGATGTGCAGCGCGCCCGGGTCGAGCGCGAACTCGCCGTCACACGCCGGGATGGACAGCTCCTTGTATCCGTAGTCCAGGAAGTCCAGGCTCTCGTCGAGCAGCCCGGCCGCGAGCATCTGCCCGCGCACCGCCGAACCCGCGCCGTCCGCGCCGATCACGACGTCGGCCGTCGCCCGCCTGCCCTCGAACTCCATCGCGCCCGAATCGACGTCGAGCCGGGTGAGCCTGTGCTCGAAGTGGACGGTCACGCCGGCGTGCTCCAGCGCGGTCTCGAGCAGCGCGTTGTTGAGCGCGCCCCGGCTGATCGAGTTGATCGCGCGCTCCTTGTCGGCAGAGTATGGCTGGAAGTCCAGTCCACCCTCGACCGAGTGGATCATGCGCCCGCGCATCGGCAACGCGTCCTTCATCACCCGATCGTCCAGCCCGACCCGGCGCAGCGCGTCGAGCCCGCGCTCCGACAGCGCCAGGTTGATCGACCGCCCGCGCTCGAC
>JBIOYB010000464.1:0-3565 GCA_044869915.1 Allorhizocola sp.
GGCACAGTCGGCCGCCAGCGGATGGTTGACCGACAGGAGCCCGTGCCAGTCGTCGGGCGGCTGGCGGAAGTCGACCCAGCCGATGTCGCCGAAGGCGTTGGCGTGCCCCAGATCTGTGGTCACCTCCTGCCCCGGGATGAGCGTGATGCCGTAGCGGGCGGACGCGGTGGGCAGGAACGGGTGGTGCGACACGGTGTTGTGGTCGGTGACCGCGAGGAAGTCGAGCCCCTCGACAACGGCCAGCGAGGCCAGCTCGTCGATGGTCAGTGTCCCATCCGAGTGAACCGTGTGGGCGTGCAGATCGCCCGCATGCCAACCCTCCGGCACGTCGGTGCGCCGGGGCGGGCGCCTTGCCAAAGGCGCGGGCTCCGTTTCCACCCACGGCGCGGGCGGCCCCACGGCCAGGCTCCACGGCAGGCCTTCCGGCGGGATCCGGTGCAGGCCAAGAAAAACCACGGCCCCGTCGACCGGACCCGGCAGGTAGCCCGGCGTCGCATAGGAGCCGGTCACGGTGAACGAATCGCGCGCACCGCCCGAGTAGCCGTGGAAGCGGCCGGCCTCATCGAAGAGGCCGAGGTCGATGACGCCCGCGGACCGGTCATATTCCAGCTCCACGCGGAACTCCGCACCCGGGATCGGCACGTAGTGATACCGGCTCGACGCACGATCCTGCGGACGCCACACGCCTTTCACGAGACCAGCTCGCCGTCGCGATACACCAGCACCCGGGTCGGCGTGAGCCCGACCCGTGAGCCCGCCTCAAGCTCGGCGTCCTCCGGCACCACGGCCCCGATCAGCAGGCCGTCCACGTCCACGGTCACCAGCGACGACGTACCAAGATGCTCCACAGTGGACACCCCGCCGGTCAGCGGCCCGGTGTCTGACACCGCGACGTATTCGGGCCGCACCCCGACCACGACCTCGCCGTCGGGCAGCCCGGCACGCGCGACCGGATGCCCCGCGACGAGGACATCGCCGCCCTGGACGAGACCCGGCAGCAGGTTCATCGGGGTCGAGCCGATGAAGTTGGCCACGAACGTGTTGGCCGGGCGCCCGAAGACCTCGCGCGGCGTGCCGATCTGGCGGATGCGCCCGGCCTCCATCACCGCGATCCGGTCGGCCAGCGCGAGCGCCTCGGCCTGGTCGTGCGTCACGAACACGGTCGTCACCCCGAGCTCCCGCTGCAGCCGCTTGAGAAACGTGCGCGCCTCCAGCCGCAGCCGCGCGTCCAGGTTGGACAGCGGCTCGTCAAACAGGAACACCGAAGGATGGCACGCCACGGCCCGCGCGAGCGCGACCCGCTGCTGCTGACCGCCGGACAGCTCGGCCGGGCGCCGCCGCATCAACCCTTCCAAACCAAGCTGCGACCCGACATCATGCGCGTGCTTCAAGCGAGGCTCGCGTGCCTGCCGCCGGATTTTCAGCGGGTACGCGATATTGTCCTCGATCGTCATGTGTGGGAACAGCGCGTAATCCTGGAACACCATCGCGACATTCCGTGCGCCCGGTGGCAGCCGCGTGACATCTCGCTCGCCTATGCGCACCGTCCCGCTCGTGGGCGTTTCGAGCCCCGCGATCGAGCGCAGCAGCGTCGTCTTGCCGCACCCGCTGGGCCCGAGCAGCGCGTAGAATTGACCGTCGGCAATGGACAGATCCAGCCCGTTGAGCGCCTGCACCCCGCCCGGGAACTCCTTGGTCAGCCCGGCAATCTCGATCCCCGCCATCAGGACTTTATCCCTCCATGGAACCGGAAGCCGTAACGGCTCCACGCGAGCAGATACATCAGCACCACCGGGATCGAGTAGAGCAGCGAGAAGGCTGCGATCAGCCCGAGATTGGGCGAACCGCCCTCGGTGTAGAAGGTGCGCACGAGCACCGCAGCGGGCTGCTTGTCAGGGTCGCGCAGCAGGATGAACGGCGTCAGGAAGCTTCCCCACACCTGCACCACCGTCCACACCGCGATGGTCGCGAGCCCGGGCCGCGCGATCGGCACCACGATCTGGCGCAGGATCTGCAGTGGGCTCGCGCCAAACACCCGCGCGGACTCCTCATAGGACGGTGGAATCGTGTCGATGAAGTCCTTGAGCAGGAAGATGGCCGCGGGCAGCAGGCCGCCGGTCAAGACCAGGATCACGCCCAGGTGCGAATCGATGAGCCCCAGCTGGAAGATGAGCAGGAAGATGGGGACCATCGCGGCCGTCCCGGTGACGACCGACGACAGCAGCAGAAGCAGATAGATGAGCGCGTCGCGCCCCGGGATCCGCGCCCGCGACAGCGCATACGCCGCGAGCGCGGCGGCGCTCACCACGAACACCATCGTGCCCAGCGCCAGGATGGCCGAGTTCACCAGCGACCCGACCGCATACCGGTTGTCCACAATGGACGCGAAGTTGCCCACCGTGAACGAGCGCGGCGGCGTCACCGCATAGGTGGGCGTGTCGTCGAACGGCGCCGACAGCAGCCACAGCACCGGCAGCGCGAAGAACGCCGTGCCCAGCCCCATCACGACATACACCAGGATGCGTTTGACGACGAGCATCATGCCGGCCTCCGCTTGGCCACTCGCAGATACACCAGCGCCAGCAACAGGTTCATCAGCAGCACGAGCAGCGAGATCGCGCCCGAGTAGCCCATCTCCCCGCCCACGATGGCCTTGTTGTAGATGAACGTGGCGATGATTTCGGCATCGTAGTCCGAAGCGGTGATGAGAAACGGGGTGAAGTCGTTGAACGTCCACAGCGTGATGAGCAGCGTATTGGTCAGTGCGTGCCGCTTGATGTGCGGCAGGACCACGTCACGCAACGTCTGCGTGCCGCTCGACCCGGCCAGCCGCGCGGTCTCCAGGTGCGACGGCGGGATCGACGAGAGTGCGGCCGAGTACAGCATCATGGAAAAGGCCGTGCCGCGCCAGATGTTGAACACGATGATGGACAGCAACGGGTATTGGACAGTCCACGCGATCCCCGGCACGGAGCCGAGCAGCGCGTTGATCGTGCCGCCGTCGCGGTCGAGCATCGCGATCCATAGGAACGCCACCACCGAACTCGGCAGGATCCACGCCAGCAGCACGAGTGCCTCGAGCCCGCGCCGCACCCACTTGCGCGCCCCGCGCAGCGCCCACGCGAGCGTGAACCCCAGCCCGTTCTGCCCGATCACGGCAGAACCAAACACGAACAGCAGCGTGAGCCACAGCGAGTGGTAGAACGTCTGATCGGTCAGCGCCCGCTCGTAGTTTTCCAGGCCGACGAAGTCCGGCTCGCGGGCCGAGACGCCCGTGAGCCGGAAGTTCGTCGCTCCGATGTAGAGGGTCCACAGCCCGGGGAAGACCAGGAACACCCCAATCATAAAGAGAGCAGGCGCAACAAAAGCAGCCGCCCGTAGCCGGTCAAGAGGCAACTTTGTCCGCCCCGACGATGGTCTCGAGCGACTTGGCATACTGCGCCGCCGCGTCGGCCGCCTTCTTGCCGCCGACGACGTCGAGCGTCGCCTGCTGCAGCGCTTGCGACACGCGCGGATAGACGGCGAAGCCCGGCCGGTAGGCGGTCAGCGGGAGCACCTCCTTGGA
>JBIOYB010000465.1:0-18791 GCA_044869915.1 Allorhizocola sp.
CTCACCCCCTGCCCCGGCGCTTCCGCCTGACGAGGACCCAAGCCGGCTACCCCACCAGCGCCAGACCGACCACACCGGCGCAAAATATCAACGACGTCTTATCCACGCTCAACAATGCGTCGAACCCAATCCACCAGCAGCAGGTTGAACGATCCCAACAGCCCTTCCGGCAACGGACCATGCTCGACCAAGCCCAGCACCTTCACCGTGTCGCCGTGGGCAACCCCATACAGCACAAGTGATCCGGCCGTCACCGTGAACGACCCCGGCACCACACCGGCCTGCCCCTCAAACCCGACACCACGCCCGTCTTCCACCGCGTCCAGCAAACTCAGCAGCGCCCGCTTCGAGATCCCACCCGGCAACGGATCCGCCGGCTCCGACCGCACATGGATCTCCCTGAAACCTTCGTCCACCCGGCCGCCATGGACGTGTTCGATCGCCTCGAGCTGCTCCGCCACGACATCGGCCAGCAGCCCGTCCACAAACTCGATCTGGCGCCAGTCGTCCTCGTGCACCTCCAGCCGGTCGCTGCCCCAGGCATCCTCGGTCAGCGGAAGCAGATCGCAGATCGTCGGCAGCGAATACAGGATGCTCCGCGTCTGCACCATCTCCGCCATCTCCACCTGCCGCACCGACAGGGTCAGCGTCCCGCCCTCGTGCCGCTCGGCGTCCTCCACCACCCACGCGGAGTCACCAAGCTGGACGGTCGTCTGCGCGTCGAACCCTTGCGGCACCAGATCGGCGGGCAGGTCGGCCCGGCCGATCTCGGCACCCGTCCCGGCGTCCATGAACACGACCCGAATCAGCATGGCCGCCACCCTAGCGTGTCCCAGACACGACAGCCGCCGGGCCGGGATGGTTGACTACGGTCGATGCCGTGGCGGGTCTCGTACTGAGAGCGGTGGACGTCACCGACCCATGGCACTGGCGCTGGCTGCTCACCGATGAGCGATCGGGCGCGCCCTCGCTGCGGTGTTATCCGAACTGCCGGAGGTCACTCCGCCCGCCATCATCGCGGAGGTCGCCGCGATCGTGGGGAAGGTGGATGGGGTCCGGTTCGCCGAGCTGATCGCCGCGCTGCCGGGTGACGCGCAAGGAGCCCTCGATGCGGTGCTCGACGCCGCGTTGCGGCCGTCACCGGAGGCCGGTGCGAGTTAGGCATCCCGATCATCCGACCGAACGTTCTGGCTGCGGCCTTCGCCGCCTCCGGCGACGCCGATCTGCGCCGCGTCGACGTGCAAGCGCTCGTCGACGCGGCGATGACCGCCTTCCCCGCATGGTTTCCGGCACACACGATCGTGCGCTACATCCTCGGGACGCTCGGCTCGCTCGCGGTCATCGTGTTGCTGGCGAGATCGCGGCGCGAGCACACCTGACACCGCCGAGCCGGCTCACGTCGAGCTCGCCCGGCCCAGGTCGATCAGCCGCTCACGATTGTCGTTGCGGCGCACCAGAAGCACGCCGGCACCGAGCGTCACGGCCGGGATCAGCAGCAGCCCCAGCCATTGTTCCGCCGTCATTTCGCGCCACGTCGCCGCATACATCCACGACACCGCGAAGTGCGTGACGATCGGCACCGCGGCGAGTGCCAGCAGCCGCCTGCGGATCGCCGGCTCCGCGCGCATCAGCGTCCATGCCGTCACCGCGACCAAGGCAAGCAGCACCAGCAACGGGAACGCCCCGATCGTGTCGGTGCCCGGTGACCACGGATAGTTGCCGCCCCACATGTCCACGCTGTAACCGCGCGGCCGGCCCTGAGCATCGAACGGCTTCACCACCACATCGGCCAGCATCACGTCGATCCACAGCGAGCCGGCGAACACGGCGGCAACGGCGGTGAACCCGGCGAAGTGCCAGGCTCCCAAGCGTTTGCGTGCCCCCAGCAGGCACAGGCCGATCGTCAGCGCCGCGACCACCGCCGGCCAGGCGAAGGCGAACCGTCCTCCCTGCTGCCCGGGGGCGGAGGCCGTGTGCCACAGGACATACGCCGCCGCGGCCGTGCCGGCGAGCGCCGCCGCGACCATCCGCGTCCATCGCCAGGCGGCGAACGCAAGCACGCCAACGACAAGCCAGGCCGCCGCGAGGAGGACCGGCTCCCGCGACAGCCGCGCCGACTCGATGGCCGCCGCACCGACCCGTTGCTCCCAACCGAGCCGGCCCAGCGGCACGATCAGGTGAAGCGCCCCCACTAATACCGCCGCGAACGGCGCGAACATCCCGGCCGCCATACGCCACCGCGGATCGGCCGCGCGCGCCTCGCCTCCGCCCGCGATCCTCAGGCTTGCCGCACTCCAAACCAGGTCAAAGGTCTCCCGCCACCGCGGCATCCGCTGACCCTCGCCCGCCCCGTCCATCAAGGTCGAGATAATTTCTTCTTGGTACCGCGCACGATGCGCCGCCGGATACAACGCCACCAGCCGCCGATAGCGTGTCTCGAGCGCACTCATGCCGCACCCCCGCCCCACGCCAGCCCGCGCGATCGCAGCCGCTCGTTGGCCACCGCCGCGTGCCGCGCCAGCCGGGCCGACTCGGACGCCAGACGCTCGGCGCCCGCCCCCGTCAGCCGGTAGTAGCGCCGCAGTCGGGATTGGACGATCTCCTCCCGCTCGATCTCGACCAGCCCATCCCTGCTCAGCCTGTCGATCACCGTGTAGAGCGTGCCGGCGTGCAGCGTCACCGCCCCTTCGGAGATCCGCTTGACGTCCTCGATCATGCCGTAGCCGTGTAAAGGCTGCTCCGCCAGCGCAGTGAGGATCAGGAACGCCGGCTCGGTAAGCGGTGTCATGGATACATGATATATAGAGACTCCACATATGCAAACTACGGGGATCCCCTGAAGCCGGACATTGCCTGTACCTGGTAAACAAGGAGGCATGGTCTTTAAGAAGATGCTTGCCAAGCTCGGCGTCGGCGGCCCCTCGGTGGACACCGTGCTGGCTTCCCCCATTACGCGCCCGGGCGGGCAGGTCACCGGTCACGTCCACGTCAAGGGCGGCGACCACGACACCCAGATCGAATACGTGTCACTGGGCCTGATCACCCGTGTCGAGGTGGAGAGCGGCGACCACGATTACAGCAAGGACGTCGAGTTCCACCGGGTGCACGTCGCCGGCGCCTTCGCGCTGCCGGCCGGCGCGACCCACTCGCTGCCGTTCAGCTTTGACGTGCCGTGGGAGACCCCGATCACCTCGTTCTACGGCCAGCACCTGCACGGCATGACGATGGGTGTGCGCACCGAGCTGTCCGTGGCCAAGGCGGTCGACAAGACCGACCTCGACCCGTTGCAGATCCAGCCGCTGCCCACCCATGAGGCGCTGCTGGAGGCGTTCCTGCGGCTGGGCTTCCGGTTTGCCCGGGCCGACCTGGAGCGCGGCCACATCCACGGCCTGCACCAGACGCTGCCGTTCTACCAGGAGATCGAGTTCTTCCCGGCTCCCGCCTACGCCAGCCGGGTGCGCCAGGTCGAGGTCACGTTCGTGACGTCGCCGACCGGCGTCGACGTGGTGCTCGAGTTCGACAAGCGCGGCTTCCTCGGCTCCTCCCACGACACCTTCAGCCGCTATCACGTGCGCCACGACCAGGTCGGCACCGCCGACTGGGCGTCGGTTGTGGACGGCTGGGTGCGCGAGGCCATCTCCAAGCACGGCTCGTTGCCACACCAGCAGAAGCCACACGGGGGGCACGGCCACGGCGGCGCCATGGCCGCGGGCGTGGCCGGCGGGGTCCTCGGCGGCATGGTGCTGGGCGAGGTACTGGATGATGCCATGGATTTTGATTTTTAGCGGTTCAACCCGGGCACGTCAGCGTCACTTCCTGCGCGATCGAGCACCCGCTGCGCACAAGAGCATGGGTCAGCTCGTCGCGCAGGGTTTCCAGGACGTGGCGGACTCCTGCCTCACCCGCCACGGCCAGCCCCCACACGACGGGCCGACCCACCCCCACCGCCGTCGCACCCCGCGCGAGGGCCTTGACGACGTCGGTGCCCCGCCGCACGCCGCCATCGAGCAGCAGCGGAACCCTGCCGGCCACCGCGTCGGCGATCGCCGGCAGCAGATCGATGGTGGCGGGGACGGTGTCCAGATGCCGCCCACCGTGATTGGACACCATGATCCCGTCGACGCCGCGCTTGACCGCCATGCGCGCGTCGGCCGGGTGGTTGACCCCTTTGAGGACGATCGGCAGCGTCGTGGTCTGCCTCAGCCAATCGATGTGCTTCCACGCCAGGTCTTCGGCGAACACAATGGGCCTGATCCGGCCGTCGTCGGGGTCGCGCATGTTTTCGCATGGGAAGCCGGGCAGTGTCGGCAGGCGCGGGTTATCGGCGCTGACGACAAGCGCGCGGCAGCCGGCCTTTTCGGCTCGGCGCACGAGCGCCTCGGTGAACCCGAGATCGGGCTGCACATAGAGCTGGAACCAAAGCCCGGGCCCGCCATCGCCGGCGACGGCGACCTCCTCCAGCGCCGCCGTGGCCGCCATGCTCACCACCATGAGGCTGCGCGCCGCGGCCGCGGCCCGCGCGGTGGCCAGCTCGCCATCGGGGTGGGCCAGGCGGTGCAAGGGCGTCGGTGCGATCACGACAGGCAGGGGCAGGTCGACGCCCAGCAGCGACGTCGACAGGCTCGGCGGCTGTGAACGCAGAATCCTGGGCACGATCCCGATCCGAGCGAACGCTGCCTCGTTCGCCCGGACCGTCACCTCGTCGTCGACGCCCCCGGCGAAGTAGTCAAAGACCGACTCCTCCAGGCACCCGCGCGCCTCCGCCTCCAGTTCACGCAATGACAGGCCGGCTAGCAAACAGCCCACCTGACCATCGTGCCCACCACCCACACGACACCACCATCATTTGATCATATATCTAATTTTGTCGATTCTGCGGTCCAATGTGGCCAGTTTCATTGAACCCAGACGGTCGACCAGACGTGTCACCCTCGTAAAGCCCCGTGCGCCCAGGGGTCCCCACGAAAGCAAGTATCCCGCTCAAACTCGTCGCGCGTGTGCTTCAGACCGAAAAGCACACCCGACATGGCATACAAGTCAATCCTTTAGGCGACGGTGACCTCCTGGCTGTCACGGCCGCACAGAAAACGTGCGCCATAATTCGACAAGTGACTGTCACGACGCGACTCGTACGGCCGGGCGACGCGCCAGCCCTGACCCAACTTCAGCGCGCCAACCGCGAATTCCTCGCGCCATGGGAGCCCCTGCGCGACGACGAATTCTTCACCGTCGAGCGCCAGCGCGCGCTCATCGACGACGTGCTGGAGCGCTACTCGCAGGGGCGCAACCTGCCCCACGTCATTGTCGACTCCGGCCGCATCATCGGGCGCATCACGCTCAATGGGATCGTCTATGGCCCTTTCCAGTCGTGCAGCATGGGCTACTGGGTGGGCGCCGCGGACACCGGGCGCGGCGTGGCCACCACCGCCGTGCGCGCCATGATCCGGGTCGCGTTCGACGAGCTCGGGCTGCACCGCATCCAGGCCGAAACCCTGCCGCATAACACGGCCTCGCAGCGCGTGCTGGAGCGCACCGGCTTCGTGCGCTACGGCTTGGCGCCGCAATATCTGCACATCGCCGGGCGCTGGCAGGACCACGTCATGTTCCAGTTGATCCGGCCACAGTGAAGTGAGTCGTCGGCCATGTGACACGATGCGTGCGTGCTGGACGGAATTGACGACATCAACTGGGCAAAGCTCGGCCACGCCTACGGCACCGCCAAGGACGTGCCGGGCCAGATCCGCGCGCTGCGCTCCGCCGAGGCGCAGACGCGCGAAAAGGCGCTGCATGACCTCTACGGCAACATCTTTCACCAGGGGACGGTCTACGAGGCGACGGCCTACGCGGTCCCGTTCCTGCTGGAGCTCGCCGCCGACCCGGGCACGCCCGACCGGGCGGAGGTCGCCGGGCTGTTGAGCGCCATCGCGATCGGCTACGACTCCAATTGGCTGCCCGACACCGTGCCGATCGCCGAGATTCGCGCGACCGCCGAGGGCGGCGAGGCCGTGCTGGCCGCCGCGCCCGCGCCACGGGACTTCGAAGACGAAGACTCCGACGAGGACGAGGACGAAGACGACGAAGACGAAGACGAAGACGAAGACGGCGAGGAGGAATACTCCTTCTACCATCTGCCCGAAGCGGACCAGAACAAGCTCTACGCCTTCTTCTTCGTGCGTGCCTACGACGCCGTGCGCGCCGGGGTGCCCGTGTTCCTCGACCTGCTGTGCGAACCCGACTCGCAGCTGCAGGCGATGGCCGCCTACGCACTGGGCTGGTTCCCGGAGGAGGCGGCCACGATCCTGCCGCGCCTGACCGGGTCGGCTTTCGACAGTCAAGCCGCGCAGGCGACCGCGCTGGTGTCGGTCGGCCTGCTCGGTGGGCGGCCCGATCCGGCCCTGCTGCGCGACCCGCGCCCGCTCGTGCGCTGGGGCGCCGCCGTGGCGTTGCGCGACAGCGACGAGCTGGTGGCGTGGGTGACCGGCGATGCCGGCACCAACGAGCAGGTCCCGTTCCTGGACGGCGATCTGGGCGGGCTGGCGAGCCTCGTCCTGGGGCGGCTCGGCGCCGACGCCGCGTTTGACGCGCTGCTGGCACGCATCCCGAAGGTGTCCGGCGTGGAGGCCCTGCGGCCGGTGGGCGAGGCGCTGCGGCTCGCCTTCCCCGACGGCCGGCTTCCGGACGGCACCCCGCTGGAGGGCCGCCAGCTCACGCTGGCGCGGGTGCTGGCCGACTCGCCGGGCACATGGCTCTACGACGGGATGACCTTCGGCAACTTCAGCGGGCTCGTGGGCGAATACGGCCTGCCGCGCTCGTGCGAGAAGCTGCGCGCGTTCCTGGGGGCCGGCCAGGGTTGACCCCGGGCCGGCCCATGCGTGTCCGATCAGGATGAGAAGGCTTTCGCTTCCAGCAGCCCGACGGAGAAGCCCGACGCGCTCTGCAGCACGACCCGCAGGCGCGTCGTGCTCACGCTCGAGAACGTGACGGTGTTGTATTGGTTGGCGGCGACGGGATATCCGCTCGCGCCGCCAACATCCACGTAGGAGCTGCCGTTCCACGCCTGCAGGCGCCACGACGCGGGCACGTCGATGCCCTGGTTGTCGTCGAAGAAATACACCTGAGCCCGGCTCACCGACTGGGCCGACGACCATTGCAGCTCGGCCCACTGCTCGCCCTGGTTGGGCCACGTGCCCCAGCGGTTGCCCTGGTTTGCCCCGCCGAAGTTGGAGCTTGTCGGCTCGTCACCGTTGTTGATGGCCGCGCAGCTCTCCCACGACGACGTGAACGAGCACGTGGCCGTGGCGGTCAGGGCCAGGTTGCCGCCCGGGTTGGGCGAAGGCGACGTGCTGGGCGAGGGCGAAGGGCTGGTGGACGGCGACGGATTGGGGTTGCCCGTGATGGCCAGCTCCGCGCTGGTGAACGTGCCGTGCGCCGGGTTGATGTCGGCCTCGGCCGCGCCGCCGTTGCAGGCCCGGCTCGGGTTGAACATCAGGTAGGTGCCCGATGTGCAGGTGCCGCCGGTCGGGCCGGCCGGTGGCTCGGCGTCGCCGCCGATGATGGCGTTGCCGCCGACGGTCACACCACCCTGGACGATCGCGCTGCCCCGCACGATGGCGTTGTCGGTCACCGTGCCGCCGTTGACCCATGCGAGATCCTCGATGCGTGCGTTGCCCAGGACGCTGCCGCTGTAGACCGCGGCGCGCGGGCCGACATACGCCGACGCGGCGACGTTGGCGCCGTTGCGGACCCAGCCGCCGCCGTTGGCGTGCCAGCGCCCGCCCTGCGCGGCCGGCTTGACGTAGCCGGCCTGGTGCCCGTCCGGGATCGCGCCGGAGATGCGGAACTCATAGGGGTAGCGGCGGTTCTTGGGCCAGCCGTCGAGGAAGGCATACTTGGGCACGGCCGTGGGCGTGCCGGTGACGACGAGGAACACCCGGGTCTCGCCCGACTGGGTCTGGAAGCTGATCTCGCCGTCGTTGGTCGTGGTCAGCGGCCCGTAGCGGGCCACGCCGTTGCGGACCGCGACGAAGCCAAACGTCCATCCGTTGGCTCCGGTCTCCGCGTGCCCCTTGAGGTGCAGGCGGATCAGCGCGCCGTCGCTGTCGGGCACGAGCTCGACCTTGTTGTAGCCGTAGTCCTGCGGTGCCATCGCGTCGGAAATCCTGTAGTGGCGCAGCGACGCGTTGACGGCTTCCACCGGTACACCCTTATAGGCATTGAGGAAACCGGCGCCGTAAACGTTTTGAATGAACGGCAGGAAGTCCGCGCGGTTGGCGTAGTCCCACGTGACGTTGCGCTGCGCATACTCGCCCATGCGCCGGTTGAGCTCGGCCTGGGTGATGCCGGTGATGCGCCGGTAGACCTCGAGCGGGTGCTCGGTGTTGCGAGCCTCGTTCCAGATGCGGTTGAACATGGCGATGCCGTCGCGGTCCTTGATGTATTGCGCGAGCATCCAGGCGCCATAGTGGTGGCGCGACGACGAGTAGTAGAGGTTTTCCGTGCGCAGCCAGCGGGTCAGGTCGCCGGCGCCGCCGCGCGGATACACCTGCATGGCCATGAACTCCGCGCTGGCCTCCCAGAACGTGCCGGCCGAGGCGTGGGTGAAGCCCATGCCGGAGCGGCCGAGGAAGGTGTAGTTCTGCATGACGTGGCCCAGCTCGTGCGCCAGGCCCCACGACCCGGGCGCGGCCGCGCCGGGCGCGATGTTGATGACGCCGACCCGCCCGTCGGTCGAACCGCCGGTGGCCCAAGCGTCGAGGGCCGTGCGGTTCCACGTCCGCGTGATGATCACGATGATCTTGTGCTGCGCCAACAGGCCCGTCTCGGGCGTGAACTGCATCGTGTTGACGTAGAAGTTGTACAGACTGTCCAATTGCGACAGTATGTTGGCGGGGTCGAACCGGAACTCCGCCGGAGCGGTGAGCGGGTCGGTGCCCGACTTCTCACCCCACAGCAGAATGAAGTTTGCCGACTCGCGGGTGCGCTCCTGCGCCCATGGCACCTCGCCCGTCGTCCGCCATCGCTCGGGAATCCACACCGTCTTGACGGCGGCATGCGCGGGCCGCATCACCGTTGGCACCGCAGCCGGCAAAAATGCCGCCAGAACAACACACGCCGCGAGCACACCACGGCGCAACAATCGAGGAGTCACGAAGTCCCCTACCCTCACAGGGCGGCCGCACCAGACGGCCGCACGTCCTATCCGGTCCCCTTGCTATCCCTGCCCGGACAGGATGTGCACGCTCACATGCGTGCGGGGGTATTGAACATACTCGACCCGGATGTGCCCGATGTCAAGGGAGCACAATGCGGTCGGGCCGCCACTTTCCGTGCGGCCCAACCGCTTGCGTCTATCCCGCTACTCCTCGTCGCTCCCGTCGCGATTCCACCTGGCCAGCGAGTCCCACTCGCCAAACTTGGGCACCGGCTCCCAGTGCGACGACACGTCGACATCGCTGCGCTCGATCGTCTCGCGCTCCTGCTTGATGTCGTCGGAGATGATCTCCTTGGTCATGCCGTCGGGCTCGAACCGGATCTCGTCGGTGCGGGTCGCGCCGGTGAGCGTCTCGGCGTGCTCGTCGGGATATTCGTATTCCATCATGTTGTGCAGGAACAGCCGGTTGTCCTCGGTGCGCCGGAAGGCATAGTTGAGCGACTGGCGGCCGAACTCGTCGAAGAACCACACGCCGGCATGGTCATTTTCCCACTCGACCTCGATGACCGCCTCGGGCACGTCGCCTCCGGTCGGATCGGGGATCACCACCGTGTAGAGCTCGCCAGACACGTCCCGCTCCACAGCCTTCTCCGGCGGCAGCGGATCGATGGCCTCCTGGTAGTCGAAGTTCCATCGCCTGCAATAGGTCACGTTGTCGCTGGTCACCGGTACACCTTACCCGTTTCGTCGCGGATGGTGATGCCCAGGCGTTTGGCCTCATCGAGCACGCTCTGCGGCACGCCGCCGGACTGCACCGGCACCTCGAGAATGGGCTTGCCGCGCAGCGGGCCGCCGACCGCGTCGCCGATCTGGTCGCGGGCGTGCGGGGTATCCTTGATCATCGTGCCGGGACTGTATTTGTTGTCGAGCTCGCGCAGGTAGCCCTTTGCCGTGTCCGGCTGGACCTTGCTGAGATCGGTGTGCTTGCGCGAGACGATCTCCTTGCCCGGCACGTAGGAGTCGACGCGCTTGCCGTTGCTCAGGGTGAGCTCGTTGCCGCCGCCCTTGGCGCGGTAGAAGGGCTCGCGCTTGCGGTTGAAGGCGTTGCCCTCTTCGAGCCGCTTCTTGATGTGCGGCGGGATGGACCGCCGCTTCTTGGCCGCCGAGGGCACCCGCCTCGGCGCCTTCTTGGCCGCGGCGGCCACGTTGTCGCCGAGCTTCTTGCCCTGGTGCAGGACGTTGTCCAGCGCCTTCATGACGCCCTTGGCCGCGGCGTTCATCAGCTTGGCCTTGCCGGTGGTGCGCCCCTTAACCATTGAGCACCGCCGCGATGGCCTTGTCGATCAGCATGTCGATCGCATACTTGGTCAGCATCTTGAAGATCGGAATCTCCAGCAGCGACGCGCCGAACGTGGCGACGGCGGTGGCGATGGCCTGCGCGATCTCGATCGCGAGTGTCACCAGCTGAGCGATCGTGCTGACCTTCAGCGCCAGCACCACGCCCGCGATCACCATCAGGCCGGCCCCGATGATCTGGGCGCCGGTGGCCGCGAGCTTGAGCCGCTCGGCGGGGCTGTCGGCCGCCTCCCACGCGGCCTGGAAGGCCGCCACCGTGTCGGCCGTGTTGCCCTTCCACACCTGCGAAGCGGCATTGGAGGCGTCATCGACGTGGGAGCGGATGGTGTTGGCTTGATTCATCCACGTCTGCGCCATCTCGTAGAGCTTCTCTTCGTCGGCGGCGGGCCAGGTGAAACCGAGCATCTGCAGGAGGCCGCGTAGCTCACCGGGAAGTTGCAATCCCATTTCACGTCCTCATTTCACAGTGGGAGGTCGACTTCGGAGGCCATTTGCCGCACCAGGTCCAGCCCCTCGGACTGCTGCTGGTCGGTGGTGTCATAGTCGTCGGCAGTGACGGCCAGCCGGTCGGCGTAGCCGAACACGGTGTCCAAATTGGAGAACAGGCAATTTAGCGCCAGTGACAGGGCTGCCTTGTAAACCTCGCCGATCAGCCCGCCGAGGTCGTCATTGCCCCAGGCCTCACCGAACGACTCGAGCTCGGACTGGAACCCCTCGAGCTGGGTGATGGTGTTTTCCACCATCTCGACGAGCTCCTGCTCCGCCCGGCGCAGGATGAGGGTCTCAATCTCTGTGGTCCTCATTGCCGGGTCGACCTCTCAATCTGCCGCATGGCATCGAGCAGTCCCTCGGTGATCCGATTCATCGACTGCATCGCCTGATCGCGAGTCTCCTCGAGGCTCCGGCTCAAGGCCGCGGGATCGATGTTGGCGACGGACGCCTCCTCATCGCTCGCGCCGCGCCCGGCAGCCCACGCCTCGTTGACCGCCTCCATGATGGAGCGTTGCAGCTCCAAACGGGACATGGTGCTGGTGCGCTCGTCGAGCTCAAGCGCGAAGAGCCGGCCGTCGGCGGACATCGTGGCCTTGACCATCCCGTCCTCGCTGCCGCCATCCCCCTCGGTGCGCGGATCCTCCCCGTCCTCCTGCGCCTGAAGCTGTTGCTGGCGCAACGCTTCCAACTGTCCTTTGGTGCTGTCCATCAAGTCGGCAAGCTCCCGGCCTGCGTTGGCAAAGCTGGACACAGCCACGCTCCTCCCCTGCGAATCGCTCCTACTTTACGAGCCGGTCGCAACGTTGAACAACGTTTCTGTCCATCGGCTGTAAGAAATCCGTCACTCAGTGCAATGTGGAGAAATCCAGCCTTAATGCTGCGAGTGACGGGAAATTGACCGTGCGAGGAAGGCCTCTGCCTCGGCGGCGATCGCATCGACGTCACCCGCCCAGATCACCGAGTCGTCCCCGGGCAGCAGCACAAACCTGCCGTCGGGCACGTGCTCGGCGATGAACCGGGCGTTGCCCGACGGGATCATGCGGTCGCCCTGCCGGTGCAGCGCGAGCACCGGGACCGGCACGCCCGCGAGCTCGGGCCGGATGTACGCGTTGGACCGCGCCGACCCGGCCTACGCCGGACAGGCTGTTTACACGACGGGCGCGTTGCGCGCCTACGACACCGTCGTGATCAGACTGTCCAACACGCTGGTGTAGCGGTGCCCGGCTGCGGTGATCCTGGAGCAGTACCGGCGGCACGCCACGGCCCGGCATCTGGACGTCGGCCCGGGGACCGGCTACTACCTGGACCGGTGCTTCCGGGACGGGCGCGCGCACATCACGCTGATGGATCCGAATCCGTCGGTGTTGCGGTACGCGGCGGCGCGCCTGCGGCGGTTTGCGCCAGTCACGCATCGGGGGGATGTGCTCAAGCCCATCGCGCTGCCGTCGGGGACGTATGGGTCGATCGGGCTGAGCTATGTGCTGCACTGCCTGCCGGACGGGAAGTTCGACGCGTTCGATCATCTCGTGCCGCTGCTGGCCCCGGGCGGCGTGCTGTTCGGCAGCGCGATCATGGCCGAGGGGGTGCGGCACAACGCCATCGGCCGCGCGCTGATGCGGACGTACAACCGCAGGGGCATATTCTCCAATGTGGACGATAGCGTCGAGCGCCTGCGGCTCGGACTGAAGAGCCGTTTTATGCGGTACGAGGTCCGCGTGCAGGCAGCGGTGGCCCTGTTCACCGCCCGGGTGGGCTGACCGGCCCACCGGGGAGGGGGTAGCATGCCCGGGTGTCCTGGATCCGCAAGCGTGACCTGCCCACACTGACCGCCGACCTCATCGAGGCGCTGCGCGACCAAAACGATCGGGCGTTCTCCTCGGCGCAGCGTGGCATCGTCAAGCGCGCCGACCAGGCCGAGCCAGCGGAGCTCACGCAGGCCCTGCGGGTGCTCGAGCCGGCCCTGGCCACGGTGCCGCTGGGCATGGGCACGCAGCTGGCCACGCTCGTCGCGGGGTTCGTCGAGTGCGGCGGCGATCCGCTGCTCGCACTGGAGACGTTGACCCTGCGCGTGTCCGACGGGCTCGAGCGCGCGGCCCGGTTCCCGGCGCTGTGGCAGGAGGTCGGCGAGGGCGCGGAGCTGCCCGAGCCCGATGCGCACCAACGGATCCCGGAGGTGCAGCAACAGCTGAGCACAGATGCGGAGCAGGAGCTGGCCGAGGCTTGGTTCACCGTCGGCGAGTGGGTCCCGAGCCTGCTGCTGCCGTTGCAGCAGGCCGTGGCGCGCAAGGCGCTGCCGCACCGCGCCCGCCTCACCGAGGCGGCCGAGGCGGCGATGGAGCACATGGACGACGTGACCTGGCTCTACGGGCTGCTGCAGGTGCTCGACGACGAGCCGGTCATCGTGCTGCATCCCGAGTCGCAGCGCGGCTTCCGGCTCACGATCGGCGGCATCGGCGACAACTTCCAGCTGCACACGCTGCTCGCGGCGACGCTGATCGGCGACCCGGCGAAGGGGCTGCTCGCGGGCACGCCGATCCCGCCCGAGTGGTTGGCGTCCGCGACCGACGGCGAGGATCTGCAGCCCCACGGCGGCCTCGAGGGGCGGTTCAACCTCGTCGATGCGTTTGGCGAATGGATATGGAACGAGGGGCGTCCGGCCGACATACCGAAGCTGGACGAGTACAGAATAATCGTCTTGGAAAAACCGCCCTATGAGCGCAGCTGGAATCTGGGCCGGGCCTATCCGCTCATGCAGCCGTCGGTCACGCTCGACGCGCAGTTGACGCCGGAGGAATTGTCGGAGTGGCTGGCTAAGATCGGCAAGTGATCGCCACTCCGAAAACGATCCAGCGCACCTATTACACGCTCACCGTCGGCAACACGCTCGCCGCGTCGCTGATCTGGGGCGTCAACACGATCTTCCTGCTTGACGCGGGGCTGTCCAACCTGGAGGCGTTCGCCGCCAACGCCTTCTTTACCGCGGGCATGGTGCTGTTCGAGGTGCCGACGGGCGTCGTGGCCGACACGTGGGGGCGGCGGGCCTCGTTCCTGCTCGGCACGCTCACGCTGGCCGCATCGACCGGGCTTTATGTACTGCTGTGGCATCTGCACGCGCCGTTCTGGCAGTGGGCGGTGGTCTCGCTGCTGCTCGGGCTGGGCTTCACCTTCTTCTCCGGCGCGACCGAGGCGTGGCTGGTCGACGCGCTCACCGCGACCGGCTTCGACGGGCAGCTCGACAACGTGTTCGCCCGCGCGCAGATGTTCAGCGGCATCGGCATGCTCGGCGGCTCGGTCGCGGGCGGGTTCCTGGCCCAGTTCACGTCGCTGGGCATGCCGTTTGTCGTGCGGGCGGTGCTGCTGCTGGTCATGTTTGGCGTGGCCTTCGCGGCCATGCACGACCTGGGCTGGCGGTCGGCTCGCGAGGGCCGGACCCTCGCGGCCGAGGTGAGGGACATTCTTTCCGATTCCATACGATACGGGTTGCGTGTGCCCACGGTCCGTTACCTCATGCTGGCGGGCGTGTTCACGGGCGGCGTGGGCATCTATGTTTTCTACGCGCTGCAGCCCTACCTGCTCGACCTCTACGGCGACCCGCAGGCCTACGGCGTCGCGGGCGTGGTCGCGGCCATCGTCGCGGGCGGCCAGATCGCGGGCGGCCTGCTGGCACCGCAGGTGCGCCGGATGTTTCACCACCGTTCGTCCGCGCTGATCGCCGCCGAGGTCGTCGGCACGGCCGCCATCCTGCTGATCGGTCTGATCACCGAGTTCTGGGCGGTCATCGGGCTGATCGTGGTGTGGGCCGTGCTGCTGTCGGCGACCATGCCGATCCGGCAGACTTTCATCAACGGGATGATCCCGTCGCAGCAGCGGGCGACTATCCTGTCGTTCGATTCGCTGATGTCCTCCAGCGGCGGCGTGGTCGCCCAGCCCGTGCTCGGGCGTGCCGCCGACGTGTGGGGCTATCCGGCGTCCTACCTCCTCGCGGGCGGCTTGTCGGCCCTGTCGGTGCCACTGCTAGTGTTGGCCCGCAGGCAGCACGCACCGGCCGACCACGCGGAAGTCGTGGAGGGGAAGCCGGGCCAGCCGCGTTGACCGAAGCGACGCTGACGGCAGCCGCCTGCGCCCCCGGGGCAACAACCCAAACGCCGCGCGCATGACCGCCCACCGCGCGCATGACCGCAGGCAGCACCCACCTGCCGACCACGCGGAAGTCGCGCAGGGAAGCCGCGTTAGCCTCCCGTGCACAGCGCAAGCACCGCGCGCATGACCGCAACTCGCACCACCCGCCCGCAGGCAGCACGCGCCGGCAGACCACGCGGAGGTCAGGGAGGGATGCCGCGTCGACGGGAGCCACGGTGACGGCAGTCGCCCCCGCACGTGGCTGGCTTCCGCGGTGTCGCCGCCGGCGGGCGCCCGGCCCCGGCAGGTCTCGCCTGCCCGACCCATACAGCCGCGCGGCCCACCCACGCCCTCCTGGGCGACGCCACGCGGGTGCTGCCGCGTGTTCGAAAGACCACAATCAACCGCTTGAACCTGGGCGCGTCGGTGGGCAGACCTGCAGGCCGGCGCGGCGACAGTCCCGGTTGGTGCCGTTGGGCAGCACGCCGAGCGCACGGCGTGCGTGCGCCGCCACCATCCCATTCCTGGACGGGCGTGCCGTCTGTGGTTTCGATCAGGCCGGCTGCGCCGTGCCTGCCCGGTGACCCGCCCAGGACGTCGCGCCCCTGGCTATCGGCGTGCTGGGACCGGCTGCCGTGGCCGGCGCAGGAGTCGACGGCCGCGTCGCCAGGCTGGGGTTGCCTGGATGAGGCCTTTGGTAGCCGAACCGGTGGTCGGCCGGCTCTGGTGTGCGCGGGGGAAATGGTCGCGACGACTGTCCCTTATGGACGGACGTTACAGCAGGTGGTGGTCTCGCGCGTAGATGGCAGCCTGGGTGCGGTCGCGCATCCCGAGCCGTTCGAGGATGCGCGACAGGTGGTTTTTCACCGTGCCCTCGCTCAGGTAGAGCCGCCGGGCGATCTCCCGGTTGGTCATGCCGCCGGCGACGAGCCGCAGCACGTCCAGTTCGCGGCCGGTGAGCGCGACCGTGGCCGGCTTCACCGGTGTCGCCGCCGTGAGGCGCGACGCGGCTGCCGGGTCGAGCTGTGTCACCCCGGCGTGGGCGAGGCGCACGGCCGCGGCCAGGTCGCGCGAGGGCAGGTCTTTGAGCAGGTAGCCTGCCGCGCCCGCACGCAACGCGTTCACCACATATTCCTCGTCGTCGAACGTGGTCAGCATGACCACCCGGCAGTCGGGTGCCCGCTGCCGAAGCTCGCCGACGGCCCGCACACCGTCCATCACCGGCATGCGCACATCCATCAGTACCACGTCGGCCGCGAGCTCCAGGGCTCGGTCGATCGCCTCCCGGCCGTCGCGCGCCGTGCCGACGACCTCGATGCCGTCCTGGATCGCCAGCAGTGACGCGATCCCCTCCCGAATCAGCTCCTGATCATCGACGACCAGGACCCGCACCGGCCGATCGGTCATCTCACTGTCCACTGTGGCCGGTGTCTAAGGTGGGTTGGTGCAAGCACGATTCCGGCTGCTCGAAGTCGTTGATGGGATCGCCCACGTGGCCGAGGTGGAGGTCAAGGTGGAGCCGCTTGACCGTGATGAAGTGTCGGTTGCCGCCGACGCCTTCCACTGGCGCCGCGAGGTCTACGGCCCGTCCGCGGTGGTAAGCGGTCCCGGGGATAGTCAGCTGGTGGAGGAGGCTCTCTCCGGTATCAGGCATGGTCTGATTCACCTCGGTCCTCGTGAGGCTGGTCTGAGAGTTACCGTGACACAAATCTGCGACTTCCCCGTGGACACTTCACCCGGCGACGTCAAGACCGCCGCCATCCAAGCGCTATACCTGGCATTGGGCGTCCAGCCCGAGCCTGCGCCGGGTGGCAATGCATTGCCACCCGGGTCGGCCTGATCCGTCACGGCACAGTCCATTTCGGGATTGTGACGCTTATTTTGGTGCCGCGTCCGGCCGCACTCTCCACCGAAACCTCACCGCCCACGGCCACCACCCGCTCTCGCATCCCACGCAGCCCAAACCCTTCCCGCCCCGGCACGAACCCGTGCCCATCGTCGGTCACACAGAGCTCAGCCCGATCGGCGTAAAAGCGCAACCGCACCCCGATCCGGCTCGCGCCCGCATGCCGCCGCGCGTTGGTGATGCCCTCCTGCGCCGCCCGATAAAGCGCCTCCCGCGCACCCATCCCGTGCCCGTCCTCCTCGCCGAAGATTTCCAGCACGATATCCCCACCGGCCGGCCCGGCTGCCCCGCCGACCACGCCGTCCACCCTGCCCACAGTCGTCCCCGCCCCATCAACGCCCTCGACACCAACTCCGCCGTCGCTGAGCCCACGACCAACGTCGCCAGCGGCATCACCGAGTCCGCTCCCGACGCCACCAACGTGGCTGCCGACTCCCCCGCCGAGCCCGCCGGCTTCGACGCGGCTGCCCACACCAGCGCTGACACCACCGCCAAGACCGGCACCACCATCGCTGAGCCCACGACCAACGTCGCCAGCGGCTCTGCCGCCAGCACCGCCGGCGGCACCAATGCGGGCGGCGGCACCACGGACTTCGTCATCGACCCGGCCGCCAACACCATCACCGCCGACTCCTCCGCCGCCCTCCACGCCACCATCACCAACACCGCCGGCCCCACCGCCGCCGAGTCCACGCCCGGCTCCGCCACCGACCCGGCCCCCCGCAGCATCACCGACTTCCCCGCCAGCCCGGCTGCCAATGCCATCACCAGCCTCGCAGCCGACACCCACGCCAACGCCGCCGTCGCCCGCCCGGCCGCCAGCACCGCTGCCGACACTGGCGCCACCGACTTCGCTACCGACGCCACCAAGTCCGCCCACGCGACCGCCTGCACCGCCACCGGCATCACCAACCCAGCCGCCAACGCCACCATCGCGGTCACCGACGGCACCACCGGCCCGGCCGTCGCCGGTGCCGACTTCGCCGCCGGGTCCGGCATCGACTCCGCCGCGATCAGCGAATCCGCCAACGCCCACGCCGCCAACGCCCACGCCGCCCACGGCAGCGGCAGGGCTGTGGACCAGGTCGCGTAGCGCGGCAACGACGCTGAACGCGGCGCTCTCGCTGCGCAGCGTGCTCACCGACCGGCGCACCTGCGTCAGCGCCTGCCTGGCCGAGCGGGCCGCGTCGTCGAGGGCGCGCTGCGCCGCCGGTGGGTCGCGGTCGCGAAAAGCCGACGCCTTCTCCAGCAGCACGACGATGGCGGTCAGGTGGTGCCCAAGGTCGTCGTGGATGTCGCGGGCCAGCCGGTTGCGCTCCTCCACTATGGACAGCTCGGCGATGCGCGCCCGGTATCGCTTCTCGTCCACGGCAGCGGCCGCCATGGCGATCGCCAGCGCCACCCCGAGCGCGAACATCAGCAGGTCGCCCAGCTGCTCGGCGTCACCGGCCAGGCCCGGAGGGGACAACGCCGACCCGGCGACCGCGAGCCCGACGCAGCTCACGCCGACCCACACGCTCACCCTGCGCCCAAACACGAAATAGGCGTGGAATGGGATCAGCACGAGCAGCACCCGCGCCAGCCCAGAACCGTCCGCCAGCGCGATGACGACCAACAGCACCGCCCGGGCGGCAAACACCACCCGGGCGGCAAACCGGTCGCCCCACACCTCCAGCACCGCGAGCGCGGCGAACCCGCCCAGGAACACAGGCAGATCGGTGTCGCCCAGCCCGGCCAGCTCGGCATAGAGCCCAGCGACAAGGACCA
>JBIOYB010000466.1:0-21854 GCA_044869915.1 Allorhizocola sp.
CTGGCCAGGATGAGATCGCAGGCGGTGATCCAGTTGCCGATAGGCCCCGACCACATCACTGGGTGATCACCGACAAAGAGGATGTCGCCGGCGAAGACAACCTTGCGCGCAGGTACGACGGCGATGACGTCACCGTCGGTGTGGGCGGGGCCGACCTCGATGAGGTCGACGTCCAAGCCGCCATTGCGCACGGTCGTCCGGCCGGTGAACGTCTCGGTGGCTGGGGTCAGCGTGATCCCGGCGAAGTCGAACTGCCCGAAGTAGCTGCGCATGTAGCGCCCGGCCGCAGTGGCCGGGTCGCTGTTGTCGCGCATGGCAGTCATCGCCTGAGGGCCGATCTCCTCGCATAACCCTGTGGCTGTGGCGGCCGAGCTGATCAGCTTGGCCTGCGGGAAGGCCTGGTTGCCCCAGGTGTGATCACCGTTGGGGTGCGAGTTCACTACGGTGTCGATCACGGTGCCGGGAAGGGCACGGGTGATGGTGTCGATGAGGGTCTGGGTGCGGGCCAGGGTGAATTGCGTGTCGAACAGCAGCGCTGTCCCGCGGTCGTGTACCAGCCCGCAGTTGCTCAACCCCCACGATCCGCTGGGCTGCAGGTAGGCGTGGCAACCTGGCGCCAACTCGTGCAGCCCGGCGGTGTAGGCGATGGCAGGCATGCCGATATGGTGAGGCCCATCGATACCCCCACGCAAGGATCTGATCAGGTGCCCCGCCCTGGCCGATCTGGCGGCCTTATCAGCCCCGGCCGCCCAGCAGGGCTTGCACCTCGGCGCGGAACCTGTCGAAGTCCTCGCGCAGGCCCGCATCGCCCGCTCCCGCGCTGAGGCGTTCTTCGAAGCGGTCAAGTTTGACCGTGGCCGCGTGGAGCCGCTCCTGGGTAAGCCGGACCTCGCCTGGATCACGTGGCGGCTTGAGGATGTGGGCGGTCAGCAGCTCCTCGATCAGCGCGGAGAAGTTGGTTCCCTCGATCTCGGCGTGCGCATCGGCCAGCGCACGCAACCGTGGCTGGTAGCGCAGCGTGGCCGGTTCTTTCGCGTCGCTCCACTTGGCCAGCTCAGTGGGAAGCTGCTCGTCCATCTTGCGCGGCGGGACACCACGCTTTTTCAGCTCGGCCCGCTTACGGCGCCGGATCACCCCCAGCGCCTCGGCCTCGGTGACCGGCTCCGTGCGGCCTGGGCGGTAGGTCAGCGGCTCGTTTTCCCCTGGCAGGCCGTTCTTGACGGCGACGATCTGGCTGGGGTCTTTGACCGTGGCGTCAGCACCGGACGCGCGAAGCCTGCGGTTGCCGACCCGGCCATCCTTCCTGGCCGGCAGGTCAGAACCGGATTCGGAGCCTTTCGCCGTGACCAACAGGTGCTCCTCTATGTCGTGGCGGAAGCGGCAGGACAACGTATGCCGCGAGGCCCATCTTAAGGCCAACTGCCAGTTTGGGACAATGGGGTACGTCGAAACCCGCCGGGCCGCGCCCCTGCGCCGCCATCCGGCTTGCCTTGAACCCCAGGCCCGTACTTCACGCGAACTTGCCTGCGCTCCCACAGCACATCCGGGCCGGTAATTCCTCTGGGCCGGCCACTTTCAGATAACGCCACGCCGTTATATCTTTCTTATGTAGTGCCGTTATCATTCTGGAGGGGCAGTATGGACATCAGTGAACTGGCACTGGGTAAAGCGATGACCACGCAGCAGGTGGAGTCGCGATTAGACGGGCTGCGGGTGCGGCTGCGCGATATCGGGCTGTACCACCTGGGGCTGCCTGGCTCATGGGAGGGAGATTTCCGTGACCTGGCAGACCTGCTCACCCTCATGCCGCTCAACAACCTTGGCGACCCCTTCTCCGACAGCGCGGTTCCCAACCACACCAAGGATTTCGAGCGTGAAGTCCTGCAGCTGTTCGCGCACCTGTTCCGCGCCCCCGACGGCGATTGGTGGGGATACATCAGCTCCGGCTCGTCCGAGGCGATCCTGCATGCCCTGCGCACGGCACGGCGGGCCTTCCCGGAGGCGATGGTCTACCACTCGTCGGCCAGCCACCACAGCGTCGTCAAGGCGATCGATCTGCTTGGCATGCCACGCTTCGAGGTCGCCGTCAACGACGAGGGCGAAATGGTCTACAGCGATCTGCAGCGCGCCGTGGGCATGCACCGCGGCCGTCCCGCCATCGTCATGGCCAACACCGGCACCACGATGACTGAGGCCATCGACGACGTGCGGGTGATCGCCTCCATCTGCGACACCGCCGGGGTGGCCCGCTACATTCACGCCGACGCCGCCCTCAGCGGCATACCGCTCGCCTGCGCCGAACCCCACCTGCGGCCGGGGTTCGATCTGTCCGACGGCGCAGACAGCATCTCGTGCAGCGGCCACAAGATGCTGCCGGCCATGCCATCAGCGGTCTTCCTTTCGCGCCGGGCGTACCTTGCCGAGTCGGCCATGCCGATCGACTACCTGCGCTGCCTGGACATGACGATCAGCGGCTCACGCAACGGCCACGTGCCCTTGCAGCTGTGGCATGTGCTGGCGTACCTCGGCGTGGAAGGGCTCGGCTTCAAGGTGGCGCGGGCCTTAAGCAACGCCCGGTATCTGACCTCCCAGCTGGCTGACATCGGCTGGTACGCCTACCGGCAGCACAGCCACGCGGTGACCGTGGTGCTCAAGGCGCCGCCACCGTCCATCCTGGACAAATATTCGATGCCAGTCAGCGGCGGCATCAGCCACGTGGTCTGCGTGCCGGGCGTTGGCCGCCAGCTGCTCGATGAGCTGGTGGCCGACTTGGCCGCCACCGCGGTCACACCCCAGCCGCAGCAGGCGTTACCGCCTGAACCTATGCCGACTAAGGAGGGCCGTCATCTCAAAGTCGTGGGATGAAGCATGTGGGTGGTCACCAGCCGGTGACCACCCCAGTTTGCATGAACCGATGTCAGGCGCGCGGCAGCGCCGAGATGATCTGAGCAGCGAACGTGGCCAGCCGCGCCGTGGCGTCGTCTGGCAGCTTGGTGCTCTTGCTCAGTGGCGCAAGGGTGACCTCCAGGTTCAGATCTCCTTGCCAGACAACCAGTTTCGCGCCGATCGCTGGATCGGTGTACGCGTATGCGGCTTGCCCGGTGCCGGTCACGTCTTTGGCTCCCGTGTAGTCGCGGAACACGATTGACTTGAATCCTTCGTACTGGGCGGGGGCGAACGCCGGCCTGGTGAAGATGTCTGCGCTGGCCCAGATGGTGTAGCCGGTGAGGCCGCCTGCCGTGGCGATGCATTTTGCGGACGCCACCGACTTTCCTGTGACGGCGGTGTTGTTGCCGGGCGGCACGCTCGCCCCGGCCAGCAGATCAGCAAATGGATCGTACTTGATGAGGGCACACAGGTTGGATGGCAGCTTGAACCGTGCCTCGGGATCGGCCTTGAGCGCTCCGGGCGCCTGACTGGCCGGTGCCGGGGCAGGTGCCACGGGCGGGCTGTCCTTATCGCAGGAGGCGGCGGTGGACAATGCCACGGCGATGATGGCCGCGGCGGTGGTGATCGTTCGTCTGAACATGGGGTTCCCTCCGTGAAAGTGTGACCGGCGCAGGCAGTCCGAATGCCTGGCCGGGCTGGTGTGGGTGGCCGGTCACCGGGGAGGTGGTGACCGGCCACAAATTCGCCCGCGCCGCAGGGGTGCGGGGCTAGTCCTGGTCGGTGCTGTGCGACGCGGCGATCCTCAGCGGCCTAGCCGCAGAACCCGTCGCCACAAAGGAATGTCGCCATCGCCAGCAAGTGGCGGAGGCCGTCCGGCGGCCCGGTCCGCCGCGTAATTAGCGTTGTCGCGGTTGGCTTGTTTGCGCACCGCGATCGTGATCTCGCGGGCCGGGCGTGGCCGCGGATCTGGCGGCGGTTCAAGGAACATGGCATCACCTTTTGAAGTGGCCGGCGAAGCAGGCCGAGCGGAAGTGACTGAAACGGTTGTGGTGTCAGAGGAAGGCGCAACGGTCGCGGCCGGGTGCTCACCCGGTGAGGATCGGCTAGCCGGGCTGGGCTGCAGCGCCACCGCGAACGCGGCCAGTGCGAACCCTGCTGACACCGCTGGTGGCAGCCGCATTCGCAGCGCCGGCAAGGCAACGCCGACGGTGCCGCCGCACCCGGCCAGGTGATCAAGCGCTTGAGCCGTTGGATGGCCGTGGCGGGATGCTTCCTGGCCCCAGGCGCCGGTCGCGGCTCGCACGACCTGCGGCTACCGCAGCCGGGTGCAGAAGTGGAAGGTGCCGTATGGGGTTTGGGCGAAAGCCCAGTGCGACATGGTGGCTGCGGTATGCGGGCCATAGACGCCATCGACCGAAAGGCTGCCGTCCACAGTGGAGCGCAAATGCCGCTGCACCTTGATCAGTGCGGTTTCGGTGCGCCCGCCGAAGTCGCCATCCGTGCTAAGCAAAGTACCGATGACATTGCCGTAGCAGTTGTTCATGGTCTCCTTGTGGACGGGGTTTCCAGCTGACCAATTGACCGTTCTGGTGGACTGGTCAGCGTTTTCGAAGTCTGGTGATCGGGGTGACATTGCTACCTGCTTCCAGTTCGAGGGTGAGCTGGTGATTGCGAAGGGTGAGGCGCTGGATGGTGGCGATAGCCAGTTCCACCTGGTTGGAGAGTTCGGCGTTGCGTCGTCGCAAGTCGGCGTTCTGGTCCTGGAGCTTGGTGTAGCGCTGCCCGTCGGCTGAGGTGCTGACTTCGGGTGTCGGGGTGCGGCGGACTTGGGCGAGTTCTCGTGCGATATCGGGGAAATGCCGGCGGAACGTGGAGTTGGAAAGCCCGAACCGGCGAGTCAGGGCCAGAACGCTGGGGCGGCCGCCGGTCTGGCGTACCTCGGCTATGAGCGCATCGGCGGCGTTGCGGATCTGTTCTGGAGTGGGCATGTCGGCGCGGGTCATGATGTCTGCCCGCAGTACTGGTTCAGGAACGCGTGGATCTGTTCGACACGCGCCCGGAGTTCTTGTTGCAGGAGCGGGGGTAACAGAGGCCGGGCGTGTAGTTCTTGTTGCAGGAGTTCGGCTTCATGCCGAAGTTGGCTAGTGTTTTCGGCGGTGAGGGCAACGTTGCGGCAAGCGAAGGGTTTACAGCTGCCGGTGTCAGGCCGGGTCCGGCCTTGGCTGTCGGGCCGTTGACGGCAGAGCGCGGTAGCGTGGTTGTGCACGCAGGTGGCGTATTTACCGGGGTAGATCGCCGGATCGTCGCGCCTCATCAGTCGCTTGAGACGTTGCTCGTCGGTGATGACTTTGCCGTCGAATCTGGCTTGGCCGCTGAATTGTTCCAGGCGCCGGTTGGCTTCTTCGGCGGCTGGACCCGCCAGCCTCTGGTGCTCATGCTGGTCGGCCATAGCCAGTAGGTGTTCGCCTCTGGCCAGTGCTTGTTCGCCTTCGACCTCGGCCCGGAAACCGGAGTCAGAGGTACCTGAGTAGCCTTCAAACATTTGGACAGAGAGATGCCGGTAGGCTATGGCGCCCGCGATTGCGCCGCCGGGCCGCCGGGCGATGAACCAGGCTAGTGTTCTGCGCAGTTGGCGGGTTGATAGGCGCCAGGGCTGCTTGTTGACTGCCGGTATGACGTCGGTGCGGCCGTGGTCGGTGCAGTATTTGTTGATCCAGGCGGCCAGCTCGTTGAGTTGGCTGTTGGTGGCGTTGCTGCGCATTGCAGCGTTTAGGCTGTGCCGAGCGGGCCCACTGGCGGAGCTGTGGATCAGGTTGGCGAACAGCAGCTCGGTGCTGGCGGGCTGGAGTTGTTCGAGGATTTGTATGGCGCGGGCGGCGGGGGCGCCGAGCACCCAGGTCGCGGTGACCCCAGCGGTATTGGTTTCACCTTTGAACGCCAGGCTGGTGACCTTGTATCGGTAGGCAGCGCCGTCAGGGCCGCGTTCAACGCGCAGGCAACCGCGGCGCAGGTGTTTGATTTCGCTGTCGCGCATGCCGGACAGGAATCCGATGACGAAGTATGTGGCGGCCTGGAGCATGCGTGCCAGCGTCCCAACCGAATAGGGCTGGGTGGGATCTTCGACGATCGCCTCGATCCACGCCTCGCCGTCGATGCGGCCTTCGATGGTGATGTCGTAGGGGGTGTGGTGATGCACTCCGACGACGGCAGCGACTGCGTCGATGGCCGCGCGGTGTTTCAGGCTGAGGAGTCTGTGCGAGCACCCGGCGTTCCTAGCCAGGGCTCGAAGGTTGAGTTTGCCGCGATAGCCGGGCAGCGGCCGGCCTGCGGCCAGATGCTTATCGAGCAGGGCGGTCAGTTTGCCTGACGCGTTGTTGCCGCGGCCATTTTGAGGCGCGAGCGAGGGCTGGTTCCGCGTGGCATGCCACTGCCGGTCGGCGGCGAGGATGTCGGCGGAGAAGTCATCGATGAGCCGCAACGCCCACGCGAGCAACGGCCCGTGCACGTGTTCGGGGATCCGGTCGGTGGCGTTTTCTGTTGCTGCTGCTCGTGCTTTCGGTTCGCCCCAGCCCTCGACGTGCAGCGGGTCGAAGGCGAGACGGTCCGCGGACAGGCAGTTGCGGTAACGCCAGAACAGGCGCACCGAGCAACGGTGAGCGACCCTGGTACCGGGGAGTGGAACGGCGGTCCTGAGGTGACGTGCGTAGGCCAGCAGATCCTGACCGCAAAGGTCAGCCAGGACTGGACACCCAGGCTGGCCCGACGCGGCTGCGCGGTCGTGCACCCAGGTCAGGAACAGCTTCACGTGCGAGAACATCCCGCGGGTTGTGGCGATCCCGGGCCGCGGTTCGCCGGGTGGCAGGTCACCGGACAGCATGGCGTCGAACAATTCCTTGGCAACCAGGCGCGAGGCCGCGGGAATGGTCGTGAAGTCCAGCGCTAGGCTCTTTTGGTGTTCCTGAAGGATCGCGGGGCTCAAAGACCAGATGTCGTCGCCGAAACACGCGGTGTCAGACAGGATCGCGCCGGGGCGCAGGGTGCGGGCCCGTAGCACATACCGGCCGGCGCCCTTGGCGGCCGTCCTGGTTCGCGGCGCGGAGACGATGGTGTTCGGGCTGGTCATGGTCGCTCCCAGGGCATTTCAACGAGATCGAGCAGGCTGTCCTGGGGTTTGGACTGTGCGGCTGCCGCGAGTTCCTGCGGACTGAATTTGACTAAGACGTCGTGGCGGATCGCCGCCCAGACGGTCCCGTAACGTGACCACCACTCCAGTTCTGGCAGGTGCTGGCGGCGTTGCGCGAGCGCGTCGAGCAGGCTGAGCAGCCGGGGCAGGTGCTGGCGGGTGATCAGGCAGTTGCCGCAGTGGAAGCAGTCCAGGAACGACGAGCGGCAGACTCTTCCCGTCTCGGGATGGTGGTCGTGGTCGGTGCAGCTGCTCCAAGCGGCCTGCGCTACGCCGGTTTGAGCGTCTGCTGCGGCGCCATCGCCGGTGACCACTTGCAGTGTGCCGCCACGGGCGGTCAAGGCTCGCCGGTGAGCGTCCACCGCGGACTGTTCGGCGTCGGCGACTGCTTCGCTGATCAGACCGTGGGCCCAGTCGATGACGGTCGGATCGCCGCGTAGGTAGCTGGCGAACAGGACCGGGATGCTGTTGGTCCGTACCGCGGTGGGTAGATGCCCTCCGGCGGCGCGGGTGCGCCGGACCTCAACGCTGGTTCTGATTCTGTTGAAATTCACCACCAGTGCTGGCGCAGCCGGTGGCAATTCGGCGGCTTCGGCCAGTGCAGGGTCGGCAAGCAGGCCGTGGCTTGCCACCCACCGTTTTGCGTTGATGTGGGTCGCTGACAGCGCTTTGCCGAACGGATTGTGGTGCTCGGCGATGGTGGCGGTGACATCGGGGCGTAGTCCGTTGCGCCACAATGCCCAGACCTTGGTGTCGCCGGTCCATGCCCGGCTCCAGCTGGTCAGCTCATGCAGCAGCAGGTAAAGCCCGCCTGGCGTGTGTAGCTGCCGACGGGCGGCACCGATTTCCCAGGTGACGGTGCTGATCCACTGCCGCTGTCCGCGGCGGCGTTTGATGACTCGTAGCTCGACTGCCCGGTCTTCCAGGATGCGGTGTTCTGCTGGCAGCTCCTTGACGGTTTCGATGTTGCAGCCCGTCGTTGCTACCAGAAGAACCAGTAGCGGGGCCAGATCCGGCAAGGTGAGGAACAGGTTCCTGGCTAGACCCTCGCGGGCGACGTGGCGCCAGCCATCGCCGCGGATGGCGGGCACGATCCCAGTCGTGCTGATGGATCCCAGTTGTGAGGCCAGCTCCTGTTGGGACACTGGCAGGCTGTCTGGGTCGTCACGGAAGGCGATGGCCAGCTGGCGACCCTCAGCGATGCGGTTACGCAGGGCGGCGACATCCTTGCGGGCGGCGTGAACGAGCCGGTCGAACTCGCCGTCGGAGTATCCCGGCTTCGAGTCCAACCGGGTCGAGCGGCGCCGGCTGACCACATCGAGAACATCGGCCTTCATCTGATCGCGCAGGGCGGGACTTTGCAGGATCGAACCGATCAGGTACAGGTCATGCTGACCCATGGCGGGTCCGACCGCGGCGGTCCGGGCGTGCCCGAACTGCTCGACCTGCCAGCCCCGCAGCGCCGACGGCTGCGCCGGAGGCCGCTTGAGCCCGGCCAGGAACCGGATGAACCGCCCCAGCGCCTGCCACGACGACGCGGCCGACGCCTGCGTGCGCAGCCCGCCAGCCGGCCCGGTCCGCTGCACCCATGCGGCCGCCAGCGATTCATGCCAGCCGGCCAGCGGAAGCCGACCAACCGCGAACTCACAACTGCGGCCGTCTTCGCCATAGAAGGTGACCGTGAGCCCGCCCTCAGACGTGCGCTGCGTCGGCATGGCCGGTTCGTACGCGCCGAGCGGCAATAGTGCCGGCCTGCCCACCCGGGTACTTCCGCGCCCGCTCATAACAGCGACCCCTGGGGGCAAGCGATGTCACCAGCGTAGGTCGCCACCGCCATGTCGCGGGGATCGTCCCAGCCATCCGGAACAAGCGCCATGCGGGTTTCCATTTCTAGCTCTGCCAAGGCATGCAGGTAAATTTCTGTTGTCGTCACCGACCTGTGGCCGAGTCGGCGTCGCACCCAATCCAGCGGATCGCCGAACACCCGCGTGTAGTGGCCCCGCTGCTCAGGATCCAGTTGCGCCAGCGCCGCGATGTGCCCGCGCTGCAACTGTTCGAGAGTGATAACCGCGAATGTATGCCGCAGGAGGTGGGCATGTGCCCAGATACCGACTCCCTTTGCCTGGCAGCGGGCGTTGGCCTCGGCGAACAGTCCCTTCCAGGTCGACCTCGTGACCGGCATCCCATACTCGGTCAGCCAGAACGCGGCAGGTTCCAGGCCGTCTGGCCCGTCGATGAACAGGCGCCGCCGGTCGTCGATGTCCAAACGCGACACCTTCACCCGATGTCGGCTGCCTCCGCAACCCCGCTCCAGTACCACCGGTTTGGAGGGGTCCTCAACCACCAGCTGTCGGTCCACTCGCCGGTACCGGCCCTTGGCACGCGCCTCGGCGATAACCTCGGCACGGTCCACCTCCGCGTAGACAGCCAACTCCGACCGCACTGACGCTGGAATGTAGACCCAGCGGGCGGAGCCGCCCTTGGCCAAGGCAGGCGGCAGCCAAAACCGTTGATAGCCGGTAGCGGCACCGTCTGTCGCCACCTCGAACAGGCTCAACGCCGCCTGCTCGCTCAGACGCAGACCTGTGCGCACCATCAAATCGCAAAACGTCGCGTTACGTGCCGCCCAACGCCCGCGGAACTCCGCCCGTGGCAGCCCATCGCTGCCGTAGCCGCGCATACCCACATCGCGCCAGCACCGGTACGAGCGCGCCGGAAGCCACTCAATCTTCTCCCGGCCAGCGCCATGGCTATAAGTCGCCGCTGTCTCACCGGACTGCGTCCAGCCCCCGCGCCTGGACGCTCCCGCCTTGCGGCACTGACGCTGCGGGATCGGGTTGACCGCGACGTTCCCGGCACGGACCTGCCAGTTGTAGAACCTGTTGACCGCCGCGACCTCACGATCCCACGTCGAGTCATCGACCAGCGGTCCGCCCGGATCCCTGCGGCGCCACACCAAATACGCGACATGATCAGCCTCGGTCGCGTCTCGCCAGTCCTTGCCGCGTGCCGTCCACAAGAAATCCAGAAACGACCTCAGATCACGCGCGTAGCCCTCCTGCGTCGCCTTCGCCGCACACACCATCAGCGGCCCCGAAAAGAACGCGTTGAGTTCGACGTCGTACTCCATCCGCGGCGACATTAGAAACGGGGTACCCGCCGGGACATCGATCTCGTCGAGCCACCGCTCCCAGTCGCCAGGAGCAACCGGGTCAAAGGCCAGCGATCCCCTAGACACTGGAAGCTCCGCTCGAATAAAACGGACTAACCATCCTGAATTGGACACCCGGGCAAGATATCAGCTGGTCAGCGTGCTGCCGGTCATTGACCAGCCGTGCACAAGACTGCTGGAGCTGGAAGACGCCCCAGTGCCAGGATGTGCTGTTGCTCCACGATCCCGTGCCACGGCGCATCGTGCACCGCCACGAATAGGAGTTGTCGGCCGGGGCGAACACCGTCGCCTGCCCGGCCTGGAAACTCGCCGAACGGGTGCAGCCCGCGACCGCAGCCTGCGCCGGCGAACCAGCAGCGGCAGCCGACATCACCGTGGCCACTATCGCCAGCGCGGCCACAGCCGCCGAACGCCACGCTACGCGGCGGTGACGGCCCACATACGCATCAGGCTCTGCCTTCTCCTGATCCTGCCGGTCTGGCACAGGCAGGGTGGTCTCTATCCGTTCTTCATCGGACACGCGCATTGCTCCTCCAACCAAGGGTGGGAAAGATAACGCCACGACGTTATAAACCTTACGCCGTGCCCGTCAAGGTGATAACGTCCCTGCATTATCTTTCCGGCCGTTTGGAGGAGGACTCCGATGGGCCTCTGCACCCCTAAAGCCCGCAAAACCGCACAGCAGAACCAAAAACAACCGCACGAAGCAGGCGGGCGCTGCGCCTGGCCGGATCCGGCATGGCTGCGAGCATCACCATGACACGCCCAGCCTTTGCCCTGCCCGGATCGGGTACTGGCGCGCCACCTGCGAGTGCCAAGCGCCTGCCGCCGGTCTTCTGGGCGTTGTGCGCCGGGGCCGGCCTGGCAAGGCTCGGATGGCTCCTGATCCCGTTCCGGACCATCTATCTCACCCAGGAACGCCAGCTGACCCCGCCACAGGCCGCACTAGTCATGGCGGCTTTCGGCGCCGGCTGGGCGCTTGCCCTGCCCATTGGCGGCGGGCTCGCCGACCGGATCGGGCGACGGACGGTCATCGCCGGCGGCGCCGTCGCAAATGCCGCGGCCTGCCTCCTGTTTGGAGCCGCTACCACCGTTTCATGGCTCGTGCTCACTGGGTTCCTGGCCGGCATGACGTTCGACCTGTTCCGGCCTGCCGCACAAGCGCTGGCCGCCGACACCGCAGGCGAGCACCGGCTCAGCCGCGCCATCGCTCTGCTGTTCTGGGTAATGAACGTCGCGCGATGCGTTGCCTGTTTCGCCGGTGGCCTGCTCGCCCAGCATCACGTGCCGCTGCTGTTTGCCGCCTGCGCCGCAGTGAGCCTGCTGTTCGCCGTCTTCATGCGGGCCACGCTTCCGGCAGGGAGACCACCGGCCGGCCGCGACAGCGGCGGATGGCGCACCTCGATGCGCGACAAACGGCTCATCTGGTTCACCGCCGCCACGGCAGGGTTTTTCACGATCTATATGCAATCCGTGGTCACGCTTCCGGCGGGGCTAGCGCAGCGTGGCATCACGCCGCTGCAGCTCGGAATGATCCTTTCAGCGAGCCCGCTGCTGGTCGCGCTTGCCCAGCCGCTATACCTCAACCGACTGCACCGCCTGCCGCCCAAAACCGTGGCCGCAGCCGGACTGGCCGCAACAGGTGCCGGCCTGGCCCTGACCGGAACCGCCACCAACGTGGCATGGGCAGTGGCGTTCACCCCGATCTGGGTCGCCGGGGACATCGTCTTCCTCGCCGTCGCAGCAGGGCTGGTTGCCTCGATGGCCCCCACCACCCGCCGCGGCACCTACCTTGGCATCTGGGCAAGCGCACACGGCATCGGTGCTCTCGCCGCACCACCCCTAGCCGCAGCCGCGATCGCCGCCGGCGGTCCCAGCCTGCTATGGACATCGTGCGCCGCCGGCGGCTTGCTGCTCTCAGTGCTCGTCCTGCGGCTCAACCTCACCCACCCACCGGCATCGGGCACCGCTCAATCCCAGCCAAACATGACCACTACGCGGCCAGATCGAAGCCAGGTGCTGGTGCCCGCCCACGCCAGATGGGCGTTCATCCCACATGCCGGCCGTCCACCGACGCCCACCTCCCGGATCAATGCTGGGCCTCGCCTGACCAAACCTAATCATTCGCCACGCCGCCGCCGCTGCCCGCGACCGGAAACGGCCCGCGGCAACGCAGCACAGCGCAGCATCCGGGGTGCGCCAATCCGAAGATCGCCAGCAGCGTTCTGGCCCCGCGGCCCCACCACAAGCGGCCGGGCCCAGCCGGCCAACTGGAGCAAAACGTTGCTACACGGCCGCTAAAGCCGACGACACGCCTCCTGGACGCTGTCCATTCCCGACAGGCAGTACGCGAACCCGCCGCGATCAGAGCCTCTCGGCTAAATCATGCAAGGGAGTGACTGATCATGCACGTGCACGCAATGCCCGCTGCCGTCCGCCGACGACCAGCCCTCAATCTCACCAAAGCGCAACTAGGCGTGCTGTGCTGCACCCTTTCCATGACTGTACTCGGGGCATCCGTCCCGATCACCCGCGCTTTCCTGACCTACCCCGCCGCCACCGGTCAGGCCCTGCGGTATGGGCTGGCCGCCGCCGTCCTGGCGCCCATCGCCGTTCTCACCCGCCGCAACCGCCTACCACTTAGCCAACGCGACTGGGCGCTCCTGGCCGCGGTCGCCGCGACCGGGCTGGTCGCCTTCAACTTCTTCCTCATGACCGCTCTACGCCACGCCGAACCGGCCGCCGTCGCCACCATCCTCGGATGCGCACCCATCGTCATGGCCCTGGCCGGGCCGCTGCTCAACCGGCAGCCACCATCGGCACGCATCCTCACCGCGGCAACCATCGTGGCCGCCGGAACCATGCTGCTCAACGGAATCGGCCATCTCGATCCAGCCGGAATCGTATTCACCGCAGCGGCGCTCGCCGCCGACATGGCCTTCACCCTCCTGGCCGCACCGCTCATCCCCAAACTCGGGCCTGTCACCGTCGCCGCGTTGACCTGCGGCGTCGCGGTACCGATGTTCGCCACTGCGGCCACTGTCAACGGCGAACTCAGCCAGCTGCGCGCTCCAGATGGCGGCGAGGCCGCAGCCATCGTATTTCTCGGTGTTGTGCTCACCGCAGGGGCATTTGTCAGCTGGTTTCATGGAATCCGGCTCGCTGGAGTCGCTAGCGCCGGCATCACCATCGGCGCCATCCCGGTGGCGGCGCTCACCGTCGCTAGCCTGCAAAGCTGGCAGCTACCCAATGCAGCACAGCAAACCGGACTTGCGGGAGTCCTATGTGGACTCTGGCTTGCGGTGCACAAGACGGCGCCAGCTATACGCTTACAACCCAATCTACGGCCCATCGCAGCCGTCGCGGCTATCATCGCAGTCGCAGGCTGCGGCCCAAGCCAGCCAAGGCACCAGCAGCCCGGACGCCCGGCCACCACCGCTGACACCCCCGAACGTCCGGTGCGCGAGTACTTCGCCGCTCTCGAAGCCAGGAACATGACCGCCGCCTATGCGCTTTCGCGAAGCACACAGGCATGGCTCACCACCGACGCACTCGCTGCCGGCTACCAGCCGCCGTCAGCTGCCCAGGTCATCACCGTCAGCTACAACCAACCGTCCACACCAGAAGAGAGCCCGCGCCTGGCCTACGTCCGCATGCGCTACCATCTCGGCGGCCAAAACCACGATTCCACCGTTGAGGTATGGCAAGACCAAACCGGCACATGGTGGATCAACAGCGGCGCCACCGGCCGCCTCGACGTCATCTCACCGTCATCACCCAAAGTGAAGATCGCCAACGCCGAAGTTGCCACCACGCTCACCACGCCACGGATCTCCGGCGGCCAGCCGTCCGCTGGATTCTTCGAACTTCCACCCGGCGTCTACACCGTCACCCTTGCCGCACCCCCCGCCCTCCGCACCGAGCCACAGCAGATCGCGGTGCCAGCAATGTGGCGCGACGGCGCACCCGTCAGCGTGCAACTCAGCTCGCACGCTGAGGGACAGCCGCCACGACCATGCAGCGCGGACAGCCAGGCCCCACCCGCTGCACTGGCGGTCCCGCGCCCTCGACGTGCTAGGCAGCTAGAGCGAGCATCTGGTTTAACCTCTCAGGGATGAAGGCGTCGCTGTTCCCGCCAGTACCGCCAAGCTCCCTCACCGATGCTGGGGAGATCATCCGTAACGACTGGGCGGCATTCAGTGGCCTCCACTCGCTCACTAACCACTGGGAGCGGCCCGCATGGCCTGACGGAGCCAAGGCGTACTACTGGTTGATCACGCTAGGTGGACATCCTGAGTTGCGCGCACGCGCGGAAGCATGCCAAAGCACCCTCGAATGGGTACCCGATCTTGATCCGGTCCCGCTAGCTTTGCTGCATCTCACGGTGTGCCGGGTCGGCTCCGCAGCAGACCTCAGCGACGAGGTCCTGTCGAAGATCGCTGACGCAGCTGCGCAGAGCACCGGAAACTTCAGGCCGATGCACTTGTCAATCGGCCCGCTTGCTGGCTCCCCTGGGGCGATCCGGTTCAGCGTGACGCCGTGGGATGGCCTTGTGCAGCTGCAGGACGAACTGGTGTCAGCGAGGAACTCGGTACTGGGCAGGGTGCCGAACGGAGGCTTACGACCACATGTCAGCGTCGCCTACAACGCCAGGCAACGCCCCGCTGCACCGATCGTCGAGTGTGTCCGTGAGCTGCGCGGACAGGCACCGGTTGGAGTCGTCGTCGACGGAGTCGACCTCGTGAAGCTGGCCCGCGAGGGACGCGTCTATCGATGGACGACATCGAATCGATTGACTTTGAACGGCAACAAACCAGCCTGATGACCAAATCGATGCGGACAACGACGTCCGTCTGCTCCACGCTAGCGAGTCGCCCAGCTGGCGGCGATCGCGACTGGTTCCACCCCACCCATGCACTGGAAACGAAACTCCAAGGAGGCCTCCATGCAGTTCTTACTGATCGCCCGAGATGGCGCAGACGACGAGGCGTTGGACCGTCGGATGGCTGCTCGTGAGCAACATATCGAACTCGGCGATCAGATGCGGGCCAACGGCCGCATGCTCTACGGAGGTGCGCTGCTAAGCGAAGCCGGACAGATGATCGGCTCGATGTTGGTCCTAGACTTTCCAAGTCGAGAGGAACTCGACGCCTGGCTTAAGGTGGAACCATATGTCCTCGGTGATGTGTGGCGCGAAGTCGACATTCAGCCATTCCGAGTTGGTCCCTCTTTCGTTGGCCTACACCTCTGATCGACCTCCGGGAGGCACGCAAATCGGACCTGAGCACCCGGATGCGAGCGGATGTTGGGCGGTAGCGACCGATTGGAACGCTGTCGCTTAATGAGTGCTTGATCGTCAATTGGCTGTCAACGGTACGGGAAATGTCTACATAATCGTCAACGGCGATCAGGAGCGTGTTTTGGACTCGCGTGTACCAAACTGGAGGCGTATGCTGCTGCTGCGGAAAGGGCGTCGAAAGGACGAGTAACGGTCAAAGCGGCCTAAGCGAGCCAGGGTTGGTGTGAGCCTGGTGGCTGGCTGATCGTGAAAATCACCCTGGAGCCACCAGCAGAACAGCGCTCACGCGCCTAGTAGATCTGGTCCGCAACGTGGAGTGGTCGGCCGTACATGGTCGGCAAGGAGGGTGGTACCGCGGCCTAGCGTCGTCCCTCTGTCGGAACAGTCACAGCTCTGACAGAAAGGATGGCCCCATGGCCAGCCCGGCTGGTTTTCCGTCTCTCCCAAGCCCCGTGAGCTTTCCCTCCCTTGAGCGGGAGGTGCTGCAACGCTGGCAGGCGACCAAGGTCTTCCAGCGTTCGCTTGATCAAAGCGCGTCAGGGCAGCCATGGACCTTCTACGAGGGCCCTCCGACTGCCAATGGCAAGCCTGGCGTACATCACGTCGAGGCGCGAGTTTTTAAAGATCTCTTTCCGCGCTACAAGACCATGCAAGGGTTTCATGTTCCACGGCGTGCCGGATGGGATTGCCATGGTCTGCCAGTGGAGCTGCTGGTCGAGAAGGAACTCGGCTTCACCAAGAAACAGGACATCGATGACTATGGCATCGCTGAGTTCAACACGCGGTGCCGGGAGTCCGCTCTGAGGCATGTGGCCGACTTCGCCGCGATGACCACGCGCATGGGCTATTGGGTGGATCTTGACAACGCCTACATGACCATGAATCCGCAGTATGTGGAGAGCGTGTGGTGGTCGCTTAAGACCGTTTTTGAGCGGGGCCTGCTGGTTGAAGACTATCGGGTGACGCCGTTCTGCCCTCGGGACGAGACACCCCTTTCTGATCATGAAGTGGCGCAGGGATACGCGGAGGTCGTCGACCCGTCGGTTTATGTGCGTTTCGAGGTCACGTCTGGAGCATGGGCGGACAAGGCATCGCTGCTGGTGTGGACCACTACTCCCTGGACGCTGGTGTCCAATACGGCCGTCGCGGTGAATCCGCAGGTTACCTATGCTGTCGTCGAGGCGGCCGATGAGTTGTTGATCGTGGCGGACGATCTCAGGGAGCGGTTACTAGGCGAAGATGCCCAAGTCGTAGGTCGTGTGACCGGTGCTGAGCTAGTTGGCACGAGCTACAAGCGGCCGTTCACGCTGGTAGCGGTCGAAAAATTCGGTCCCGCTGCCCATCGTATTTTCGCCGCCGACTACGTGACGACCGACAGTGGCACTGGTTTGGTTCACCTAGCTCCCGCGTTTGGGGCTGAAGATCATGCGGTTGCCAAAGAGAACGGGTTGCTGTTGGTCAATCCGATCGGAACGGATGGCCGCTTCGAGGCCGATATCCCGTTGGTGGGAGGCGTTTTCTTCAAGGATGCCGACGAGATGTTGGTCTCGGACTTGCGGGTGAGGGGACTGCTGTGGCGGCACGAGCCGTACGAGCACACTTACCCGTTGTGCTGGCGCTGCGATACACCGTTGATCTATTACGCGTTGCCGTCGTGGTATATCCGCACGACCGCGATCAAGGCCGATCTGTTGCGTGAAAACGCGGCCACGCAATGGCATCCGGGTCATATCCGCGATGGGCGGTTCGGTGGCTGGCTTGAGAACAATGTGGACTGGGCGCTGTCTCGTAACCGTTACTGGGGGACGCCTCTGCCGATCTGGAGATGTTCTTCAGCTCCTGAACACATGATGTGCGTGGGCTCGCTTGAGGAACTGTCCGCACTGGCTGGCCGGGATCTGTCCTTGCTCGATCCTCACCGGCCGTATGTCGATGAGATCGAGCTGACGTGTGACCAGTGCGGTGGGGTCGCGCGCAGGGTTCCCGAGGTCATTGACGTCTGGTATGACTCCGGGGCTATGCCCTTTGCTCAGTGGGGTGCCCCGCACCGCAATCTCGATGAGTTCAATGCCTCGTTCCCTGCCCAGTACATCTGTGAGGCCATCGATCAAACTCGTGGGTGGTTCTACTCGCTGATGGCCGTGAGCACTCTGCTCTACGGTCGCTCGTCCTATGAGACGGTGTTGTGCTTAGGACTGATTTTGGATGCCGACGGCCGCAAGATGAGCAAACACGTGGGCAACGTACTCGATCCCTTCGAGTTGTTTGATCAGTACGGTGCCGACGCGGTGCGCTGGCTGATGCTGGCGGGCGGCTCGCCGTGGATCGATCGCCGCATCGGACCGGAATCGCTGGAAGAGATCGTCCGCAAGGTTCTGCTGACGTACTGGAACACGGCCTCGTTCTACGTGCTGTATGCGAACGCCTCGAACTGGTCCGCGGATGATGTGCGCCCTGTAGGGCAGCGATCCGCGACTGATCGATGGATCCTGGCCGAACTGCACAGCGTCATCGACGACGTGACACGGGCTCTCGACGGTTTCGATTCTGCGACTGCAGGCCGACGACTGACCGAGTTCCTCGATGATCTGTCCAACTGGTACGTGCGTGTGTCCCGTCGGCGCTTCTGGCAGGGCGACCGTGACGCTCTAGCCACATTGCACGAGTGCCTAGATGTCTTTACTCGGATGATGGCGCCGTTCACACCGTTCATCACCGACTACCTCTGGAGCGTCCTGCAAGCCAATGGCGGCGGTGCGCCAGATTCTGTGCATCTGTCGTCCTGGCCATTGGCAGACCCTGACTGGGCCGACGCCGATTTGCTTGCGCAGATGGCGCTTGCCAGAGCAATCGTGGAGCTGGGCCGGACAACGCGGGCGGCGAGCAAGGTGCGGACCCGGCAGCCATTGTCACGGGCGATGGTCGTGGCCCCCGGGCTCGCTGATCTGGAGCCACAACTGCGGCAGCTCGTAGCGGATGAACTCAACGTCAATGCCGTCGAGCCGATGCCGGCGGACGTGGTTGAGGTTTCCGTCAAGCCGAACTTCCGGGTTTTGGGTAAGCGGTTTGGCCCGCGAACGCAGCAGGTCGCCCAGGCGATCAAGGACTCGGCGAGTGCTCGTGGCGGCTCGATCACGGTCACGGTCGATGGTGAAGACATCGAACTGGACTCTGACGCGGTACAGGTCGTCGAGAGCGTCCGGCCGGGGTTTGCGGTCAGCTCACACGCCGGTATGTCGGTGGCGCTCGATCTGGAGATAACCGATGAGCTGCGCCGGGCTGGCCTGGCTCGCGACGTTCTGCGGCTGCTGCAGGAAGCGAGAAAGACCAATGGCCTGCACGTGACCGACCGCATCGACGTTTGGTGGACCAGCGTTGATCCTGAAGTGGCGCAAGCGATTAGGACGCACGGCGGGTCACTGGGCGCGGAGCTGCTCGCCGACGCCTTCGCAGAGGGCGAGCCAGACGGTGGCGGCGTGGAGGCGTTGGTGTTCGAGCAGATGCAGCTGAGGGTCTGGCTGAGCCGGGCAGGTGCCTAAGCGAAGCGCTGACCGAAGCCCTGACGGCCCACGCCTAGTTTGAAGGGCGTGGGCCGCGCTACGGCTGTCGCGGGTCACGTAGCAGGCGCTGAGCGTCAGCGGCTACGGCGAGCAGAAGTGACTCCACGGCGCCGCCCGCGAGAGTGAACATCGCTGCCTCGCTGCGTAATGCCTGGATGCCGCCCATGGTGAACCCGTCTGCGCCGTGAAGCTGAGCGCACTCTTGCAGAACCGCGGTAAGCATCCGGCCCGAGGTAACCTTTGCCAGCATCGCATTCGTCGCCGTGCCGGTGTCGCCTTCGGTGAATCCTTGATTGGCCAGCGCCTGGGTTAGCTGGAATTGGAGAAGGCATTCGGCGAAGCGGTGCTGTATCGCCTGGTGTGACCATAAAGCCTGGCCTCCAGTGTCGCGATCATCAAGCCGTTGCCGTGTCTGGGTTAATATCCGGCGTGCCATCGATAGCGACCACCAGACGCTGGACCAACGTTCCATGGTGATATGGGTCGTGAATATCGGCATACCACGGCCGATGCCACCGATGACGTGATCGCCAGAAAGAGTTACATGATCGAGGCTGCAATGCCCAAGTCCGGCACCAGACGAGAACGAGGTGTCAGCCGCATGGATCGACACGCCAGGATGGTTGGTGGGAATGCGGATCCAGGTCAGGCTGGAGAAGCTGCGAGCCTTTTTGGGGTTGCGCGCGAGTACGAGCAGATAGTCGGCCGTGGTGGCGTTGGTGATCCAGGCTTTGGCGCCGTCGACGACCACGCTGTCGCCGCGGGTCCTTTCGACGGTCGTGCGCATGGCGGTGATGCTGGTTCCGCTGATCGCGGAGTCGTTTACCGCGAGCGCGACGGTGGTCGTTCCGTCCAGGACAGCTGTGCGTTGGTGGGGTGCATGCTGCAGCAGTAGCGGGACTGCGGACGCGGCTTGAACGCAGACTGACAGCACTGCGCCGATTGGGCAATGGGCGTCAAGCGTTTCGATCAGCGTGCGAAGACGTGGCGCGATGACCGGGCTGTGATGCCGGTGAGGCGCTGGAAGGTACAGCGGTGTCACTAGCCCTGCGTTGGCCAGGGACGACCACAGACGTCGTCCGCTGTGCCTGGCGTGTTCGGGCAGCGCTTCCACGCATGCGACGAGGTCTCGCCGGAAATCCGCGTCACCACCGTGCGTTGGGTTGTCGGGAGCAAGAACCTTAAGCAAGGGTGACCTCCGTATCGAGCAGGGTCAGCCGGCCGCAGGCGAGTTTCACCTTGTCGTTGCTGACGGTGAGGGTAGCTGAGCGGAGGTCGCGGTGTATTCGTTCCAGGCCAAGAGGGCTGGAGGCGAGATAGCCGTGTCGCATTCCGATGAGTTCGATGAGGTTGTCCACTGCGGACAAGTTCAGTTCCGCTGCAAGTGTCTTGAGGTTGTTCAGTGCCAGCTGAACGGAGGGTGTGGCGGCTGGCCGCGTGTCAAAAAGTTGGAGGACATGCTGCAAGGCCGAGTGGACAGTGTCGACATGCGACCGTGCGTCGGCCAGCCGCAGCAGGACAACGTCTGTTGGGGGTCGTTTGTGCGCACGCCCTTCCTCACGCATGTGTGTCACGGTCCGGCTCAACGCTCCTGCCGCTGCGCCGAGCCACGCTGCCGCCCAACCTATATGCGCCAATGGAATGAAGGTTTGCATCGCCACTTCGCGGAACCGGCCAGGATCGCCGATCACTTGGTGGTCGGGTACATCGCCGGTCAGACGCAACGGGATGCTCTGTGTTGCCCGCATGCCCATGGCCTCCCATGGCCCGCAATGTTCGACCTTCAGCTGAGACCGGTCTGCGTAGACCAGCGATGTTGGATCCTGCGCCTCGACGGCGGAGTCTCGCATGGTAATCAGGAACCCGTCAGCGTGCAGGCCGGCGGTGACGACAGGGGCGGGTCGGTCCAGGCGCAGGAGGCCGTCTGTGCGGGCCAACATGGAGGCTGGGCGCAGCGGATCTGACCCTGTTTGCGGGTCGGTGGTCACCGAGGCCAGGAGGCACTTTCCGTTCGCGATGCGGGACAGTAGTTCGTCGCGCCAGGTACCTGAAGCGTGCTGGCTAATGGTGCCTGTCTGCTGGCAGTGCATCGCAAAGATGAGCGCGACCGAGAGGTCGTCGCGGGCCAAAAGCTGCGTGACGGCCGCCATGTCGTGCCACGAGCCGTTCATGCCACCAGCTTCCTTTGGCGCGAGCAGGCCCAGAAGACCGGACGCGCGAAGCGCGGCCACTGCCTCTTCGGGGAACCTGTTCTGCCGGTCGCAGTCGGCGGCGTGCTCACGAATGCGCGAGCGGACTGCCGCGACAGCTGGCAGAGCGATCAGCGGTGTATTCAGGCGGGCCGTCATGCCGTGACCTGACTTGCCTGGGCGACGACTGCCCACAGACTTCCGGCAGTGCGGAATGATTCGTCTGACAGCTGCTCGTCGGTGAGGGTGATGTCGTAGGTGTCCTCGATCAGGAACAGCAGTTCCACCGCGCGCATCGAGTCAAGCCCGAGGTCGAAAAGGTTGGACTCGGCGGTGATCGGCTCGTCGTCGAACCGCAGCAGTCCCTTGATCAGGTTAATGAACATCGAATCCATTGCCTGGCACTCCTTGCTGATGTCGGCTGATGGTGAGCGTGCTTATGTGCGTGATCTGGCCGTGCTCCACGATGACCTCGGGGGGCAGCGGATGGCTTAGAAACGCGACAAGGCTCGCGGTCAGTCCATAGGCGCCGACGTTGGGGATGGTGAGCAGGTCGCCTGCC
>JBIOYB010000467.1:0-11533 GCA_044869915.1 Allorhizocola sp.
GAGGCGCTCTACGACGACGGCCTGCTCGAACAGGTGCGCGACGCCCTGGGCGACCAGTTGCGCGGCTGGATGACCCGGATGGGCGCGACCGACCAGCACCGGCTGGACGCGTTCCTGCGCATCCACCACCTGGGCGTCAAGGCACTGGCCGTGCACGACGATGAGATGCTGCGGCTCGTGGCGCAGTGGTGGCCGTTCGAGACCACGGTCGGCGCCATGACGCTCGCGGAGTTTCGTGACCGGCATGGCCTAATCCGATACGCGCCTTCGCTAGATGAATTCCGCCAGATCGCCGCTGTCGCGTCGGCGCAGGGCATCGCGGTCGTCAACGCCGGCTACGTTTACGACGCCGACTTGATCGCGCGCCTGCCCGAGGTCGACAAGGAGACCGCCGTCGAGGCGCTCGCCGCGACCGACCTGTCCGCCCGGCTGGAGGAGCTCGAGCCGGCGGTCGAGCTCGGGTTGCGGCCGTTTCAGGTTGCGGCGCAACGGATCCTGGACCGGTTCGGGGTCGAGCTCATGATCCGTGCGTTCGATCCGGTGAGCCTGCCCGCGCTGTACCTGCTCGACGGCGACACCGCGCTGGGCATCGACCTGCGGCGCGGGCAGGATCAGGTGGACGACGTGTGGGCGTCGATCCTCGGCTCTTTTACCGCCGGGCGCGTCGACCGGCCGCAGCTCGTGCTCAACCACCGCAATCCGCTGGTGCGCCAGGCGACGACCATCTCCGAGCCGGAGCTGGCGGTGCTCGCCGTCGAGGGCCTGTATGCGCAGGCGCTGCTGCTCGGGCGGCAGCCGCTGCGCCCGGTGGACACGGCCGCGATGAACCAGTCGTTCCAAGGTTTGCTCGGGCGGGCGATGAAGGCGCAACAATGAGCACGAGCGAGCACGAGTTGCGGGAGATGTTCCGCGCGGCCATGGGCATGCCCGAGGGCCCGGCGAAGATGGCCGCGCTGGACGCGGCGATCCGGCACGCCGACGCGGCGGGCAACGAGCAGCTGGCCTTCGAGTTCCGGCACGAGTCCATCACGAGCTTCCACTTCGGCGGCGACGACCGGCGCGCGTTCCTGGCGTTTTCGCAGAGCCTGGCGGCGTATGACCGCGACCCCACCATCGCGCGCCACGGCGAGCACACGATCCTGTGGCAGTTCAAGTGGATGGTCAGCTCGCTGAGCGACTTCCCGGAGATCCCGCTGGACCGGACCCACGCGGTGCTCGACGACATGCAGCGGCGCTATCTGCGCGCCGGATACAGCCTGCACCCGGTGCACCAGCGGCGGTGCCAGCTCGCTTTGCACGTGGGCGACCTGGAGCAAGCCGAAAAGTCCTATCACGACATGCTGACGTCCAAACGCGACAGCATGTCCGACTGCACGGTGTGCGTGCCGTCGGCGCAGACGCGCATCCTGTCGGCGCTCGGGCGGTGGAGCGACGCGCTCCAGGCCGGACACCCGGCGCGCAACGGGCGGTGTGCGCGGCAGCCGCAGTGGGTGCAGGCGTATCTGTTGCAGCCATATGTGCGGGCGGGGCGGCTCGATGAGGCGGCGGAAATGTATCGCGCGTCCTATCGGCGGATGCGCGAGGCGCACACCTATCTGGCCGGGATCGGTTTGCACCTGTCGTTCCTCGCGGCGACGGGCAACGAGGTGCGCGGGCTGGAGCTGATCGAGCGGCACCTGCCGTGGCTCGAGGCGTCCTACACGCCCAGCGACAAGCTGCACTTCGCGTCGGCGGCGGTCAACGTGCTGCGGCGGTTGTCCGACAAGGGTCATGGCGCGCAGGAGACCTCCCGTGGGTCCACTGTGGACGACATGGCGGCGCGGCTGTCGGCGTTTGCGCTCGAGCTGGCCGGGCGGTTCGACGCGCGCAACGGCACCGACCGGCAGACGAGGCTCGCCCGGGAGCGGATGTCGGAGCCGCAATTGGTGGACCGGGTGCGGCTCACGGTGCTGTCACCTCGTACCCAAAATGCCAAAGAAATGCTTGAAGCGGCGCTGAAGATGCGCGATCACCAGCCGGCCGAGGACGCTTATGCCGCGGCGGAAGAGGCCGCCGCGGCGCTGGAGCGGGCCGGGATGACCGAGGAGCTTTGGCGCGCAAGGCTTTTGCTGTGGGAGCTGTACAGCAAGGATCATCGGCAGACCGACGCCGCGCTGGCCATGCTGGACCTGTTGCTGGACAACGAAAATCTGGCCGGGCGGGCCAAGCTCGCGGAGGACGGCGCACGCCTGGTGTGGGGCGAGAAGTCGGTGCCGCGCTATGTCGTGGCCGCCGACCTCTATCGGGCGGAGGGCGACGGGGCGGGCGAGGCGCGCGTGCTGCGCTTCGCGATCCAGGCCGGCGGGCCGCTGGAGCTGTTGGAGCGGGCCGACGCCATCCACGACGCCGCGCCGCAGGAGCGATTGGAGCTGCATTTGGCTGCGGCGCAGGCGTTGTGGCGCGCGGGCCGGCTGGCCGACGCGCTCGCCCGCGCCCAGGCGGCCGGCGGGCACGCTCGGCAGCCCTGGCTGACCTGTAGCCTGCTGCTGGAGCTTGGCCGGGCGGGCGAGGCCGAGGCGCTGGCGCGCGAGTCGGGCGAGCATGCGATCTTGGTGTTGGCGCTGCGCACACAGGGGCGCGACGACGAAGCACAGGCCGTGATGGTTGAGCATGGCATCGAGGACTACGACGTCGAGGACTACGACTGACTAACTCTCCTGACTAACTCTCCTGACTAACTCTCCTGGGGCGGTGTGTCGTGCGGGCCGCTGCCCCAGCGCAGGTCGGGGGTGGAGCCGAGGCGATAGAGGAGCGTGCCGCCGTCGGTCACCATCGACGCCGGGATCCAGGCCTTCGTAGTCGGCCTTCCGTTGCGCAGGAGTCCGCGCACATATTTGTTGGCCGGATCGGACGCCTGCGGCGCGACGATGGTGAGCTTGCGCCCGCTGCCCAGGTGCACGACCGCGGCGGGGAACAGCGGCGTGGACAGCACGAGCTCCGCGCGTGTCGGCACGGCCGGATAGAGGCCGAGCGCGGCGAAGACATACCACGCCGACAGCGTGCCCGCGTCGTCGTTGCCCGGGATGCCGCCCGTCGTGTTGGCCCACAACGACTCCAGCGAAGCGCGCACCGTCTCCTGTGTCTTGTGCGCCGCGCCCAGATAGTTGTAAACGAACGGGGCCTGGATGTCGGGCTCGTTGGTCGGGTCGTAGCGCGTGCTGCGGTCGCCCGAGAAGTCAAACGTGCCGTCCGGGTTGCGGAAGAAGGCGTCCAGTCGCTGGATCGCGATATCGTTGCCGCCCATCAGCCGGGCCAGCCCGACCACATCGGAGTAGACCATCCACGTGTAGCGCGCGCTGCTGCCCTCGACGAAACCGCGCTCGGTGGACGGGCTGAACCCGCCGGCCCACGTGCCGTCGGAATGCTTGGCGCGCATCCACCCGTGGAAGGGGCCGTCGACGGGCGTCGGCGTCGGCACGGCCGGGTTGGCCATCTCGAGCTCGGCCAGCTGCACGATCGGCGCCCCGCCGTTGGCGGTCACGTCGAGCTTGTAGTAAAGGTAGGCCTCGGCGTTGGTGATCGGATAGTGCAGCGTGACGCCTCGGTCGGGGAAGGCCTGCCCGGTCCGCGTGTCCAGGGTCATCCACGCCACACCATCGTTGGACCCCTGCAGTGTCCAATCGCGAGGGTCGCGGGCCGGGACGTCGTTGGCCGAGGTCATGGCGTAGTTTTTGACGGCTATCGGCGCGGACAGCTTGACCTGCACCCAGCCGGTGGTGGCAAACGTGAGCCACTTCGTGCCCTTGTCGCCGTCCACCAATTCCTTCTTGCCCTCGCCGGCGCCCGCGTTCTCCCCGCTCGCCGTGATCTCGACGATGCGCTCGCGGATGTTGTTGGGCAGACCCGGGTCGGCGGCCGCGTCGGGGTCGAAGACGTGCCGCCAGCCGTGCGAACGCCGCAGGAAGCGTTCCTCGTTGACGCGGTCACCGAGCGCCTTGGCCAGCTGCGCGAGGCCGTAATCGGCGGCCGCGTCCTCGAGCGTCTCCGCCGCGCTGCCCCAGCAGTGGCAGTCGTCGTCGGGCACGTAGCCCAGGGTGAGATAGCGGTCCAGGGAGGGTCGCTGTCCGACGCATTCCACCGGGCAGCCGTCGTCTTTCAAATCATTTTCTGTGGGTACCGTCGCGGCGCGCACCAGCGAGTCAAATGCGCCACGCACGTCGAAGTCGCGCGCACCGAAGGCATACATGGCCGCGATGCTCGCGGCGGCCGGGTCACCGGACATCACGCTTGTCTTGCCGTGCTGCAGCAGCCACCGGTCCCACTCGCCGTCGCGCTGCTGGGCGTAGTTGTACAGCGATTGGGCGAAGTCACCGGCCATCTTCGGGTCGAGCAGCGCGAGCAGCTGGACCTGCGCGCGGTAGATGTCCCAGCCCGAGAACGTGCCATATTGCGCCCGCTGCCGCTCTCGCAACCGTTGCACGCGGTTGTCGGCGCCCATGTATTGCCGGTTGACGTCGCTGGTGATGGTCGGCTCGAGCATGACGTGATAGAGCGCGGTGTAGAAAGTGGACAGTCGGTCGGGCGTGCCACCGCCGACCGTGATCTTCCGCAGGACTTTGCGCCATTCGTCGTGGGCGTTGGCGCGCGCGACGTCAAACGGCCGGCTCTCGGCGCGCAGGTTTTCCTCGGCGTTGGCCAGGCTCACATACGAGATGGCCACGCGCAGCCCGACCCGGGTCGTGCCGGGCGGGAAGGTCACATAGGCCCCCGAACCTTCGCCCGCAATGGGTCTGCCGGTGGGACCATAGCCGGTGCCGCCGCTCGCGGTCGTGCTCCCGGGGGCGAGTGTGCCGTCGGTCCACGTGCCGACCGTCGCGAAAGGAGTGTCGAAGTGCGCCGTGAAGTGCAGCGTATAGAGAGCCTTGCGGTTGTTGGGGCTCTGCGGGCCGCAGAAGTTGCCCGCGGTCACCGAGCCGGTCACCTTCATGCTGGCCGCGTCGATGGCGACCGTGGCGTCCGCGCTGCCGGTCTCCGAATTGGACGTGCGCAGCAGCATGCTCGCGGGCCGGTCCGCGGGGAAGGCGAACCGCCCGGTGCCCGTGCGCGCGGTCGTGGTCAGCTCGGCCGTCGTGCCGCTGTCGAGGCCGACGCGGTAGTAGCCGGGTTTGGCCTCCTCGTTGTCGTGCGAGAAGGTGCTCGCATACACGGCGTCCGTGACGTCGGCGCTCGGTGAGCCGGCGATGTCGCCCACGTGGGGCATGATCGGGATGTCGCCGTTGGCGCCGGAGCAGCCGACGCCGCTCAGGTGGGTCAGGCTGAAACCGCGGATGCGGGTGGCCGTGTATTGGTACCCACCCGGCGCGGGCGTCGAGAACTGGTTGCCGCGCGAGGTCTGCGGGCTCCACGCGAGCATCGCGAACGGTGTCACGGCGCCCGGATAGGTGTTGCCCGAGTTGGTCGTGCCGATGAACGGATTCACATAGCCAACCGGATCGAAATCGCCGGCGGGCGCCGGCGCCTGCGCCAGGCCGGCCGCCATCACGAGCGCGACAACTGCCCTCATCGTTTCCCTCCCCAGGCCTGACAACGTTGTCTGAGGCCACCTTTAAATAGATCAGGCGCGATGTCAAGGCGTACCGGAAAAATCTTGCTCCTCCGCGGGAACCTGCGGCGGGCGTCCGGCGTGCTGCCTCAAACGTCCCAGAGCATGTACACGCCCTACGTCTGGCGTGCCCGGTCCAAGAAATGAACAGGGCGTGTCGGCAAATGCCATCGATCCAGGGACTAGCGGTGACCTGACGTGTGGCCTGTGCTCATCGACAGCTGCTCATCCAGAAGATCGGATACCAAAAGGTCGTGTGTGGCAGCGAGAATCGCGGCGGTCGAAGCACCCATGACGACCAGCTTCATGTGTCTCCCCAACGTATACAGCGTTTCAACACTCGTCGGATCTGTACGGCGACAGCGCTTAGCATGGACTGGTGACCATGAAGTGATGTGCGGATGCCGCGTTCTGGGCGCAGGTTGCCGGTTACCGCTAGCCCAGCCCGCGGTGTGCGGCCCAGTCCCGCGCGGCGGTGGCAACGTCGGCTTTCCACTGTTGCGGGTCGGCGGCACTGATCTCTTCCCATAGGTTCTTGAGCGCGATGACGAACAGCGATACGTGATCTTGTGGTGCCCTGCGGAAAGGTGCGATGTCCTCGGCCCACGTTTCGGCGTTCTTGGGCGTATGGCCTGCTTCGATCAATTGCAGGATCAGGCATGCGGTGTCAATCCAGGGCGCCCCGGCAGTGGGCCACGCCCAGTCAACTAGCTTGGCTTCCCGCTCGCCGTCCTTGATGAGGATGTTGTGCTTGTGCAGGTCGGTGTGGCACAGGGTCGTCCCGGCGAACGGTGAGCTGTCCCTGCCCGCGTAGGTGGCGTAACGCTGCTCGGCACGGCGCACGTCCGTCCCCTCCGGCAAACCCACGAGGGCCAGGACGCGCAGCGTCGCCGCGATCCGCGGTAGGTCCTCAGAGCCGGGTGACAGGTCGGCGTGCCGGTAACCATCCAGGAAGTCAAACCCGAGGACGTTCCACCCTTCGGCGTCCAGGTGGAAGGCGAGCCGCGCAGAGATCTGCCCCACGAATGGGCTCACGAGCTGTTCGTATCGTTGGGTGCGGACGGCGGGAGCCCTGTCGGCCGGAACGCCCTTGAGGAAGTAGACGCCGGCCGCGGTGGTCAGGCGCATCCCGATCAGGCAGTTGTGCCCGGTGCTCACCGGCTCCTCGGTGACGAATTCGCCTACGTGGCTTTCGATCGCATCGCGAAGCGCTTTCGGTAGATCGGCCCATCCGACCCGTGGATTCACTTTGCAAAATCTCCTTCGTTGTCGTCGCACTCTTGGCGACCATAATCATTGGTGAGCAGATGGCCCGGCACAAACACCGGGCCATCAGTACGGGTCAGTGCGGATCAGTACGGGGCATCGTCTCCCGACGAGCAGGAGCACCGGTTGGCGGACAACACGGTCTCCTCGACGTTAACGAACTCGATGTCTGTCAACTGCTCAGCCGGCAGTGCAGGCCGCCGAGAGATTTGCACCGCGACCGGCGTGCTTGCCCGGCGCGTCAGAATCGCTTGCGACATTGATAATCACCTCCCCTGTTTCCCGATGCTGGCAATACCGCTCCATCGGGGCTTTCGCCTCGCGGTATCGGCGAACCAGCGGCATGCAGGTCCCACATGTGCCCTGGACCTGACAGCCGGTGCACCCTGCGCCCCGCTGGAGAAGCTGATCCGAGATCGCTGCGAGCCGGGACAGCCCTTCAATGCCTTCGTCCATGAGAGGGATCGCATGTTCGCGTGCGATCTTGCACGTGGACGCCTTCCCGTGCGGATCGACGTGAAAGAACGTCTGACCGGCATTGCACCCCCGGAACGGTTGACGCGCCTTGAGATGGTCCATCGATTGCGCCAGCAACGTCTTGTTGCCGCCCTTGAAGGTCGGGCTGATGTTGCTGTACACGGTGTAGGGCAGACCCCACCCCTGCGCGAGCGCCACCATGCTGTCAAGGTCATCAGCGTTCGTCTTGGTGATCACCAGGTTGAGGTTCATCGGCAATCCAGCTTCAAGCCCTGCCGCGACTCCCTTGTGGAACTTGGCGAACGCACCCTTGTGGGCGACAAGAGCGTCAAACGTGCCCGGCCCCGCGCCGTAGACGCTGATGGTCACCCGGTAGGGCAGGCGGGACGTCAATAGTTCGAGGATCTTCGGCCGGTGCAGGACAGACGCGTTTGTGGAGACCTGGATCATCATGCCCAGGTCGAAGGCGTGCGTGTAGGCGTCAACAAAATCGGGGTCGATCAGCGGTTCACCGCCGGTGACCTGCAACCAGACCGCCCCGGCATCCCGCAGGATCGTCAGCATGCGGAGCTTCTCGTCATGCTCCATGCCCGCAAAGGGACGGTCCCCCAGATAGCAATGCTCGCACGAGAAATTGCACCCAAGGTTGATCTCCCACGTCGCCCGGCAAAACCCATAGGACGACTTCGGGCGAATGAGCACGGACTGATTGATGGACCCGCCCGGCAGGCTCAGACCCCACTGTTTGCGGGCTGCATCCAGTAGCCAGGAAGGGGCGGGCGCGTCTTCGGCGGCGGCGGCCAGCTGTTGAAAGTGATCCGCGGGCAGCCTTACGCCGTCTTCACTGCCCGGCTTGAGGACAAGGTAATCATCAAGGAATGGTGTAGCGATCAACTGGTACACGGTCATCCTTCCGTCTTTTGCACGGGCCAGGGCACGAGCCGGACAGGCTGCTGTGCGTAGCCGGTTAGCCCGGTGACGTACATACCCATTCGGTCTCAAGCGCGGTCATGTGCCGCTACGACAGCCGGAACGCCGATGGGCAAGACCGTTGGTGCAGCGTCAATCGTCTGCCGATATCCTGTCGATCTCCTCGTGGACATAAACGGCTTCGCGGTGACGGCCGGCGACCAACCTCTCCGCCTTGAGCACAAGCATCGCGGCGCGGATCGTGCCGTAGCCCACGCCGTACTTCGCGCGTAGCTTGGCGCATCGGATGCCGCCCAGACACGCACAGCTATCCTTCGCAGTCCCGCTTGCGCATCTAGCCAGCCGGCTTCGTCATGTGCCGTCTCATCTCGTCGGAGATGGCATACGCCAACGCCTCACCCACCCGAGTTGTCAAGCCATGTATCGTCTCGACGAGCGTCGCCAGCCCTTGCTGCAAGGCCTCCTGACCCTCTTCCAGGCGTTCGGCCTTCTGGAACATGGCCACATGATCCTGCATCAGGGCCGCCTGGTTCTGCTCCAGCTTGGACAGGGTTTGCTCCATTCCCGACTGGCCGACGCCGAAGCCGAGCATCCGCAACTCGATCCCGGCCATCTGCATCTCGACCTTGCCGCACGTCATGGCCTGGACACGCGCCAGACTGACCAAACGGTCATCCACCGCCTCGAAACGCTCGTCGGTCCAGGCCGCGTGAACGGCAAGGGTCTCGTTGACATCGCGCACCGCCTTGGCAACAGTGGCCAGAGCAGTCTCCGAGCCCACGAGCACCTCGCCGAGCACCTCATCGACACCATCCGTCCTTCGCATGACCTCGTTATTGCTCACTTCTCCGTTACCCTTCCTAATCTTCGAACCCATTCCTGAATCTTCAGGCCCGCCCTACGAACATCGACTTCTCGAAATAGGACGGGAGCTTGGGATGGACGGTGACCGGCTCGGTGGTCGCTCCCCACGACGCCTCGACCCGTCAACGCACCTCCTCGTTACAGTGCATCGCGCGCGGCTCACGGATCACCCGTACCGGCCCACGCGGGCGCTGAGGCACCACGTCGTAACGGTCATAGATAGCCATCGCCGCGTGGAGATCGGCACATCGGTTGTTCTGCATGCAGTCGCGGCAGCGCTCATGCGTGTGCGTGTCGAAGACCGCATGACGGTCCAGAATTTCGCCCGCCTCGGCGATCTCGGCAAGTTGCCTGGGGGTCAGCGTCGACAAATCGAGCTGAGCGGCGACATGTGGACTCAAATCCGCGGTTGTGTAACTCATCTCAGCTCTCCCTGCGCCCCAGCATTCGAAAGATGGACCGCTTGCGACGGGGGTGCACGTCTTCGCGGCCGGTGTGCATATCAGGACAGGCGGACCAACAAAGAGTGGCCAGGGCTGCATAGAGGTCCTAACCGGAAAGTTAACGGCATAGAAACCCAGCTATGGTGCCAGCTGGCACCATAGGCTTTATGCTCAACACATGACCATGACCACAGCGCCCCTCGGCTCGGAACCGATCGGCCAGCGGATCAAGACCCTTCGTCAGCAACGGGGCTGGTCAGTTCGACATGCGGCGCAGCTTGCCGGTATCTCGCACACACAGTGGTCGCGCATCGAACGCGCTGAACGCTCCGCCGATAACCGCTTTATCCTCGCTGCGATCGCACGCGCGCTAAAGGTCGCCTTATCCGATTTAACGGGCCAGATAGGACTTGCCCCCGACTATGAGCGCGGTGAGATCCGCTCCACGGTGTACCAAACGATGCAGGCGGTGATTGAGGCAGACCTTGACGACCCGCCCAGCGCAAAGCCCGGCCCCATTGCCCCGCTGTTGCAACAGCTCGATCTCGTCATGGCACTTCGCCTCAAATGTGACTACAAGGGCGCGGCACGGCTGCTCCCAGAGGTGCTACGCGGCCTGCACGCCGCCACCTCTGGCAGGGAGCGCCGACAAGCCCTGCGCGGCTTGGTAATGGCGGACGACACTGCAAGCTTCGTTGTGCGCTATCTCGGAGATCCCGCGTCGGCCGTCCAAGCGGCCGAACGGGGCCGGCAGGCAGCGCTCACCCTGCAGGATCCGGTGATGCTTGGCTTAGCCGCGTGGTCCCAAGGTCACGCCGCTACAGGATGCGGTCTCTATCCGCGGGCGCAGCGCATCGCAGACCGCGCTATCGCAGACCTACAACCCCATCTAGGTCTGCCAGACGCGCACGAGATGATGGGCCAGCTTCACATGCTGGCAGGGTTCGCCCGGTACGCACAAGGTGACCACGTAGGCGCTGAGGCCGCTATAGCGGCAGCTGAACAGATTTCAGCACACACCGGTCAGTCCGACGCGCTCGGCCTAAACTTCGGACCGACAGGAATCGCGTGCTGGAAGGTCAGCATGGAAGCCGACGGCGGCGACCCGGGCCGGGCAGTGCAGGTCGCGCGTGACGCCGACCCGGCCGGTCTAGCTGTCATCTCCGTGAGCCGCCAGACGGCGTTCTACGTCGACACGGCGCGTGCGCTATCGAACATCGGCAAAGACTCCGATGCGCTGCGCATGCTCTTGACTGCTGAACGCCTTGCACCGCAACGCGTCCGGCTCTCACCAATCGTCATCGAGACCGCGCGTGCACTGCTTGAGCGCATCAAACGAGGCAAAGGGTTGACGGAGCTGCGCGGGTTATGTGAACGCCTTGGAGTCCCATGGTGACGCGAGAAGTCATAATCGTCCATGCAGACGAGGATCCGCCTCCAACCTGGGACGCATCGATTTTTCTCGCCGGCCCGATGCCCCGAACCGTCCATGTGCCTTCCTGGCGTCCAGGCGCCCTGGATATCCTCGGCAGCCGGTGGACGCGGCCCGGCCGGTTGGTCATCTTCGTTCCGGAACACCGAAGTTGGCAGCCATACAAATACGACCATCACACGTGGGAAGATCGTCAGCTCGCTCGAGCCGACGTGATCGCTTTCTGGGTACCTCGCGATATGGCCACCATGCCCGGTATGAACACCAACATCGAATTTGGTCGGTGGGAGTCGTCCGGCCGCGTTATCTTCGGCGCCCCCGAGAACGCCCAGCACGTCGGTTACCTTCGCGAGTCAGCGTTACGAAGCGGCGCGCCGGTAGCTGCAACGCTCGCCGAAACCATCGACACAGCACTTGATCACATTGGCGACGGGCAATACCGGGAGCATGGTGATCGGGATATACCGCTACTGCTTTGGCGCAGCGCATCGTTCACGGCTTGGCAAACTGAACGCTCGAAGCATGCCCTGCAAGCCGCAC
>JBIOYB010000468.1:0-32046 GCA_044869915.1 Allorhizocola sp.
GACCGGCGTCCCTGCCCTGCCTGTGCCGGGCCGGCTCGGCGGGTCTACTCCCCACCGATGCTGCGACAGGTGGCAAGCAGGTCGCTCGCCGTGGCGTTGGACCAGGAGGACCAGAGCCGGGACGCGCCGGAGGTCGTCTCGCAGGTTCCACAGCGTCGCGAGATGCGCCCGGTTCAGCCGACAACCCCGCTCATCCGTCGCACATTAAGACCGTGACCCGTAAGGGCCGAGCACCAATCCGCTCGGCCCTTACGGTGCTGCGTACGCCAACACCCGACATCGACAAAAGAGCGCGAGACCGTGAGTTTCATTCCGCGATTCGAGTTGGCCCCGAGGCCCACGCCCCGCGGGCCGGCGCCGTCGCCGCGCGACCAGCGGCGTGACGGCGGCGGGCGACTACCCGGTCGGCACCCGCGCTGTTCCCCGTGGGTAGCCGCCCATCGTCTCCCTTACAGCTGGACAGGAGGTGCGTAGCCAATGGGAGCGACCGGACTGCTTTACGTAGGTGCTGTTCTCTTCCTCAACGGCGTGATGATTCTCGGCAGGGTGGACGCCAAAGCGGGCGCCGTCTTCAACCTGTTCGTCGGTACCTTACAGGTGGTGACCCCTACGTATCTGATCTTCACTGCCGGAGGTGACGCGGCGACGATCCTGCTCGCGTCGGGCATCTACCTCTTCGGGTTCACCTATCTGTACGTCGGGATCACGCTGCTCGCCGGGTTGGACAGCACCGGAGTCGGCTGGTTCTCGCTGTTCGTCGCGGCCGCCGCGGTGGGCTACTCGTTCGCCAGCTTCCGCCTGTTGGGCGACAGCCCGTTCGGGGTCATCTGGCTCTACTGGGCCTTCCTGTGGTTCCTGTTCTTCCTGTTGCTCGGGCTGAAGCTGGACGGCCTGAACAGCTATGTGGGCTGGGTGACCGCGATCGAAGGCATTGTGACCGCCGCGATTCCGGCGTTCCTGATCCTCACCGGCTACTGGGCGAATTGGAACCAGGCCACAATCGCCTGGACCCTTGGGATCTTCGGCGTCGCGATGGCCTTGGTGCTGTTGCCGTTCACCCATCCGCATGCGCACCTCCCCGCGCCGACCCGAGCCGCCACCCCGGCGGGAAGTCACTGACCGGGAACGGTTCCTTGAAGGAGATGATGATCAACTGCAGAGCCATCTTGTACGCGCAATGACTCCTGTGAGGAGGAGTTCCCATGCCAAATTTGGTATTCAGCGTCGACCAGAGTAAGTCGATGCGCGACCAGGTCGTGCCTGGCCACAACAGGTGGCACCCGGACATCCCGGTGGCCACGATGGTCCGTCCGGGAGACGAGTTTAGGGTCGAATGCCGGGAGTGGACCGACGCGCAGCTTGGCAACAACGATTCCGCCAACGACGTGCGGGACGTCGACCTGACGCATGCTCACATGCTCAGTGGTCCAATTGGCGTTGAGGGCGCCGAACCGGGCGATCTGCTCGTGGTCGACATCCTCGACCTCGGACCGGTTCCACAGACCACGCCCGAGGCACGCCGGGGTGAGGCGCCCGGTGAAGGATGGGGCTACACCGGCATCTTCGCCAAGGCTAACGGCGGTGGCTTCCTGACCGACTACTTCCCGGGCGCTTACAAGGCGATCTGGGACTTCCACGGTCAAGTCGCCACGTCTCGCCACCTGCCTGGTATCCGCTACACCGGCATCACCCACCCGGGCCTGTTTGGCACCGCCCCTTCGGCGGAGCTGCTCGCCAAATGGAACCGGCGGGAGAAGGCGCTCATCGACACCGACCCGAAGCGGGTGCCTCCGCTGGGCCTGCCGCCGCTGGCGGAAAACACGCTGGCAGGTCAGGCGAATGGCGGCGTCGCCCGCCGCATCGCACAGGAAGGGGCACGGACGGTGCCTGCCCGGGAGAACGGGGGCAATCACGACATCAAGAATTTCACTCGCGGGTCGCGGGTCTTCTATCCGGTACACGTTAAGGATGCGAAGCTTTCCGGCGGTGACTTGCACTTCAGCCAGGGCGATGGGGAGATCACCTTCTGCGGTGCGATCGAGATGGGTGGCTTCATCGACTTCCACGTCGATCTGATCAAGGGCGGCATGGAGAAGTATGGGGTCACCACGAACCCGATCTTCATGCCCGGCAATGTCGAGCCACGATACTCCGAGTTTCTGACTTTCATCGGGATTTCCGTGGACCACGACACCGATACCAACTACTACCTCGACGCCACGGTCGCCTACCGCAGGGCGTGCCTCAACGCCGTCGAGTACCTCAAGAAGTTCGGCTACACCGGGGAGCAGGCATATCTGCTGTTGGGCTCCGCCCCGATCGAGGGGCGTATCAGCGGAGTCGTGGACATTCCCAACGCCTGCTGCTCGCTGTACCTGCCCACGGCCATCTTCGATTTCGACGTCCGTCCGAACGCGGAGGGGCCGAAGCGGGCTGATCGAGGCCAGTGCGCCATGGCGTCATGACTCGTCACTCGCCACATCGGCAGGACCTGGTCGGCGATGACCGGCCGGGTTCTGCGCATCCGGTCAGCCGGCTCGCCCCAGACCGAGATCACTACGAAGAGTGGCCGGTGACTCACGTCTCATATCGGCCCCAGTAAACCTCGCACAGAGACATCACTGCCGCTATACCAGGGCATTTCTGCCGCCAACCACACTCGAATCAGTGCCTGAAGCTGTATTACCGTCGCCTTCGCGTGTTACTCTCCGTGATCCAAGGTGGCGCCTTTTTGCGCCCTGAAGCCGGAACAAGGAGATCAAGATGACCGCGGTCGGCGAGTCGCCCACCGGACCGTACGTGGTGGTGGCCGCATGGCAATGCAGCGCCTGTGACGTGGAGGGCCGCAGCCTCGCTGATCTCGAGGTTACCTGCTGGAACTGCAACGGCCAGGTGACTGTCACCGCCAGGCCGTCGTTGCGGATCGAAGACCTGTAGACGATTCGCGCCCGGCCTGTGCAGCGCGGCGGGCCAGGGCCGACAGACGTCGCCCGTGTGGACGACAGGGGTCCGGCGAAGCCGCGGACGCGACTGCGTCCGTCGCTCGGGTGACGACCGAGGGGCAGGCTGGTGCGGCACGCAAGAGTCCGGCGAAGCCGCGGACGCGACCGCGTCCGTCGCCGCCCTCACCACCGGCTTCCCGTGACGTTGGCGTCGTGTTTTGCGCGTAAGGAGAATGGCTATTTATGGTGGGCAATGGTGGTCCGCTCGCTCCGAACGGAATGGGCAGGAGTGAAACAGACTTCGAGCCTCCCGCGAAGCATGTAGCTGCTGACAGGTGCGGCAAGATTCTCGGCAATATGGTTGGCGCCATCAATACCGTGCTGTCTTCAGACGATGAACCTGTGGTGTTGGACAGGAGAGGCCCTCACGTTTCGATTAAGGACCTCGAGCGCTTGATTGATGAAGCCCTGGAAGAATGATCCACTCTGTTACGCCCATCTGCCGCGGACAGTTCGGGCGCCCGCGAGAGCCTCGACCGGCACCCCAATTGCTGTTTTAGAGACCATCAGCGTGCTGTTTTAGAGACCATCAGCGTCACTCGCACTCGGTGGAGCATCCGCGGCGTAGACGCCGGTCGCTCCAGCGCGATCAGCTTGGATTTGTCGCGGACCGCGACGTCCACGTTGTCGTTGCCGCGCTTGGTGGTCCCGCCTTCGAAGGTCCCCCTCGACCTTGCCGCCACGCTTCACCAACACGGTGAACCGGTCCTCGCCCGCGCCGCCGACGTTCTAGAGGCATCCCGCGACCGCGCAGCCAAGGTAGGAGTCCGACACGAACTCGCCGAGGACGTGCGTGTACTGGCTTCAGTTGGTGACCAGCCTCGGGGGTGTTGAACGGCAAGCCCGGCGAAGCCGCCGAACGCCGCCACCGCTGTGCCGACACCCTCGATCGGCCGCGGCCCGGCTTCGACCTCCTCGACGTACACGCCCCGGGGCCAGATAGATAGTTGTCGGCTGTGCCTTCGCCATGCGCGGCGTCCAGGTTGCCCGCCGCACTCGGAGTGTTCGCCCGCATTCGCCGTGGGCGGTGGCTGGGCTGTGGGCGGCATCCCGGCCGCGTCCCGCGCATGAGGCGTCCCGTGCATGAGGCGTCCCGCGCATGAGGCGTCCCGCGCATGAGGCGTGCCCAGCGCATGGGGCGTGGGCGGTGCCCAGGCTTTTCGCCGCGCTTTGGATTTGCGCCGTGTCCAGGTGTGCACCGTCCTTGGGGCGTGCACCGTCCCTTCGCTGTGAGCGCTGGCGCATGGTGGCGCGGCCGCGCCGAGCATGTCGCCGTCGGGTTGGGGGGTCATGCGTCCCGCCGATGTAGACGCCAGGCGGCCACGCCGAGCGCGAGCGCCGCCCAGCCCGCGAGCACGCTCAGGCCGAGCCACGGCGGCACGCCGTCGGACGCGTCCGGTGGAGGTGGGATGGTCACGAAGTCGACCGTCTCCAGCGCCATAGCGGCGCTAGGCACCGCCCTGATCGCCCAGAAACGCATGTCGGGCGGCAGGTTTTCCGCGATGATCGTGGGAACCAGCAAGGCCCCGATCGCCAGCACGATCGCGGCAGGAGCACGGCGCACGATTGCCGCAATGCCGAGGCTCAGCAGCCCGAGGAAGGTCAGCATCAGCGTGCCATCGGTGATCATCCGTAGCACGGGTGCATCGAAGAATCCCACCGGAGGGATGCCGCTGTGCTCCACATTGGACACCAATCGCGCGGCAATCAGCGACGTGGTGATCAGCATGAACGAGAAGATCGTCACGCCCAGCACGACCGCTTTGGCGGCCAGTACCCGGCCCCGCCGCGGTACCGCGGCAAAGGTAGTGCGGATCATCATGCCTCGCGAATATTCCGAGGTCATGTACTGAACGCTTATGCCCAGGATGACCGGTAGCCCGAACAAAAGGATCACCAGGCTGCTGTCTGCCACGTGCGGATCGTGCCCGTTGAACGGCCTGAACTCGCCGCCACCGATCACGGTGAAGAGCCCGGTGGTTTCGGTGAACCCGCCGGGCGAACCGGGCTCGCCCACCTCATCACTGCGCCAGGCGTCGCCGGGATCGCCTGCGGACAGGCTCACATTGTCGAACCGGGCTGCGCTCGCAGGCTTCCTGACCCCCGAGGCGACGAGTAGGCCCGCCTCGACCCGCTCAGGTAGCCCACGCAACGTGAGTGTGCCGACCTCGGCCCAGCTGGATCCGTCAGCCGACTCGTAGCCGGTGATGTGGTCGCCGGCACGGGTGAGCTTGAGCCAGCGCGGCCCACGGGACTCACTGCCGCCGATCTCTTTGCGAAAGGTGTGTAGCCGCACGCCACGGTCGGGGGTGACGAACAGTGCCGCATAGGGCGCCGTCCTCGCAGAGGTCTCCTTGATGATGATGCCGGCCGCAGCTCCGACTGTTGTGCTGTCCTGCCCGGTCACCTGGGCCACCACCGTGCCGTCGCCGGAAAACGGTTGATGCACAAGGTGATACGAGAACATCGGCGGTTCTGCGCCATCTCCCAGCACGATGTTGATAACGAGCATGAAACCTAGCGCGGCACCGAGCGCCCAGATGTTGCCGCGGACTGACCAGAACTTCGCCCACTCCGCGCGCAGCACCCGCCAGAAGCCGATCCCGACCATCACTTCTCCCTCTCCACTGGCCGAGCCGTGGGTGAGTTGAACTCGACCGACCCACGTGTGAGCTCCATGTATGCCTCTTCGAGCGAGGCGCGGTGCTGGGCCACCTCCGAGAAGGGCAGCTTGCGCTCCGACAGGACGGCGATGATGCGCTCGGTTGGCAGACCCTCGACCGTAAGCACGTCGCGGTCTGTCGCCGCCACTGTGGCGCCCTCGTTGGCAAGCAACGTCATCGCCGCCGTGCGCTCGACTGTCCGCAGGACGACTCGGTCACGAGACGCGCCATCGAGCATGCTTTGCACGCTCGAGTCGGCGATGACGCGGCCACGGCCTATGACGATGATGTGGTCGGCGGTGCCCTCCAGCTCGCTCATCAGATGGCTGGAGATGAGGATCGCGCGCCCTTCGGCGGCAAGCAACCGCAACAACCCACGAATCCACTGAATGTCCTCGGAGTCGAGGCCGTTGACCGGCTCGTCGAACATCAGCACCGGTGGGTCGCCCAGCAGCGCGGCGGCAATGCCGAGCCGTTGTCTCATGCCAGGCGAGAAGCCGCCCGCCCGTTTGCTTGCCACCGAAGCCAACCCGGTCAGCTCGAGCACTTCATCGGCACGTTTGCCGGGCAGGCCGTTGCTGTGGGCCATCCACAACAGATGGTCGCGCGCCCTCCGGCGGGGATGTATCGCACCGACGTCGAGCAAGGCGCCCACGTCCCGCAGGGGCGTGCGCAGCGATCGATATGACCGGCCGCCGACGAGCGCGACACCGTCGTCGGGCGCGTCGAGCCCGAGGATGATCCGCATCGTCGTGGACTTGCCCGCGCCGTTGGGGCCTACAAGGCCGGTGACTTGTCCCGGGCCGACAGTGAACGACAACCCGTCCAGCGCGACCGTTGATCCATAACGCTTGCGAAGGTCGCGTGCCTCGATGGTGGCCTGCATGACGAGCAGGCTATTCCGTCGGCCCGGACGAAATCGTCACCTCACGTGGTGACCTTCACGATCCCCGCTAGGGGGGACTCGCCCGGCGGTCAAAGCGCGCAGAATGGCGGTCGTGAAAAAGGTGCGTGCATGGGCGACCGGCAGTAACGATCTGCCGGTGGTGGCCGCGGCCGTGCTTGCCCTGCTCGCGGTGCTAGAGACGCTGTCACTCGCCCGCAACAGTGATGCACCCGCCCCCGTTGCCTTGCTGTTGGCGCTGAGCGCAACGGTGCCGTTGGCGTTCATCCGCACCCAGGCGGCGCTCGCGGCGACGGCCGTCACCTCCGCGATAGTGATGACGGTTGCCGCGACCGATGAGCGGCCGCCTCTCGCCGCCCTCATGGCCCAAATGGTCATCGTTTATGTGCTAGGGCTTCAGTTCATCAGGCTGCTGCGCGACGTGGCGGCGCGCCGTGACGCGTCACGCGAAGCCATCGCCGACACGCTGCTGGAGTTCGCGGTGCGGGGTGAGCGGGCACGCATCGCTCGCGAGCTGCACGACGTCGTCGCCCATCACCTTTCGATGATCTCCGTGCAGGCCGAGACCGCGCGGCTGACCACACCCGGCATGCCTGCAGAGGGCGCCAAACGCCTGTCTGCCATCGGCGACACCGCCCGGGCGGCGCTGACCGAGATGCGCCGGCTGCTCAGCGTGCTGCGCGACGACGGCCCAGCCGCGTCCACCGCCCGCCTGCCACAGCCCGGGCTCCAACAGCTCAACGAGCTGGTCGACGAAGCGCGCGACTTCTCCCGAGCCAGCACGCGCCTGATCGTGCGCGGCCGCATCACCCCACTCGACCCGGGCATCGAGCTGACAGCGTTCCGCATCATCCAGGAGGCGCTGACTAACGCGAGGCGGCACGCGCCGGGTGCTGCGGTCGACGTCGAGCTGCACTACACCGAGGATGCTTTGCGGCTGCGAGTGCGTGACAACGGGCCCGGCGCCGGCACCAGCCAGCACGTCTACGGGCACGGGCTACTGGGCATGCGAGAGCGCACCGATATGGTGTCTGGCATGCTTTCGGTCGGTCCGGCGCCGGGCAGCGGCGTGCTTGTCGAGGCGGAGCTGCCGAGATGAGCGTCCGGATAGTGGTAGCCGACGATCAAGAGGTCGTGCGTGCGGGGTTCACGGCCCTGCTCTGCACCCAACCCGACTTCGAGGTCGTCGCCAGTGCCGCCGACGGGGGCGAGGCGGTGCGCGTCTGCTTGGAGCACCGGCCCGAGGTCGTCCTCATGGATGTGCGCATGCCCGTCATCGACGGCATCGAGGCGACCAGACAGATCATGGCCCACGCCGTCGGTGGTGCCGGCAACGGTCGCCACGCCGCTAACGGAGGTGGCGACCGTGACGCGGATGGCGATCGCGACCGTGACCGTGGCGGGGGTGGCGGTCGCGGCGACGCCGGTGACCGTCGTGGCGGTGGCGGTGGCGGGAGTGGCGGTCGCGGCGACGCCAGTGACGGTGATTCTGACGGTGGCGGCGAGAGCGGCGGTGGCGATGACCGTGGCGATGACCGTGGCGATGACGGCGACCGTGGCAGTGGCAGTGGTGGCGATCGCGGCAGTGGTGACGTCGGCTACGGCGAGCGTGAACGCGCTGGTGACACTGACGGTGGCGGCATTCCGCGCATCATTATGCTCACGACGTTCGATCTGGACGAATACATCTATGACGCACTCAGCGCTGGTGCCAGTGGGTTCCTGCTCAAGGACGTGACCGCCGAGCGCCTTTTCGACGCGGTGCGGGTGGTGGCCGCGGGCGAGGCCCTGATCGCGCCCGCCATCACCCGCCGGCTCATCAACGAGTTCGCCCGGTTGCGGCCGCGGCCCCCGATGCAACCGGCCCAACTGACCGGGCTGACTCCACGCGAGACCGAAGTCTTGCGCCTGATCGGACATGGACTGTCCAATCTGGAGATTGCGCGATACCTGATGGTTGGCGACGAGACGGTAAAGACCCATGTGCGGCGAGTGCTGGCAAAGCTAGGCGCGCGCGACCGGGTCCAAGCCGTCGTCACCGCCTATGAGTCGGGCCTGGTGGTGCCCCGTTCCGCCGACACATCATGAGGCCACCGGGCCAGCCGTGCCACCGGGCCAGCCGAGCCGGGAGCAGCCGAGCCGGGAGCCGGGACCGCATCGTCCAGCGCAGCCGCCTGGCCGTGTCGCGGCGCCTGGCCGTGTCGCGGCGCCTGGCCGTGTCGCGGCGCCCGATCTCATCGCCGCGTCGCGGCGCCCAATCGCGTCGCGGCGCCCGATCCTGTCGCGGCGCCTGGCCGTGTCGCGGCACCCGGTGGCGTCGCCTCAGGCGAAGCGGTGCTCTTGCGTGGACGGCTCGGCTGGGTGGCGATCCGGGCCGTCCGACGCGAAGTATTTATTACGGTGCCTCGTAGAAGTTCCGCTCCCAGCGGTGGCGGCGCAGAGCCGTGCGCAGGTCGTCGCTCAGCCGCACGCCGTCGCTGACGGCCGTGTTGCGTTCGACGTTGCGCACTGAGCGCATGCCCGGGATGATCGTCGAGACTTGCGGCGCGTCGAGAACGTATCGCAGGGCCACCTCGGGCAGCCGCTCCCGCCCGACTCCGGTGTCGGCGAGCAGTTTGTCGACACGCTGTTCAACCTGGGTGAGGCGGTCGCCGCCGAAATAGTTGTGGCGCCAATCGCCCTCAGGGAACGTCGACTGCGCGGTCAGTGTGCCGGTCAGCCCGCCCTCGTCCAGCGGGACACGCACGATTACCCCGACGCCGTGTTCGGCGCAGGCCGGCAAGAGCTCCTCCTCCGGCGCCAGATGAAAGACGTTGTATATCAACTGTACGGCGTCAACGTCCCCGCTGCGCACCAGCTTGAGCGCGCTTTCGGGCTTGTAGTCGTGAATGGACACGCCGAAGAAGCGGATTTTGCCCTCCTGCTTCAGCGAGGCGATGGTCTCCAGCCAGTCGCCCTGGCCGATCCACTCGTCCAGCCACACGTGGAACTGCAGCACATCAAACGCGTCCAACCCGGACGCCGCCAGCGAGGTCTCGAGGCTCTCCCGGATGTGCGCGCCCGGGAATGTCACATCGGCCGGCACACCCGGCTCGGCAGGCCAGCTCAGGTTGGCGGGCGGCACCTTTGTCGCCACGTAAATCGAGTCACGCGGATATTCGCGGACCACCTGGCCCACCAGGCGTTCGCTCTCGCCATAGCCCCGCGCGGTATCGATGAAGTTCACCCCCAGTTCGATCGCGCGGTGAAGTGCCTGCAGCGACTCCGACTCCTCGGCGCCGATCCAGTACAGGCCTCCGATGCCCCAGGCCCCGTAGCCGATCTCCGAGACAGACAGGCCGGTGCGGCCCAGTGGGCGGTATTGCATGGCATTTCCTTCCTATAGGGGTTCGATCAGCCCCGCCGTGGTCGCCTTGCGGATGGCGTCGACACGGGAGACCGCGTCGAGTTTGGCGTAGACGTTGGTCAGGTGGCGCTTCACGGTCGCCTGGGTGACGTGCAAGCGGGCGGCGATCTGGGCGTTGCTCAGCGCCGAGCCGACATGCCGCAGGATCTCCTGCTCGCGGGCGGTCAGGACGCTGTGGCCGGCCGGTTCGGCGCGGTCGATGCCGAAGCTGCGCAGGGTGTGCCGGGACACCGACAGCAGGACCGTGTCCGGGTCGCGGCACACCGAACGCAGCGCGGCCACGAGGCCGTCCGACAATACTGCCTTGGTGAGGAACGCGCAGGCGCCCGCCTCGAACAGCTCCCGCATGACCGCAGCGTCGTCGTGCATGGTGAGCACGACGATCGGCAGGTCGGGCGCGCCCACGCGGATCCGCTCGATGACCACGCGGGCTCCCGGCCCGGGCATCTCCACGTCGAGCACGAGCACGTCGGGTGCGCAATCGGCCACGAGCGCCACGGCCTCCTCGCCGCCGGCGGCCTCGCCCACGACCTCGAACCCGTCGTGCGACAGCACGAGCTCGCGCAGCGCGGAGCGGAACAGCGTGTGGTCGTCGGCGAGCGCGACCCTGATCGTCCCCATCATGGCTCGCCACCGCGCAGCGGCGCCCAAACCGTGACCAGCGTGCCCTTGCCGACGTCGCTGTTGACCTCGAGCCGGCCGCGCAGCAGCCCTGCCCGCTCGGACATGGACGGCAACCCGCCCCCGCCACCGTCGCCGGGGGTGATCGCGGACGGGTCAAACCCGCGCCCGTCGTCGGCCACGGAAGCGTAGACCTCGCCGTCCGTGATTTCCACGCGCACGGCCACCTCGCCGGGGTCGGCGTGGCGCAGCGCGTTGCGGATCGCCTCGCGCAGGATCAGGTAGAGCTCCTCGCTGACGTCGGGCGTGAGCCGGTGCGGGTCGCCGGCGACCTCGAGCCGCCGGGCCACGCCGCCCGGCACCGCTCTGTCCAAATAGGATGCCAGCGCCTGCTTGAGCCCCCGCTCCCCCACGGAACGGCGCAGCTCGGCCGACAGCTGCTGGATCGAGCGCAGCGCGTCCGACAGGGCCGTGGCCGCGCTCGACAGGATGGCCGCGGCGCCCTGCGGATCTCGGTCGCGCCGCCGCCGGTAAAGGTCGATCTGCTGCAGCGCGAGGCCGACCCCATGGGCCACATGGTCGTGCAGCTCGCGGGCGATGCGGCGGCGCTCCTCGCGACGCGACGAGTGCACGCGCGCGAGCACACGTCCGTCGTAGGTCAGGACCGCGAGCATCATCTGCTCCATGATGGCATCGTGCAGCGCCACGCTCACCCGCTCGATGCCCGCCGGGTCTGCATCGTCCCGGTCGGCCATGATGAGCGGCAGCGCGGCCTGAAACATCGCCGTCGCCATGTGCAGCAGCCCGATCGGGCTTTGCGAGGCGGCGGCATCCCATGCGCCGATCCGGGCGAAGACCGAATCGACGAGCGCGGCGATGCGCCCACCGGTCTCGAAAGCGGTGGCCGACCGCAATCGCCGGTGATATGCCGAGAGTATGTCCTCGGCCAGCGTGTGGTCAGGGTCGTCCGGCACAGGCCCCTCCCGTGGTAGTTGGCCGCCCGACAAAGGGCTCAACTAAGGAAGAATGACCGTCCGGGCTCGTGCGCCACCAAACCGAGACTCGAGCCGATCACGAGCAAGCGAGAAGCCGACCACGAGCCTACGAGAAGCCGACCACGTGCCTGCGACAAGCCGGTCACAAGCAAGCGAGAAGCCGACCACAAGCCCACGAGAAGCCGACCACGTGCCTGCGACAAGGCGGTCACAAGCAAGCGAGAAGCCGGTCACGAGTGAGCAAGCGACCTACTCGTACGTGACGATGACCTCGTCCGTCACGGGAAGCGCCTGGCAGGCCAGGATGTAGCCCTCGGCGAAGTCCTCCTCCTCGAGCACCTCGTTGTTGACCATCTCCACCTCGCCGGAGGTCATGCGGACCGCGCACGTGCCGCAGTTGCCCTGGCGGCACGAGTAGGGCGCGATCAGGCCGCGGTCGAGCAGCACGTCGAGCAGGCGCGTCTGGGCGGGCCACGGCAGGCGCAGGGTCTGCCCGGCGATGGTCACCTGGACGACCGCCTCCCGCAACGATTCTGTGCGCTCGAACGGGTTGTCGTCCATGGACACGAACCGCTCGGTGTGCACGCCCGCGCCCGCCACCTGCTCGACCAGATCCATGAACGGCTCCGGCCCGCACACGAACGTCTCGTACCCGATAAAAGGCTCGATGAGCCCCCGAAGCGCGGATGGGCTGGGCACCCCGCGCTCGGAATCCAGCCAGTGCAGGACTGTCAGCCGTTCGCACGCCAGAGACGCAAGCTCCCGCGCGAAGATGACCGAGTCCTCGTCGCGATTGGCATAGACCAACACCACTCGCCCGCTCCCGGAGTGCAGCGCCGACTTGAGGATCGACATCACGGGCGTGATCCCGCTTCCGGCCGCGAGTAGCAGCAGGTCGCGGTCCAGCGACGACGGCACGAACATACCTCCCGGCGGCAGGCACTCCAAAGTGGACCCGGGCTCGATGTGGTCGCAGATCCAGTTTGAACCGCGCCCGGCCCGCTTGATCGTGATGCGCGGCGGTTCGCCGGTCAGCGGGGAGCTCGAAAACGAGTATGACCGGGCGACGTCGCCCGCCCGCACGGTGACGAACTGCCCCGGCCGATACGCCCACCCGTGCGGCAGTTCGAGCACCAGCGAATGGGCGTCCGACGTCTCCTTGACGACCTCGAGCACGCGCACCCGTTCAGGCATTCATGACCTCGATGACCCCGTTGCGCACGGCCTTTTCGATGCTGTCGCGCAGGTTCAGGCATGTTGGCACCAAAGCGCTTTGCCGCCCGTGGAAGAACGGGCAGGCGCCGACCGCAGCGTCGGTCCACTGCACGTTGGTGTGGTGCGCGCTGTGCTTGCGCACCTGCACCTGGACCTCGCACGTGCCGCATTCGACCGGCTGCAGCCCGCCGTAGAGGTGGTCAGCCTTCTCCATCACGACCCGCCACGTTCGCCGCCACGTTCGCCGCCACCTCGGCCTCCCAGATCTGCAACGAGCGTGTCGTGTCGACCTCGAACTCGAACCGGGCGGTCATCTCCTCCTTGACGTCCTCGACGTCGACGTAGAACTGTTCGTACCACCGGCGCAGCTGGTAGACCGGCCCGTCCTCGGGGGTAAGCAGCGGATTGTCGATGCGGCTCTTGCTCTCCCACATCGCGACGTCCTGCATGAAGCCGACCCCGATGGCCTTGGCGAACTTGTTGGCCGCCTTGTTGGCCTGCTCGGTGGTCAGGCCCGGCAGCCGCTTGATGATCATGCCCCACTGCAGCACGAACGACGTCGGCGACACCGGGTAGTGGCAGTTGATGAGCACGCTTTCGACCTCGAACCCGCGGAAGTCGTTCCACAGATAATCGATCATGTAGGACGGGCCGTAGTATGCCGCCTCCGAGCGCAGCGTCGACCCCGGTATGTAGTTGGACCCGGCGCTGGAGTCCTCGCGGCCGCTGCTCTCCATGTATTGCGCGGCTATATGCCCTTCGAACACATTTTTGAAGTACCGCGGGAGCGCGTAGTGGATGTAGAAGAAGTGCGGCATATCGACCACATTGTCGATCACTTCGCGGCAGTTGGCCCCCTGGATCAGGATCGAGTCCCAGCTCCAATCGCTCCACTCGTCGGAGAACGCCCCCTCGATGCGAGGGATCGTCACTTCCTCGGGCGGCGGGTTGCCCTGCGGATCGTTCCACACGAACAGCATCCGGTTCTGTTCCAGCGTGAGCCACGACTTGGTCCGCGCCCGCGGTGGAACACGTTGTGCATAGGGCACCCCGGCGCATCGACCGTCGCCACCCCACCGCCAATCGTGGAACGGGCACGCGACGGCGTCGCCCTTGATGGTGCCCATGCTCAGGTCGCCGCCCATGTGCCGGCAGTACGCGTCGAGCACGTGCAGCGCACCGGACGAGTCGGCGAACACGACCAGCTTGCCCCCGAACGCGTTGATGGCGTGCGGCTTGCCGTCCCTGAACCGATCGGCGAGCCCCAGGCAGTGCCAGCCTCGTGCGAACCGGGCGGGCGCCGTGCCCGTCTCGATGGTCCGAACCTCGTCCATACAAATCCTCCACAGCGGTCGCGCATGCGCTACACTGACGCGCAGTTACATACTAGAACACGTTCTAGTTTTCTGGGAGTTACGGATGAAGGAAAAAGCCGGGCCAACCGCAGTGGTGGAGGCAGTGACCGATCTCCTCCCCGCATTGCGCGAGCGCGCCCAGGAGACTGAGGACCGGCGCGTCCTGTCCGCCGAGACCATGAAGGCGCTGACGGAGACCGGCTTCCTCCGCCTGCTCCAGCCGGAGTCATACGCGGGATACGAGGCCGACCCGATGACGTTTTTCACGTGCGTGCGGCGCCTCGCGAGCGCGTGCGGGTCGACCGGATGGGTGTCGTCGGTGATAGGCGTGCACCCGTGGCAGCTCGCGCTGTTCGCGCCGCAGGCGCAGCAGGACGTGTGGGGCGAGGACCCCAACACGCGCATGTCGTCGTCCTACGCGCCGACGGGCAAGGCCCAGCCGGTGGACGGCGGCTTCCAGCTCACCGGGCGGTGGAGCTTCTCGTCCGGGTGCGACCACGCGACGTGGGTGTTGTTGGGCGGGTTCGTGTTCGGGCCCGACGGCAAGCCTGCCGACTTCCGGACGTTCCTGCTGCCCGCGTCCGACTACGAGATCGTGGACGTGTGGGACACGGTCGGGCTGCGCGGGACGGGCAGCAACGACATAGTGGTCAAGGGCGCGTTCGTGCCCGAATACCGGAGTTTGAGCATCGTCGACACGGCCAAGTGCAAGTGCCCCGGGCACGAGGTGAACAAGTCACCGCTCTACCAGCTGCCGTGGGGTTCGGTGTTTCCGTATGCCATCACGGTGCCGATCATCGGCATGGCGACGGGGGCGTACGACGCGCATGTGGCCTACCAGAAGGAGCGCGTGCGGGCGGCCTATGCCGGGCAGAAGGCGTCCGAGGACCCGTACTCGCAGGTGCGCGTCGCCGAGGCATCGTGGGACCTGGACGCCGCGTGGCTGCAGCTCGAGCGCAACATGGCCGAGCTCATGGAGCACGTGGTGTCCGGCACGTCCATCCCGATGGCCACCCGGCTGCGCTGCCGCCGCGACCAGGTGAAGGCGACCGGCCGGGCGATCAACGCGGTCGATCGGCTGTTTGAGAACTCGGGCGCGCGGGTGCTGGCCTCCGGTACCCCCATCCAAAGATTTTGGAGAGACGCACACGCCGGCAGGGTACACGCGATCAATGACCCGGAAAGGGCCTTGTCGATGTATGGCCGGGGAGAGTTCGGCGGCGACATTACGGATGCGTGGGTGTGATGTTGCATTTTTCTGAGGAGGGGTCGGGTCCGGCCGTCGTGTTCCTGCACGGTGGCGGGCCCGGTGCCTCCGGTTGGAGCAACTTCGGCGGCAACGTGCCGGTGTTCGCGACGCGATATCGGGTACTCGTGGTCGACCAGCCCGGGTTCGGCAAGTCGCCGGTGTCCGAAAGGGACGGTCACTATTTCACGGTCGCGGCGGCCGAGCTGGCTTCCCTTTTGGACGAGCTCGGGATCGAAAAGGCGCACGTCGTGGGCAACTCGCTGGGCGGCGGCACGGCCGTGCGGTTCGCGCTGGACCATCCACAGCGGACGGACAAGCTGGTGGTGATGGGGCCGGGCGGGTTGTCGCTCAACGTGTTTTCGCCCGACCCGACCGAGGGCATCAAGCGGCTGTACGAGTTCGCCGCACCGCCCGGGCCATCGCCGGAGAAGCTGGAGGCGTTTCTGCGCACCCTGGTCTTCGACCAGAAGCTCATCACGCCATCGCTGGTCGAGGAGCGTTACGCCGCGGCGAGCAGCCCGTCCGCGCTTGCGGCGATGGCCCGCATGGGCCGGTCGTTCATGGATCCGGCAGTCGCCGAACAGGGGCTGCTGTGGCGGGAGGCGCACCGGCTGCGGCACGAGGTGCTGCTCATCTGGGGGCGCGAGGACCGGGTCAACCCGGTCGACGGCGCACTGGTGGCGCTGAAGCTCATCAAGCGGGCACGCCTGCACGTGTTCGGGGGCTGCGGGCACTGGGCGCAGCTGGAAAAGCGCGACGAATTCAACCGGTTGGCGATGGACTTCTTGGGTGGTGCACAGTGATTCGTTCCCTTGGCTATCTGCGCATCGAGGCGACGTCGCTCGACGACTGGCGTGCGTTCGGCGTCGACGTGATGGGCATGACGGCCGGCAGGTCGCCGTCGGAGGACGTGCTGTTTCTGCGCATGGACGACTTCCCGGCGCGGCTGATCGTCACGCAGGGGTCGCAGGATCGGTTGGTCGCATCCGGGTGGGAGGTCGCTTCCGCCTCGGAGTTGGACGCCGTCGCGCAGGCCGTGCCGGGCGCCAAGCCGTTGGACCTGCCCGGGGTGCAGGGCGCGATCGGGTTCGACGATCCGTGCGGCAACAAGCTGGAGGTGTTCTGGGGCGCGGCACTGGCCAACCGGCCGTCCGTCAGCCGGTCCGGCACCACGTTTGTCACGGGCGAGATGGGCATGGGACACGTCGTGCTTCCGGCCCTCGACACGCAGCCGGCGATGGACTTCTACACGCAGGTGCTCGGGTTCCGGCTGCGCGACTCGATGCGCATAGACCCGCGCATGTTCGGCGGCCCCGCCGACGCGCCGCCGCTGTGGATGCGCTTCCTCGGCTGCAACCCGCGGCACCACTCGCTCGCGCTCGCGCCCATCCCGGCGCCATCCGGGGTCGTCCACCTGATGATCGAAGTGTCGAGTCTGGACGATGTCGGGCGGGCGCTGGACCGGTGTGTGAAGAAGGGCATCAAGCCGAGCGCCACCCTCGGGCGGCACGCCAACGACCATATGGTTTCGTTCTACGTGCGGACCCCGGGCGGGTTCGACATCGAGTACGGTACGGATGGCATGCTCGTCGACGATTCGACGTGGATCAGCCGCGAGACCACCGCGATCAGCCTTTGGGGGCACACCTTTGGGCGTCCAGGCGCACACTGACGCCGGGCTGTTCCGGCAGGTGCTCGGTCACTTCTGCACCGGGGTGACCGTGATAACCACCTGCGACACGGTTGGCGTGCCGGTAGGCTTTGCGTGTCAAGCTTTTGCGGCCCTTTCGCTCGACCCGCCCCTGGTGACGTTCTGCCCGGGGCGGGCGTCGGGCACCTGGCGGGCCATCGAGCGGGCCGGGCACTTCGGTGTGAACGTGCTCGCGGAGGCGCAGCAGGAGGTGTCGCGCACGTTCGGCACGACCGGCGCCGACAAGTTCGCCGACCTCCGCTGGCGACCCGCCGCCTCGGGCGCGCCCATCCTGGACGGCGTCCTCACCTGGCTCACCGCCGACGTCGAGGCCGTGCACGCCGGCGGCGACCACCTCATCGTGGTCGGCCGGGTGACCGAGCTCGGCCCCTATCACGACGGCCCGCACCACGGCCGTCCGCTGTTGTTCTACCGCGGCCGCTACACCGGCACGGCGCGTGTCGAAGGTCCCCCCGAGGCGGTCGACACCCTGCTCGCCTGGCCCCGCCACGACGACTGGATCTAATTATTCTGATTCAGAAATGTTCATGGAGGATTTCTATCGCGAGCCTGCTTCACATCGGCTTCACCGCCCAGGCGGTCCAGTTTTGCGCGCACCTCGGCCGCCCCGGGCAGGCGCAGGTCGTCAAGGATGCCGTGCGCGGCCTGCCAGGAGTCGCGCGCCAGGCCGGTGTCGCCGCGCGCGTCGTGCAGGTCGCCCAGGCGAACGAGCGTGATCGCCTCCTGCTCCCGGTTGCCGCAGCGCTGAAACAGCCCAATGGCCCGGTGGTAGCAGTCCACCGCCCGGGCGTCGTCGCCGAGATGGCTGTGCGCGTAGCCGAGGCTGTCCCATGTGAAGGCCTGGGCGCCGACGTTGCCCATCGGCTGCAGGATCTCCAGCGCGCGGCGACAGTAGACCAGCGTCTGCCGATGGTCGCCGAGCATGGCGTGAAACCAGCCGATGCTGTTGAGCGTGATAGCGGCCTCGTGGCTGTCGCCCTCGGCCTCGAACAGCCGCAGCGCCTCCTGTGAGTGGTGCAGCGCGTCGCGGTAGCGGCCTTCCCGTTCGGCTATGACCGAGAGCGCCCGGTGCTGGCCGGCCACCTCGGCGCGCAGGCCGGCCTCCTCGTATCGGGCAAGGGCACGCTCGCCATGGGTTTTGGCCTCCTCCAGGCGGCCCAGACGGGACAGGCCCGCGCCGATCGCGCTGTGCGCGAAGGCCTGGCCGACGATCTGCCCGTCCGCGAGCGTCGCCTCGAGGATGATGCGGCCGGTGGCCAGGATGTCGTGCCAGTGGCTGCGCCGGCGAAGGTACACCTGGACGGCCAAGGCGAGCTCCCACGAGTAGCGCGTGAAGCCGTTGGCCGCCGCCTGCACGATCGCCGCGAGCAGGCACGCGCGCTCGGCGCCGAACCATCCCATCGCCTCGGCGGCGTCGCCGAGCGGCGTGGGCGCGATGCCGGGCAGCGGCGCGGTGAGCTCGGGCGAAAACCAGTGCGGGTAAATGAGAATCGACGCACTCGTGGCCGTCTGCAGGTAGTGGTTGAGCGTGCGCTCGATCGCCGCCCGCCGCTGCGGCTCGCTGTCGGCCTCCTCGGTGAGCTCGGCCGCGTATGCGCGCAACAGATCATGGCAGCTGTAGCGGTCTGCCTGGTGCTGGGTGAGCAGGCTGGCCTCGCACAGCTCGGCGAGGACGTCGGTGGCCGACGGCACGTCGAGCCCGGCGAGGCTTGCGGCCGCGTGCACGCCGAAGTCGGGCCCCGTGCGAACTATAGCCCGGCCCGGATCTCGCTACCCGTCACCTGCATCGCGCTCGAAGGTGAGCAGGTCGCCCGGTTGGCAGCGCAGGACTTGGCACAGCTTGGTGAGGGTGGCGAAACGGATGGCGCGGGCGTGGCCGTTTTTCAGGATGGACAGGTTGGCCTGGGTGACGCCGACTCGCTCGGACAACTCGGTAAGCGTCATGTTGCGCGCGGCCAAGATCCGGTCCAGGTGCACGGTGATGCCGTGCTCCGGCTCGGCACGCCGAGCCATCACACGGTCCCGTCGAGGTCCGCGCGCATCTCGGTGCCCACGAGCACAAACCTGGCGAAGGTCAGCAGGCCCACGCCAACGAGCACAAGCGACAGCAGCGGACCGTACGGCGAACCGCCGGCGATGAAGTAGCCGCCGAGCTGGTCTTTGACCATCGTGGCCAGCAGGCGCGTCTTGGCCAACTCCTGTGCCTGTGGGGCAAGCACGGCGCCGGCGATCAGGACCCAGCCGAGGACACGCAGCCGCCTGGCCGTGCCGCTGGTGTGTATGCCGTCGCGAGCCGCGCCTCGTACCAACCTGAAAAGAATCAAAAGCACCGCCGCAAACAGCAACGTTGTCGGCAGCATCGTGAGGGTGTACCAGATCCTCTGGGCCGCATCGGGAGCCGAGCTGCAGTAGGAGTAGCCCACCGTGCTGATCTCGACGCCGGCCCGCAGGTCGTGGGGCGGGGGCCGCCTGCCGAAATCGGCGGTGCCGCCGGTGAGCTCGTCGACGCAGATGCTCCCGACGTTGCCGAAGCCCATGATGCTGCCGCTGCCGGTGATCGACCACGAGACCCCGCACAGCACGGCCAGGCCGAGCGCGGCCAGCAGCAGGTATGTCCAGCCCGCCAACGGGCTCAGCGGATCCTTGTCGCGTTGCATATCGTAAAACGATAGTATCGACATTCGATATGGTCCAGACCCGTCGAGGGAAATTCGGGTGCGTTGGGACGGTCGGGCTTGCGACACTGCCGCGTAGCCGAGCGAGAGAGGGTCCGCGTCCCCGTGCCTGATTGCTGACAAGTTCTGACACTGGCTTGCCCCCGGGCGGATGGATCCCCGGCGGGCGCCGATCAGTCTTGTCCGCGACTCACTCGACAGGGATGCACACCTCGTGCGGCATAACATCATGCGCCGCGGGCGGCCCGACCGTCGCGCCGGCCAGGCAACACCAATCTCTCGCTTCGAACTGCTCTTCCTGCCCGGCCTCGAGGGCATCGTGGCGGCGGAGGCGCGGGCTGTCCTGCAGGCGCCCGCAACGCCTGTCCCGCAACGCGACGACTCGCTCCAGCTGGATTTCGCCGGCCGCTGGGAGCGCCTGCTGTCGCTGCGCACACCCGTGGCGGTCTTCGCCGTGCTGACCTTCGCCGTGCCTCGGCCGCAAACCATCCTGAGCGGCGAGCACCTGCCGGCCGTCATCGCCGCCATCGGAAACGTGCGACGGCTTCACTCCTCGGCTCCCGTGACATCGTTTCGCATCGACGCGGCAGGTGCCCAATCGAGCGTCTTCGAAAGGATCGCGCAACAGATCGCCGCCGGTGCGCGACTGCGACACGATCAGACCCGCGGCGATATCGTTCTACGCTTCCGCAGATCGATCACCGTCGAAGGGTGGGACGTCCTCATCAGGCTCTCGCCCCGGCCACTGTCCGCGCGGCCGTGGCGCATCCGCAACATCCCGGGCGCCGCCAACGCCACGATCGCCGCAGCGATGGCCATCCTCAGCGAGCCCCAGCCACACGACCGGATCGCCAATCCGATGTGCGGCTCCGGCACCCTGATGATCGAACGGCTGCTCGCCGCGCCCGCCGCCGGCTGCCTGGGTTTCGACCTCGACGAGAGCTCCCTGCACGCCTGCGCCGACAACCTGCGCGCGGCCGGTCTCGCCCACAGGGCAACGCTTGTCCGGGGCGACGCGACCGAGCCGGGCTGGACGTCTCGCGGCCCGTTCGACGCGATGCTCGCCGACCCGCCCTGGGGTGGGCTGGTCGGCGAGCATCGCACCAACGAGGGGCTACATCTCGCCCTGCTCGAGCGGGCCCGCGAGGCGGCCGCGCCCGGCGCGAGGCTGGTCATCCTGACCCACGAGGTGCGCAGGATGCAGCGGTGCCTGCGGCAGGCCGACGGCCTTTGGCGGGTGGACACGGTCACCCGGGTGTTCCAGAAGGGGCATCATCCCCGGATCTATCTTTTGAGACCTGCCAAAGAGGCATTATTTTCCAGTACGCCGAGCAGCGCCCGCTCATAGGAGTCCACGCAGGCCTGGAGGCCAAACAGGCCCAACGCTTTGCGCTGGCCCTCCACACGCGACTCCCGCGGGAGGCGGGCGAGCTCCTGGATGGCGGCCAAAAGCGCGGCCGGGTCGCGCGGCGGCACGATGCGCCCGAAACCCGTGGCCAGCACGGGATAGCGGCCGCCCGCGAGGTCGGTCGTGACGCTGGGCACGCCGGTCATCATGGCCTCCGCCTGCACGATGCCAAACGACTCCGCGATCGATGGCAGCGCGAACACATCGATCGACGCGTAGAAGTCGCGGATGCGCTGACCCCTGAGCAGGCCGAGGAAGCGAATGCGGGCATCCCCCTCGGCCAGGCCACGCAACAGCCCGATGTTGCTTCCCCCGGCCACATTTTCGTAGTCGCCGCCGATCAGCAGCCGTGCGCTGGGATCCGGCAGCGATCTGAACGCCTTTATCAGGTACTCGATCCCCTTCTCGTCGGCGATCCGCCCCAGGAAGCCGACATGCGGGCCCTCCCCCTCGCGCAGCGTCGGGTTGCCGCCGCGGCGGTCGCCGCAGGGTGCCGGGATCGGCACGACGGCCTTGCGCCGCAACACCGGCCACAGCCGCGAACCCTCGGCCTGGTCGCGACTGTTCACAACGACCAAAGTGGACCGTCTGATCGCGACACCGGCCGAGGCGTCGGCCAGCCTCATCCCGAGCGAGTTGACCCGCCCGTGCGGCAGGAACGCGTCGATGTGGTGCGTGGTCACCAGCGGCACGCCGCGCGGCGCGAGCGCCGCCACGACCGCGGCCTCCGGCATGGGCACGTGCAGGTGCAGCAGGCAGGACCGCCCCGCCAGCCGGGCCACGAGCAAGGGCAGGGCGGGGCTGAGCACGCCCTTGCGCACATTCGCGACCACCGGCGCACGGAAGACGTGCACCCCGTTGACCTCCTCCCGCTCCGGCGACGCGCGGTCGTGCCGGGCGCACGCCACCGCCACACGCCAGCCCCGCTCGGCCAGTCCTTCGGAGATCAGCCGGGCCGTCTCGGTCAGCCCGCTGACATAGGGCGCGTAGTAGTCCAGCGCCACCGTCACATCGAATCGTTGCTGTATCAGCATCTCAGGTTGTCCTCACTGGGAAACAATCAGCTCATGGGCGAGGTGGTCGCCGAGATCGGGGTTGGTGCGGAAGGCGTATCCGGCGACCCGCACCTCGGCCGTTGTGAAGGCCCAGTCCAGCCGCCACAGCCGCGGGAACGGATAGTTTTTGGTGGGCCAGGTCGCGGGCAGCAGACCGGGCGCGTCCAGGCGATGCATGCGCGGCCCGAGGTCGAGCAGCGAGCCAAACCACGGCGAGTTGAAGTCGCCCAGCACGATCGCGGGGTGCGGATTGCCGGCCAGGTCGGCGCGCAGCCGGGCCAGCTCCGACCGGCGCAGGTCATATTGCGTGCGCGTGAAGTCGTAGAAGGCCCCGCCCAGCGGGCTGAGCTCGCGCCGGAACGGCACGAACAGGTGCACGTTGTAGATGGACAGCACGGACTGTCCTAACCGGACATCCACGCGCATGGCCTTGTTGCCCTGCCAATACCACTCGTCCGTGGCGGGACGCGGATATCGCGCCACGATCGGCAGCCGCGACATCGTGAGCATCTCGCCCTCGATGACTATTTCGTACCCGGGGAAAGCCTCCCTGAGCCGTCCCAGGTCATCGACGCGCACCGGGCCGTGCTCGTCCCAGTGCAGATATTCCTGCAACACATACACATCCGCCCGCTGCTCGCGCAGGAACGCGTAAAACCGCTCGGGATCCTTGTGCAGGGTCCACACATCCGTGTTCCACGAGAAGATCTTGATCTCGGGATCGCCCTGGGCAATGGGCACCCGCCGGTCCACTCCCGACAGTGCCAGGCCCGCCAGGAGCGCGACGGCCAGCAGCACCGACATCTGCCGGCGCACCGGGCGGGCCAGGGGCACGACCGCGAGCAGCAGCAGCGGCACGAGCGCGAACGTGACCGGCGGCAGCGCCTCGACGAGAAGCCACGGCCACCACCGCCCGGCCAGCAGCATGTGCGCCAGCAGGAACACGGCCCACGCCACCGAAGCGGACACGACCAGCCTCGTGCCCCAACACCACCTCACTTCGGCTCCAAAGAGAAAGGCTCCAATCGAAACGCCGTGTAGAGCCCGAACGGGACCTGCTTGCGCCGCCGCACCCGGAAGTGGCGATGCAACGCGGGCTGCAGGCGCTGGCGACCCGACCCGTACAGGCCCGCGCTCTCCCCGGTCGACATGCGAAGCGCCGTGTCCCACAACCGGCCCGAGCCCGGCGTCACCACGGCCAGGAACCCGCCGGGCTTGAGCACCCGCCCGATCTCAAGGCACCCGGCGTCGATGTCGGACACGCACTCCAGCGTGCTCACCGCCACCACGCAGTCGAACGTCGCGTCGTCATATGGCAGGTCCTCTACACCGGCGGTCGCGAGCTGCGCCGCCACGCCGTGGAAGGCCAGCCGCTGCCGGACCTCGACCGCGTGCCGGTGCACGTCCACGCCGTCGAGCCGCCGGCAGCGCCTGGCCAGCTCGGGCATGAAGATGCCGCTGCCGTAGCCGACCTCCAGCACGCGGTCGTATCGCCGGTCCCCCAGCATGTTCAGGATCATCCGGAAGCGCAGCCGCTGCACGATGCGCAGCCCGGGCCGGTAGTTCCAATCCGGATGGTCGATCGCGCTCGTCCGCAGCAGCGCGGACGGTGGCAGCAGGCGCATCATCGTGCCTTTCTGGTGAAGCGGAGCCCGGTGTAGAGGCGGATCAGGGCGGGCCCGAGGCGCGGGATCCGCGTCTGGCGCACGAGGTCGAAGTGCCGCCGCAGTGTGGGCTGGAGCATCGCGCGCCGATCGCCGTACTGCCCCGGCCCTTCCCGCGTGGCGATGCTCAGCGCCAGGTTCCACAGCGGGGTCGCGCCGGGTGTGACGACCACGAGCGCCCCGCCGGGCTTGAGCACGCGGGTGAACTCCTCGCACGCGCGGTCTATGCCCTCCACGTACTCGAGCATGCTGATCGCCACGATGGCGTCGAACGTCTCGTCCTCGTATGGCAGGTCCTCCACGCTCCCCATCGCCAGTCGGGCGCGCACCCCGTTGACGGCCAGCCGCGCGCCGACCTTCTCCCAGTGCGGATGCGTGTCCAGCCCGTACAGCTCGTCGCAGCGCTGCGCGAGCTCGGGCATGAACACCCCGCTGCCGTAGCCGACCTCCAGGAGGCGCCCGTATCGCCGGCGCCCCAACAGGTCCTGCACCATGCGGAAGCGCCAGCGCTGCACACGGCTCAGCACCGGGTGGTAGTTCCACTGTGGATGGTCGATCGGGCTGGTCGGCATAAGCGCGGATCTCGGCAACAACAACATCATCGTTTCCTTCCCTCCAGTACGAGTCCCGCGGCCAGTCCCGCCGCGAGCACCGTGTTCATGAGCAGGTGCACGGCCATGAAGAAGCAGGCGAAGCCCAGCCCGCGTTCGCGGCGCACAAACCGCGGCAGCGCCGGGTCGCACGCCATAAACAGTCCAATGCAGACGATGGGCGCCAGCGCCCACGGCAAACCGGCCACGACCATCGGCAGCGTCGCGACCGCCAGGCCACTGCTCACCACACCGACCGGGTGTTGCGACCGCTCCATCCGATGCCCCGCCCGCCGGGCGAGGCCCACGAGCGGGACCGCCCGGCGCCACTGCTCGCGCACGAGCGCCCCGAGTGCGAACCCGTCATCGTGCCGGCCGACCACATGGGACGCCAGCACGATCCGGTGCCGCACGGGGATCCGCCCGCTGAACTCCACGTCCTCGCAGTCGCGCAGGCGTTCGTCCAGCCCGCCCACCTCGTCGAACAGCGTGCGCCTCACCGCGGCAAGCGCGAACACGACCGTCCTGACCGGACCGGCGAGCCGCCTGCGCCAAAACGCGGCGTGCAGCAGGCGATAACGTTCGAGCGGGCCGTCGTCGATGAGCGGCTCGGTGTCATACGTCCCGTGGACCAACGCACATCGCGGGTCGGCGGCCAAGACCGCGACCGCGTTGGCGATCGCGTCCGGCGCGAGCGCCACGTCGGAGTCCACAAAGAACACGACCTCCCCCGTGCTCTCGCGCACCCCCCTGTTACGCGCCGCGGACACACCACGGTTGACGGGCTGCCGGACGACCGTGCAGTCATACGACTCCGCTATCGGCACGCAGTCATCGGCGCTCGCGTCGTCGACGACTATCACCTCGTGCAGCGGATAGGTCTGCGCGCGGATGGCCGACAGGCACAACGCGAGCGTCCGCCGCGCGTTGTAGCAGGCGATCACGACAGACACGGTCATCGATTGCGTCATGCCGGAGACGCTAGGCGCGCCCTCTGAACCCGGCCGTCAACCATTCCTGGACTACGCTGCGTAGTCCAGCATCGGTCCACCCGCCGGTGCAGGCGCCCAATCTACGTTCGCCTACATGAGCCCCACGGTTTCGGTCATCATCCCGTGCCACAACGCCGCGAAGACCCTCGACGCGTGCCTTTCCGCCATCCGTGCGCAGACCTTTCCCGTGCTAGAGGTCATCGTCGTCGATGACGCCAGCACCGACGGCACCACGGCCATCGGCTGCACCGTCCTGCGCCAACGGGTTAACCGCGGCGTGTCGGCCGCGCGCAACACGGGAGCGGCGGCCGGCCGGGGCGAGATCCTGTTCTTCGTGGACGCCGATATCGCCCTCGCGCCCGAGGCGATCGCCAACGCCGTGGCGATCCTCGCCACCGACCCGCGATGCGCGATCGTCCAGGGCGTCTACGCCGCGGAGCCGCTCATCGATGACGGGCCCGTGGAGGCATACAAGGTCCTCGCCGAGCACCGGTGGCGCACCGACCAGGCCGGCGTCGTCGAGTTCACGCTGTTCGCCCTCACCGCCGTGCGCCGATCGGTCTTCGAACGCGTCGGCGGGTTTGACGAGCGGCTGCGCAACGGCGAGGACGTCGAGTTCGGCACGCGCCTGCCCGCCGGCTGTGTCGTGCGCATGTCGTCCGGTGTGATCGGGCGGCACGACGACGTGGACCGCCTGCCCGCGCTGCTGGCCGAGCAGTTCAAGCGCGCGGTCGGCTATGCCGACGTCGTCAAGCGGGCCCGCGGCACGAGCGGAAGCCGGACGGGCGCACTTCACCCGCTCGGCGTGCTCTGCTGCGCCCTCACGCTGGGCTCGGCCATGCTCGCCTTCGCGTGGCCCGCTCTCGCCGCCGCCACCCTGGTGGCGCTGACGGGCTTCGCCGTCACCTACCGCTCGCTGCTGCGCTTCGCGCTGCGGCGCAAGGGTTTCACGTTCACCGTCTACACCGGACTGTTGCACCTCCTGGTCAACGCGGCCAACCTCGCCGGCGCGCTGATCGGCCTCGCCCGTTTGGCCCTGCGATGACGCGCCGCCTCCTGCTCGCCGTCGCGATCGCGGGCCTGTGCGCCGCCGTGGTGTTTGCCCTCAAGGACCAGCAGTGGTCGGCGGTCACCGCGCTCACCGGACCGTCCGACCTGGCCCTGCTGACAGGCGCGTTCGCACTCAACTGCCTGGGCCTGTTCGTCGCGATGCTCGCGTGGCGCGCGCTCCTGCGGGGGCTCGACGTCCGGATCGGACTCCTGCCCGCCGCCCGCATCTACTTCGTGGGCATCCTCGCCAAGCTCGTGCCCGGCCGCGTTTGGTCGCTCGTGGCCAACCTGCGCATGGGCAACGCGATCGGCATCCCGCAGCCGCGCATGGCCGCCGCCTATGTGCTGAGCATCCCGGTGACGCTGCTGACCGGGCTCGCGATCGGGCTGATCGGCGCGCCCACCGCGCTCGGCGGCCAGGCGGCGTGGCTCGGGCTGGCGGCGCTCGCGCTCGCCGTGCTCGCCGCCAAACCGGATCTGGTCAACCGGCTCACGGTCACCCTGACCCGCATCCTGCGCCGGCCGGCACCCCAAACCGGCGCGTCGGCTAGCGGCATCCGCTGGGCCATCGCCGCGCAATCGTTCTCGTGGCTCATCGCGGGTGTGCACCTGTGGCTGCTCGCGGTCGCCGCCGGCGCTCCGGTGTGGCGCTCGCTGCCGCTGTGCCTGGGCGCGTTCGGCTTCGCCGCTGTCCTGTCCGCGCTGATCATCTTCCTCCCGGACGGGATCGGTGCCCGCGAGGCCATGCTCATCGCCGCGCTGACCACCCTGCTCCCGCTGCCCGCGGCCACGACCGTGGTCGTGCTCAGCCGGCTCATCTGCACCCTGAGCGAGGTCGTTGTGGCAGCGGTCACGCTGGCCGCCGCGCGCTTCGCGGTGCGACGATTCGATCGTGACGACGACCGCGGAGACCTACGCCAGCTTCGCCGCGCGGGAGACGCGCGGAGTGTCGCCCGTCTATGAGCGGTTGGCGCTCGCGGTCTCCCGCGATCGCGCCCTGCTCGGGCTGCTCGACACGCTCCCGCCCGCCAAGCGGCAGCCCAACCTGCTCTTCGGCGTGGTCCGCTTCCTGGGCGGGCCGGTCGAGGATCCGGCGGAGTTTCACGACTACGCGATCGCCAGGTGGAATCCGATCAAGGCGCAGATGCTCGCCCGTGCCACGCAGACCAACGAGGCCGGGCGCTGCGCCGTGCTGCTGCCCGTGCTCGCGGCGCTCCCGCAGCCGCTCGCGCTGCTGGAGGTCGGCGCGTCGGCGGGGCTCTGCCTGTACCCGGATAAATATGGTTATAAATATGACACGAGCCCGCAGGCGCTCGGCAAGGGCGACCCGATCCTCGATTGCGAGATGACCGGCGCCGAGCCACCGTCGACCCTGCCCGAGGTGGTGTGGCGGGCCGGGATCGACCTCAACCCGCTCGACGTCACCGATCCGGACGATGTGGCGTGGCTCGACGCGCTGATCTGGCCCGAGCACGAGCACCGGCGCGAGCGCCTGCGTGCGGCCGCGGCCATCGCCGCCGCCGATCCGCCGCTGCTCGTGCGCGGCGATCTGGTCGACGACCTGCCCGCGCTCGCCGCACAGGCCCCGGCGGGCGCGACCCTCGTGGTCTTCCACACCGCCGTCCTCTATCAGGTGCCAACCGAGCGCCGCGAGGCCTTCGCACGGCTCGTGCGCGGCCTGGCCCAACACTGGATCTCCAACGAGGACCCCGACGTGATGTCGCACGAGCTGCCCGAGCCGCCCGAGGACGGGTTGCACCACAACGTGCTCGCGCTCGACGGCGTGCCGCTCGCGTGGACCCGCGGCCATGGTCAGGGCATCGCCTGGTTCGGACCGAAGGTCGCATAATCGTTCGCCACCGGGCGTAAGCCACCGTGGGCATTAGGTCCAATTATCCCCATCGCTACCTGCCCAGCGACTCGAGTCGATTCCTAGCATCCGTCTAGTGGAATTCGAGCCGCCCAGGGAGGGCCGATGACCAGGAACGACAGGGACGACAAACCGCTCCTGCTCACCGTCGCGGACGCAGAGAAGCTTTCCGCGGACCAGGTGCACGACATGTACCGCCGCTACGTCAACGCGAGCCAGGTCACGCTGATGACCTCGTTCGGCTTCGGCCGCGAACTGGTCGACTACGCCGAGGGCGCCTACCTGCACATGCGGGACGGACGGCGGATCCTCGACCTCACCGGCGGCGTGGGGGTGCTCAACCACGGGCACAACCACCCGCGCATCCTGGCCGCGCGCAAGGACTTCCAGGAGTCGCTGCGGATGGAGGTGCACAAGACCTACTTCTCGCCCTATCTCGCCGCGCTGAGCCAGAACCTCGCGGCCGTACTGCCGGGCGACCTGACCAAATCGTTCCTGCCCAACTCCGGCGCGGAGGCGGTCGAGGGCGCGGTCAAGCTGGCCTACAAGTATCACGGCGGCAAGCGCAAAACGGTGCTGCGCGCCGACATCAGCTTCCACGGCAAGCTGCTCGGCTCGGGCGGACTCACCGGGCAAAGCCAATTCCCGTTCCCCACCATCCCGGGCATCGGCATCTTCACCTACGGCGATCTGGAGTCGGTCCGCGCGCTCGTCAAGCAGCACCGCGGCGACGTCTATGCCATCCTCATCGAACCGTTCAGCGCGTCGACCATGCGGTGGTGCGGCGAGGACTTCCTGCGCGGGCTGCGCGAGCTGTGCTCCAAAGAGGACATTGTGCTGATCTTCGATGAGATCTACACCGGCTGGGGCAAGACCGGCTCGCTGTTTTATTTCATGCGGTACGAGGGACTCGTGCCGGACATCGTGACCACCTCCAAGTCGTTCGGCGGTGGCAAGTCGTCGATTTCGGCGTTCGTGGCGCGCGAGCCGGTCTTCCGCAAGGCCTACGAAAACCTCAATGACGCGCTGCTGCAGTCCACGAGCACGACCTACTACGGCTTCGGCGAGGAGACCGCCACCGCGATCGAGGCGATCAACATCGCGATCGAGGAGGACTTCCCGGCCCGCGCAAGGGAATTGGAGAGCGTGCTCGGGCCGGGGCTCGACCGCCTGCGGCGCAACCACCCCGACGTCATCGCCGACGTGCGCGGCGCGGGCGCGCTGTGGGGCGTGTTCATCAACAACAACATCAAGGCGCTCGACATCGTGAGCAAGCTCGCGCCCGTGGGCATGGCCAAGGATCCGCAGTTTGCCACGAAGCTCGTCACGTGCGCGGTCATCGACACGCTCTACCGCGAGCACGACATCTTCACCTACTACACCCTCAACGGGCGCAACCCCTTGGTGGTCGGGCCGCCGCTGGTCGCCACCCCCTCCGCTATGGAGCACTTCCTCGAATGCTTCGACGCGACACTGTCGACCGGGCTGGCGCGGCTGCTCGCGCGGTTCCTCAAGGAAAGGGTATCGGGACTGTGGTGAACACGGTGTTGGTCACGGGTGGGGCCGGGATGCTCGGCTCCCACCTCGTCGCCCACTTCCGCGACCAAGGTTTCGCGGTACGCGGCCTTGATGTGCAAGGGGCCGTGAGTCATGTCGCGGACGTGCGCGACGCGGCCCGCGTGCGGGAGGCCGTGGCGGGCGTCGATGTGGTCGTGCACACGGCCGCCGCGCTGCCCAGCTATCCGGCCGACGAGATCCGTTCCGTCATCGTGGACGGGACGCGCACGGTGCTGTCGGCCGCCCTGGACGCGGGCGTGCCGCGCGTCGTGCAGGTGTCGTCGACCGCGGTCTACGGGCTGCCGGACGTCGTGCCGACGACCGAGGACTATCCGCGTTCGCCCGTCGATGTATACAGCCAGTCCAAGGCGCTGGCGGAGGAGGTGTGCGAGGAGTACCGGGCGCGCGGCCTGATCGTGCCCATGGTGCGGCCCAAGACGTTCCTCGGGCCGGGGCGCATGGGCCTGTTCGCGATGCTGTTCGAGTGGGCCGAGGAGGGACGCCACTTCCCCGTACTGGGCAAGGGCCACGTGCGCATCCAGATGCTCGGCGTGCGGGACCTCGTCGACGCAATCGGCGTGCTCGCGCACGCGCCCGCCGAGCCGGCCAACGACACCTATAACGTGGCGGCGGCCGAGTTCGGCACGCTGCGCGAGGACTTCCAGGCCGTGCTCGACGAGGCCGGGCACGGGCGGCGGATCATCCCGATCCCGGCCGGGCCGGCGTTGGCCGTGCTGCGACTGCTGGAGCGGGCGCGCCTGTCGCCGGTGTATGGACGGCTGCTGAACAAGCTGCGCAACGACTCCTACGTGAGCACCGCCAAAATCCAGGAACGGCTGGGTTTCCGGCCGCGGCTGTCCAATCGCGACGCGATCCTGGACACCTATCGGTGGTGGCGTGAGCACCGGCGCAACGCCGCGCCTGTGTCCGGGCGCACGAGCCGGGACGCCTGGAGCCAAGGCGCGCTCCGGTTGGCCAAGGCCTTCTTCTGACGGGAGGGGAAATGGTGAGCATGTTGGAAAGGCCGGCGGTCGCGCCGCCCCCGTTCGCCGAGCGGGCGTTGCGGGGCCGGTGGCGGGCGCTGGTCGGGTTGACCCGGCCGGGCCAGTGGGGCAAGAGCCTGCTCGTCGTGCCGCTGGCGCTGATCGACGCGCCGACCGTGCCGATCGTGGCGGCCGGCGCGCTGGGCCGGCTGGCGTGGGCGCTGGGGCTGTTCCTGGTCGCGTCGTCGGTCGTGTACATCTTCAACGACATCATCGACCGGCACCGCGATCGGGCGCACCCGGTGAAGCGGGTGCGGCCGGTGGCGTCGGGGCTCGTGAGCGTGCCGCTGGCGTGCGCGTTGCTGGCCCTGCTGTCGGCGGTGTTCGTGGCCGGGATCGTCGCCGCGCCCGGGTTCGCGGCGTGGCCGGTGCTGGCCTACCTCGCGCTCAACGTGGCCTACACCGGTTGGTGGAAGCACGTGCCGTTGCTGGACGTGTTCGTCGTGGCGACCGGGTTCGTGTTGCGGGCGGCGCAGGGATACCTGGCGCTCGGCGCGCAGGTGTCGATCGGGCTGCTGCTGACCGTGTTCATGCTGTGCCTGCTGCTGATCACGGGGAAGCGCCGGCATGAGATGGGCGTGTCGGACGCGACCCATCGGCCTTCCCTCAACGGGTATTCGACACAGTTTCTCGACTATCTGATCGTGATGTGCGCCGTGCTGGCCGTGGCCGCGTTCCTGTTCCACCTGGGCAGCCGCGAGTTCGCCGCGCCGCACACGGATGTCGCGCTGCTGGTGTCGCTTCCGTTCGCGTTCTTCGGGCTGAGCAGATATTTGCAGGTCGTGGTCGTGCACCGGGGCGGCGGGGATCCGGCGCGCGGGCTGTTCCGCGACCGGGTGCTGCTCGTCACGGGTCTGTTGTGGACGGTCACGCTGGCGAGCGTGGCGTGGCTGCCATGAGCGTCCAGATCAGGCTGCTGGGCGAGGTCACGGCCGCGAGAGCCGACGCGTCCGTCTACATCGGACCGATGAAGCAGCGGGAGGCGTTGGCCGCGCTGGCTTTGCGCGCCGGACGGGTCGTG
>JBIOYB010000469.1:0-3144 GCA_044869915.1 Allorhizocola sp.
GGCGGCGCCGGCCAGGACCCCACGACGGGTCACGTTTCGCATCTGCATGCTGTCGAGGGTCCGGCAACCAGCCGTGGCGCGGATCGCCCCGCCGGCACCACATTGGACGGATTCCGCTGTCCACCGATCGGTGGATACGCATCAACCTTTCTGTCCCGCTCCGCCGTGGTGCCGAGTCCGCTGGACATGTTCGTGAATCTATGCAACATTGCGGGCCCCTGACGCGTGGTAGGGGAGCGGGCGGGGAGGGGAGTGAGCCGATGACGCAGGTCGACAAGGGGGTTGGGCCCAAAGGGCTGGTGGGCGGGAGAGATACAGCGGAGTTCGCCGACTTTTACACGGCCAACTTCCACCGAATCGCCGGGCAGCTCTATGCCTACCTGGGCGACCATGCCGAGGCGCAGGACCTGACGCAGGAGGCGTTCTGCCGCGCGCTCGACCGGTGGGGCAAGGTGAGCGTCTACGAGGACGCGCACGCCTGGGTGCGCAAGGTCGCGTGGAATCTGGCCACCAGCCGCCTGCGCCACCTGCAGGTCGCCGCGCGTCACCTGGCACAGCAGCGCCCCGAGCACATCGAGGGCCCCGGCCCCGACCGGGTGGCGCTCACCCGCGCGCTCGCGACGCTGCCGCCCAACCATCGGCTCGCGGTGGTCCTGCACCACCTGGGTCACCTGTCGGTGGGCGAGATCGCCGAGCAGCAGGGCGTGGCCGACGGCACCGTCCGGTCGTGGCTGTCGCGCGGCCGGTCGCAGCTGGCCGAATACTTCATGGAGAAGCAGGGCCCGCAGTGGCAGGCCGAGACGACCACGGCGATCCGCGCGCCGGGCATCGCGCAGGCAGTCGACACCGCGCGCAGGCGTCGCGCGCTGCGCCGGTCGTCGATCGCGGCCGGGATCGCGGCGCTGGTCGTCCTGCCGGTCGCGGTGTTCGCCGCTATCGTGCCGTTCCAGCAGCAGACCGTGCTGCCGTTCGATCCGATGCTGCTCGCGACCGACCCCGATATGTCGATCACCGTGCGCGACATCGCGCTGCCGGGTGTCGACGGCGGCGTGCGGCCGCAGCTGATGTTCGACAGCAGCCAGCGCGGCTGGGCGTTCTACGACCTGTGCCCGTCGCAGCAGCGCACGCAGGGCTGCTCCTATCGGCTGGGGTCCACAATGGATGGTGGGCGCACCTGGCGCCAGGCCAACCTGCCCGACCTGCCGGGCACGGCCGAGGTGCGCCCGTTCGTGCTCGACGCGACCACGCTGACCCTGCAGGCCGGCTCGAATCTTTACATGACCAAGGACAGCGGAGCCACTTTTCAGCGGTACCAAGCAAAAGAGCCGCCGGTAGAGGCGCAGCTCGCGGTCGGGGGGCGATTTCAGTTGCGCTGTTCGGGCGAGACCGGCTTCGAGCAGAACGGCCCGCCCTACTGCTCGCAGCCCGCCCTGGTGAAGATCGGCTCGGGCGTGGTGTCGCCGCCGCCCCCGGTGATCGGGCCGAAGACGTCGGTGCTCAACGGGTCCGACGGCAGGCTGTGGCTGTGGGACTGGACGGTCCCCGCGCAGGTGGCGTCGATCAGGTATAGCATCGATGGCAAGGAATGGACGGGGGTCGTCGATCCGCCCGAGGACGCCCGCGGTGGCTCGCTGCGGCTTTCACCCGACGGGCAGGAGGTGTGGCTCGCCGGCAAGAGCAGGCTGCTGCGCCTGGTCGGCGGCGAAGCCGGTCCACCTCAGTGGCAGGAGCAGCTCGCGGTCAGCGGGCTGACCCCGACGTCGTGGGCGCCGATGGGCCTCGGCTCGGTCGCGCTGGTCTACGAGGCGAAGCTCGCGTTCCTGCTCGACGGCATGCTCCGGCACGCGTCCGAGGTGCCCGCCGACCCCCGCGTGACCGTCCTCGGCGACGGCACGGTTTCGGTGTCCACGGGCGTGGGCGTCTACATGGCGACGACCGTGGGCGAACGAAGGTCGTGGACCGTCCTGAGATAGGTGCAACAATCGTGCGTGCGGTCGCGTTCTACGCCCATGACCCAGGCAGACACGACGGAGTTCGCCGACTTCTACGCGGTGAACTTCCCGCGGATCGCGGCGCAGCTCTACGCCTATCTCGGCGACCACGCGGAGGCGCAGGATGTCGGTCGATAGAGGTACCGTTCTCTCTGCACGTAACGTGTGAGATACACACGTTACGTTTAGAGGAGGAATTTGTGTCCAAGGCAGCTCTCACCAGGAGGGTCGCCACTGCGGCGACCAGCTCCAATGACGGCAACGAGCCGATGACCAAGACCGAGGAGCTCCGCGCGCTGGTGGACAGGTTGCTCGCCGAGCAGGGCGAGCGGCACGACGGCCAGCTTGAAGTGGTCGGCTATGCGCGGGTCAGCAAGGACTCGTACCGCAAGAGCCTGTCGGTTCAGGGCCAGATCGAACTGATCTTCACCGAGGCGAGGCGCCGGAACTGGTTCGTGAAGGCGGTTTTCTTCGACAACCACCGATCGGCCTCGGTCTACGCGACGAAGCTGCGCGAGGAATTCGAAGCGATGGTGACCTATCTGAAGGACGGGGACGGGGGCGCTGACGTCCTGGCCTATTGGGAATCCTCGCGCACCTCGCGAGACCTCGAGGTCTACGTACCGATGCGCAAACTGTCCAAGCAACTCGGTCTCCGCTGGCACTACAACGGCAACACCTACGATTTCACCAACTACGACGACCAGTTCAGGACAGCGCTCGATGTCGTGCTGTCGGAACGGGAGGTGGAGCAGCTACGCGCCCGCGTAAAGATCGGCATTGACCGCGCCGCGAAGATGGGGCTTCCCCACGGCGGGCCGTGCCCATACGGGTACAAGCGTCTGCATGATGCGGCCGGGCTGGTGGCCCAGATCCTCGACCAGGCCCCGCGCGTGACGATGGCGACAGCGCAGCTGCCGGAGGATCAGCAGATCCTTTACACCCCGGTGGAGGTCGTGCGGGAGATCTACGACCGGCTCGGGGCTGGGGAATCCTGCTATGGGCTGATGAAGGACTTCAACGAGCGGGGGATCCCGGCGGCCAGTGGTGGCAAGTGGACCACGCGCCGGATTCGGGGGATCGCGACCAGCGAGCTCTACATCGGATGGCGTACCCACAAGGGTGTCCGGGCGGCGCGTGGGATCTGGGACCC
>JBIOYB010000470.1:0-39053 GCA_044869915.1 Allorhizocola sp.
TGAGGAATTGCGGCGGACTGCCAACACCGCAGATCCGCCAAGCAATACCTCACCAGCGCACGCAGTGGTCAAGATCGGGCTTGGATGCCGTCGCCCTCAAGGGCGATCCGCCGCGACTTGCTTTAGCAGGAGCAAGAATCGCAGCGGCCTTTCCTGGCTGGTCCGTGGGTGGCCGGCAAGGCCCACAAAAGCAGACGCGTCTCAAGTGCGCGCGGAGGGGCGGGGGGCGGGAAGACTCCACTTTGGACACGGCAGAGGGTTCGGTGGGGCCCGTCCCGCGGGCCCCACCGAATACGCATTGCCGGACCTGCGACCCGGCCCCGCCGGGCGGCGGTGACGGGCTGGGCCGCAAGGCGGCGAAGGCGAGAGTCTGTGCTAGGCGGAGCGGCCGATCTGGTAGCCGAGGCTGCGCAGGCGGCGCGCCCAGTGGGTGACCGTGTGCTGCGGCACGTCGAAGTGCTCGGCCAGACCGGAGACTGTCCCCACCTCGTGATAGGCGTTCATCACTTCGTCTGGGTCGGGCATGCGCCGGTATTCGCGCCCGCCGCCCGAGCCGACCGTGGGCTTGCCAGCGGCCTTGCGCTTGCGGGTGCGTGCGGCGGTCGTGGCGGCCGAGGCGCGGCGGCGCCGGGTGGCCGGCTTGGCATTGGCCGGCGCGGTCTCGACCACGCTGGAATTGGATGAGTTGGGCGATTTGGCCGAGAGCGGCCTGCTGTCACCCAGGGCGTCGGACAGCCATTGCAGCGCGCGGCGGCGTGCAGGCTCGTCCAGTGGGGCGAGAGCCTGGTACGCGGTCTCGAAGGCGGATAGTTCAGTCAGGGCCATGGCAAACAATCCTCAATGAATCGGAATCGTGATTCACGTTCACATTCATGCTAACCGCAGATGATCGTAAATTGTCAACCCGAACCCCACAATCTCCGCTGGTGAATGTCGTGTCCATCGGGTGATTTCGGGTCCTATCGCGACGGATTAATTCGGTTGAGCCGCCGAAATCAGTGACTCTAGGGTGTGGCCGTGCTGTGCTGACGAGCCTACCTGCACGCCGCGTCCGGCGCGATCGTCGGCGCGTGATCCGAGCCGGCGGAGGCTGTTCGCCGGCCTGCGGTCGGCTTCGCGGTGGCCGCGATTCTGTCGCGGGGGCCGAGCCCCCGCGTCGTAGTGCCGGCCAACGCTACTCGCCGAACTCCGGTCGGCTTCGCTGTAGGTCGCGATTCTGCCGGTTGGCAGCGGCCGCGCGTCCGCCGGGTGCGCCATATCATCGCCAACACCGGGCCGGCCGCCACCGGCTCTTCGCCGCCGAGGGGCTGTGGGTGCACTGGGTGCTGCTCGACCTCGGCATGCCGGTCGAGCTGTCCCTGTGGTGCCTCGAGTCCGGGCTTCCGAAGAAGGCGCGCGGTGACCGCGCGGCGAGGCCTGCCGCGTGTCGCCGAGTGCGCTCGAGCGCCTATGTGAGCGCGAACACCCGGCCCGCATGGTCTCACGGTGGCGCCCTGTCGTGGCGGCCGACGGCGTCCGGTGCGGCGAGCGAAGGTCTTCCGGGGCATGAGTCCACGCGTGCCGGTGGACGAGTTTACCAGCCCGGCCAAGGCCGCGCAGAGGTTGGGTCGCAACGGGTTCAGCACACATCTCGCGGCGCGCGCCGAAGGGTACCAGAATGTGAATTTGTTTTACGCCGTGCCTAGCCCAGCCACGCGCGGGCCGCCGAAACCATCGTTTGCACGCCCGTGCGCAGCGTCGGGTCGAGCATCGGTGCGAAGTGCGGCGAGTGGTTGGAGGGGATGTCGACGTCGAGCCGGCCCACCGCCTCGGCCGCAGCGAAGGCCTGCGGGTCGCATCCGCCGACAAACCAGAAGCAGGACGGGACCCCGGCCGCCCGTCCGAAGTAGCCGAAGTCTTCACTGCCCATGACCGCCTGCCGCTCGATGACCCTGCCCGCCCCCAGGCTTGCGGCCAGCGCATCCGCCGTCTTGACCGTCGCCGCCGGATCGTTGCGCAGCACCGGATACCCGCCCGTGTAGATGATCTCCGGCTCGGCAGGCGCGCCTGAGGCCAGGGCCTCCGCCTTGACGATCCGCTCGATCGAGGCGAGCAGCCGCTCGCGCACCTCCGGAGCGAACGAGCGGATGCTGACCAGCAGTTCGGCCTCCGAGGGGATGATGTTGACGGCGGAGCCGGAGTGGATGGCGCCGACCGTGACCACGGCCGTGTCGCTCGGCGCGACCTCCCGGGCCACGATGCCCTGCAGGCGCAGCACGGTCGCGGCGGCCATGAGCACCGGATCGACCGTGGTCTCGGGCCGGGAGCCGTGCCCGCCCCGCCCGTGCAGCGTGACCTTGAGCGCGTCGGAGGCGGCCATGAAGTCGCCCGCCCGGTAGCCGACGGTGCCCGCGGGCAGGTTCACCAGGTGTTGTCCTAACGCGACAGTCGGCGTCCCGAACCGCTCGAACAGCCCGTCGTCGATCATCATTTGCGCGCCGCCGTTGCTCTCCTCGGCCGGCTGAAACACGGCCAGCACGGTGCCCGACCACTCGGCGGCCCGCGCGGCCAGCTCCTCCAGCGCGCCCAGCAGCCAGGTGACGTGCATGTCGTGGCCGCAGGCGTGCATGAGGCCGGGCTTGGTGCTCGCGTACGCAAGCCCGGTCTCCTCGTGCACCGGCAGCGCGTCCATGTCCGCCCGCAGCAGCACCGTCGGCCCGGACCCGTTGCGCAGCAACGCGACCACGCCCGTGCGGCCCACCCCCTCGGTCACTTCGCAGCCCAGCTCGCGCGCGTGTTTGGCGGCGAGCGCGGCGGTCTCGTGCTCCTGGTAGGCAAGCTCGGGATGGGCGTGCAGGTGCCGGTACAGCTCGGCGAGCTCGATCATGGGAACACCGCCATTTCGTCGGTTCAGCAGAGGTTGGGCTTCACCCAAGAGCATTCGAACCCATCAGGCACCTCGGGCACAACCGGCGGCGCGGGCGTGGCGGCTCTCCTGGAAGGCGTGCGGGTGAACGTGGCCAGCGTGACCGCGATCCGGTCCTCGATGCCCGTCTTCACCGACGTGCCCGACACGAGATAGTTGTTGAGCAGGATCGAGAACACCAGCGGGCGCCCGTCGGCGTCGGTCACGTAGCCGGACAGGCCCGAAGCCCCGGTCAGCGAGCCGGTTTTGGCGTGCACGTTGCCCGCGGCCGGGGTGCCGCGCATCCGGCTGCGCAGCGTGCCGCCCACGAAGCGGTCGGCTTCGCCCGCGATGGGCAGCGATGAGTACCAAACGGGGAACCAGGGCTTGGACCGCGCCGACAGCAGCAGGTCGGCGATTTCCAGCGGCGGGATCAGGTTGAACCGGGTGAGCCCGCTGCCGTCGGACTGGCGCAGCGTCGCCGTGTCCATGCCCATCGCGGCGATGGTCGTGCGCATCGCGGCCAGCCCGGCGGGCCACGTGCCCTGCCCGGAGACTTTGCGGCCGATGGCCTTCGTCAGCACTTCGGCATGCCCGTTGTTGGACAGCTTCAGGAACGGGATCAGCAGCTCGGCCAGTGTCATGGACTGGTGTCCGGCCAGGGCGCGCGTGCCCTCGGGTGTGGCCACGCCGAGCCGGTCGCGGCCGAGCACGGTCACGCCGTGGCGCTTGAGTGCCCGCCGGAACACGTCCGCCGCGTAGCCGGTCGGCTCCCAGACGGTGGACCAGTCCTCGGTTGGCGTGCCATCGACCGGCACGGTCCCGGTCACGATGATTTTGTTAGTGCCGTGCGCGCGCTCGAACGAGATCGTGTCCGCCCCGCCTTCGGCAACGGTCGTTGCGCGATTGTCGAAGGTCACGTAGCCCGTGTCGGGCGTGACCGTCACGAGTGGACGCTGCCCGGCCGCGGGCGCCGGGCTGATCTTCACGATCACATTGCCCATGTCGTAGTCGGTGTCGGGCGAGACCGTCAGCGCCGAGACCTGCGGCGAGTAGTAGAACGGCTGGTCGTCCCACCCCCAGCTGGTGCCGAGGCGCACGGAGTCGAACCAGGTGTCGTCGGCGATCAGATCGCCGGTCACGATGCGCACGCCCTTCGCGGCGACCTGTGCGGCGAGGTCGTCGTAGTCGCGCTGCAGCAGGGTCGGGTCGCCCGTGCCGCGCAGGTAGATGTCGCCGAGCAGGGCCGGGCCGCGCTGCTGGGCCTTGGTCGACACGCCGGTGCTGAACCGGTATCCCTCGCCAAGGATTTCCAGCGCGGCGGCAGACGTGAGCAGCTTGGTATTGGACGCGGGGAGCAGCCGGCGGGAGCCGTTGCGGTCGTAAAGCGTGTCGCCGGTGGTGGCGTCGCGCACGACGACGGATGCCTGCGAGCCGGTGAGGCGGGCGTCGGCGAGGATGGCGTCGAGCGTTGCGGCGAGGTTGGCCACGGCCGGGTCCTCCGGCAACGCGACCGCGCCGGTGCTCGGCACCCCCGCGGCAAACGCGGCGATCGCCAGCAGGCTGACCGCGATCGATCGAACGAAGAGACGTCTACGCATCCCCGCATGCTGTCATGAAAATAAGTTCCAATCCAGATCGCGATTGTGCGAACCATTAACCCGCAGCATCTCCACGCCCAGTGTGGTGATCGTGTGCAGTACCGCGCTGCCCTCGCGCCGCGTGACGATCAGCCCGTTGTCGCGCAGGACGGTCGCGTGCTGGCTCGCGCCCGCGACCGAGACGCCAAGATAGTGCGCCAGCTCGCTGGTGCTGCAGCCGTGGGCGATGCGGCCCAGCGCGGCCGCCCGGGTGCGGCCCATCAGCGCGGCAAGCGAACCACTGTGGCGCCCATCACGCTCGGCCCCGTGGGACAGTGCCCACCCGTCGCGGGCGGCCGAAAACAGGAAACGCGCCGGGGTGGCCGGGTTGGCCAGGTCGAGCAGGAGCAGCGGGCGGTCGCCGATGAACATCGACGGGACGAGCTCGAAGCCGCGGCCGTCCAGCCGCACGTCGTGCTCGTGACGCACGTCGATCTCGAGCACGGGCGAGCGCCAGCGCACACACGGGCTGATCGTCTCGAACAGCCGCTCGACCCCGCCGTCGAGCAGCAGGCGGGAGCGCGACACCCGTTCGGCGTGCAGGTGGGCGTGCACGCGCGGCCAGTACGGCTCGACCAGCGCCGCATGGGTGGCCTGCGCGGCCCGGGCCAGGATCTGGCGGCCGCGGTCGGCGTGGTCGGCGATCCGCCACGCCTCGCTCGAGAGTGGACAGTGCATGTCCATGGTGTAGTACTCCAGCTCGGCGCGCACGTGCTCGGGACGCATCGCCACCAGCGCACGCAGCCCCTGGTCGATCGTCGGCGCCTCGCCGGTCAGGCTCCACAGGTCGACGCCGAAGTGCCCGCCCGGGATGACCGCGGCCAGGGGCCGCATGGCCGGGGACAGGCGCGGGCGCACGTCCTCGCGCCAGCCGGAGAACGCGTTGGGCAGCTTGGCCTCACCGCGCAGCATCGAGAACCCGAGCAGCGTCTCGGCCAGCGGACCCAGGGTGGGCGCCACCCTCGTACGCGCCAAATCATCCGCGGTGAAGTGAATCCGCCAAGCCATATCGATCAGACTCGCAAAGCGGGCCGGGTTTAAGCCACGGCTGAAAGGCTTGGCAGGACGTCCTTTTGGACACACACAATCTTCCAGCGGGGTGCGGCCTACCCCCGTTGGCCGCACACCGCCCGCAGCAGCGACTCGAGGCGGGCGGTGGTGTGCGGATCGTCGAGGATCTCGCCGATCCAGGCCGCCGAACCGTCGCGGTCGGGCGAGCGGAGGTTGGGCTCGAGCCAATCGGTGGCGGCGATCTCCGCGATGTGGCCCAATTGGGCGATCAGCATGGTGAAGTGCTCGCGCCTTTGCAGTAGCGCAGGCCCGCCCGCGTGGAGGTAGGCGTCGTGGAGCGCGCGGGCCCGGCCCGGATCGTCGCGGGCAAACTCGAACAGCACGCACGCCAGCTCCTGCGCCGGATCGGCGGGGCCGCTGTTTTCCCAGTCGATCACGCAGACCCCGCCGCCCGCGACCGGCAGCACGTTGTCTGCCCACAGGTCGCGGTGGCAGGTGCGCACGCCCGCCGGCGGCTCCAGCCACGACTCCAGCGTCACCAGCTCATCGCGCAGATCGGCGAGCCGGCCCGCGAACGGCGCGCCCGCCTCCGCCAGCAGCGTGACCAGTTCGTCCCAGCGGGCGGCCCCGATCGGCTCGACATACCACGCGTCCACCGGGCCCGGTTGGTCCAGCGGCACGTTGTGCATCGCCGCCACAAGCGACCCCACCAGCGAAGGATCCAGCCTGGTGGTCGGTGGCAGCAGGTCGACCCATTCGTAGACGCGGACCTGCGTGCCCGCGACCTCGGCGAACACGTCGCCCCGCAACGTGCGCATCACCCGCGGCGTGGGCACCCCGGCGGCGTGGGCGGCCTCGTGGAACTCGGTCGGCAGGCGTGTCCCGTCCTCGGTGGACAGATGAAACGGTGTCTTCACCGCCCACCGCCCGTCGGCTGTCTCCAGCCGCCACACCTCGCCCTGCCTGCCCCGCGCCACCCGGCCGTCCGACAACTTCGCGCCCGCGCCCAGGCCGAAGCAGCGCGCGATTTCCCGCCCGTCCACCGGGTCATTATTGCGGCCACGGGCGGCGCATACCAGGATGGACCGAGGGCATCGACACGCGACAATCGGGAGGCATGCGCGATGGACGAGGTAGAACGGTGGACGATCAAGGTCGATCGCGCCGCCTGCATCGGCTCGGGCAGCTGCGCGGGCATCGCCCCCGCACACTTCCGGCTCGAGGACGGCAAGTCCCGCGCGATCGACGAAACCGTTGCGCCCGAGGACAGCGTCCTGGACGCCGCCAACCTGTGCCCGGCCGAAGCCATCAGCCTGCACGACTCGTCCGGCCGCCAGCTGACCCTCTGACCGGCCGAATATCATGGTCAAATGCAGCTCGTGCCGCACAGCCCCGCCGAAGGCATCTATCCCGCGACCGATGACTACGTCCACGCGATGGAGGTCCGTGGCGCGCAACGGTTTCTGTTCGTGGCCGGCACCATGAGCCTCGACCCCGGCGGCACACCCGGCGCCACGCTCACCGAGCAGCTCGACCTGATCTGGTCCAACATCCGCACGATCCTGGCCTCGGCCGGCATGACCGTGGCCAACATTGTGCGGTTGACCAGCTATCTGCGCGACTCCTCCTACGCGGAGGCCAACGCCGCCGCCCGCGTGGCGGCGCTCGGTGGCCGGGCCGTCCCCACGACCGCCATCGTCGCGCAAACCCTGGTCAGCGACTGGCTCGTCGAGATCGAGGTGATCGCGGCCGCCTGAGCCGGCCCGGGCGCTATGTGGTGTGACGTTCAGCCCGGGCGGGCTAGAAGCCTTGGATGTGCGTGCCCTGCCTCCGGTGGCCGCGCGCGAGGATGAGGTCGAGCACGAGAGCGGTCCAGCCGGCCTGATGCATCGCGCCGAGGCCCTCGCCCGTGTCGCCGTTGAAGTATTCCGGGAACACGAGCAGGTCTCTCCATTGTGGAGGGACGCCGGACTCGCCCCAGATGGGCCGGTCGCCGCGCGCGTCCTTGAGGAACAGCGAGATGAGCCGGTCGGAGATGTCGTCGGCGATCTGCGGCAGGGTCAGCATCCGCCCCGACCGGGTCGGGTATTCCATCTGCACGTCATGGTAGAAGTCGGCGTAGTGGCGCAGGCTCTCGACAAGCAGATAGTTGACGGGGAACCAGATCGGCCCGCGCCAGTTGGAGTTGCCGCCAAAGGTGTTGCTGCGCGACTCGGCCGGCTCGTAGCCGATCGTGTAGTCGTGGTCGCCGAGCCGGATGGAGAAGGGCTTGCTCTCGTGTGCCTTGGACAGGGTCCTGATGCCGTGCGGTGACAGGAACTCTTTCTCATCAAACATTCTGGCCAGTACGCGGCGGAGCTTGCGCGGCCCGACCGCCGAGATGAGCCGCTGCTGCTGCCCGGCCCCGCCGATCCGCCGCTCGCCCAGCACGTGGGCGAACTCGGGCCGCTCCGTCAAAAACCACCGCAGCCGGGCCGCGATCTCGGGCAGCCGGATCAGTGTGACCGAGTTGAGGATCGTCGTCGCGCGCAGCGGCAGCAGCCCGACCACCGTGCGCACCTTGAGCGGCAACGACTTGCCGTCGGACTGCCGGATGTGGTCGTAGAAGAAACCGTCCTCGTCGTCCCACAGCGGGTCGTCGCCCTCGGACGCGGCGTGCGCGATGTAGGCGAAGTGTTCCAGGAACTTGGTCGCGATGTCCGTCCACACCGGATCCTTGTTGGCCAGCACGAGCGAGATCTCGAGCAGGTTCAGCGCGTACATCGCCATCCACGCCGTGCCGTCGGACTGCTCGAGCACGCCCTCCACGGGCAGCGCCGCCGACCGGTCGAACGGGCCGATGTTGTCCAGCCCCAGGAACCCGCCCTCGAACAGGTTGTTGCCCGTGGAGTCCTTCCGGTTGACCCACCAGGTGAAGTTGAGCAGCAGCTTGTGCATGATGTGCCCGAGGAACTCGTAGTCCCGCGAACCGTCCAATTCGAACACTCGCAGCGCGGCCCACGCGTGCACGGGCGGGTTGACGTCGCCGAACGCCCACTCATACGCCGGGATCTGCCCGTTGGGGTGCAGGTACCAGTCCTTGAGCAGCAACAGCATCTGCTCCTTGGCGAACTGCGGGTCGACCCACGCGATCGCGACGCAGTGGAACGCCAGATCCCACGCCGCATACCACGGATACTCCCACGGATCGGGCATCGAGATCACGTCGAAGCAGCTCATGTGCCGCCACTGCGCGTTGCGCCCGTTGCGCCGCGACTCCGGCGGCGAGGTCGAAGCCGGGTCGCCGTCGAGCCACCGGTTGACGTCGAAGTGGTAGAACTGCTTGCCCCACATGAGCCCGGCGACGGCGGCGCGCGCCACCGCGGCCTCGTCGGCGGTGGTGCCGGGCGGCAGGAGGTTGCCGAAGTACTCGTCCGCCTCGGCCTTGCGGATCTGCATCACCTCGTCGAAGTCCCCGCCCTGCAGACCTTGCGTCAGGCGCAGGCGCAGCGTCCGGCTCCCGCCCGGTGGCACGTCGAGGACGTAGTGCAGCGCGGCCTTCGTACCCACCAAATCGGGGTTGATGGTTTGAGCGCCGTGAATCACGTGATCGTTGATCCCGTCCTTGGGGTAGCGGCTTCTGCCCGGCAATCCCCAGAGCCGTTGCGTGTTGGTCTCGTTGTCGCACACCAGCGGCCAGCACGGGCCCTCGCCGCGCAGGGTCAGCTCGCCGAAGTCCTTGTGCTGCGCGTAAAGCAGGCCGCCAGTGCCGTGAATGGACGGACGGTCGTCGCGCCCGGGCAGCCCCCACGACCAGGTGTTGCGAAACCACAGCGTCGGCAGCACGTGCAGGGTCTCCGCGTCGGGCCCGTGATTGACGACGGTCACCTCCACGCACAGGTCGGTCGGGCTCGCCTTCGCGTAGTCCACCTCGATCGACCAGTAGCGATTGTCCGCGAACACGCCCGTGTCCAGCAGCTCGTACTCGCGGTCGCGCTTGCCGCGGGCACGATTGACCGCGACGAGGTCGTTGTAGGGGAACTCGCGCTGCGGGTAGTGGTAGCGCCAGGACATCCATGAATGCGTCGGGGTGGAGTCGGTGTACCACCAATACTCCTTGGCGTCCTCGCCGTGGTTGCCCTCGTGCCCGTTGAGCCCGAAGATGCGCTCCTTGAGGATCGGGTCGCGGCCGTTCCAGAACGCGAACGCGAAGCAGAACGTCTGCCGCTCGTCGCACACGCCGGCCAGGCCGTCCTCGTTCCACCTGTATGTGCGGGAGCGGGCGTGGTCGTGCGGCAGGTAGCCCCACGCCTCGCCCCACTGGCTGTAGTCTTCGCGGACCGTGCCCCACGCCCGCTCGGACAGGTAGGGTCCCCAGCTTCGCCAGCGTTCCTCTCGAGCGGCGGCGGAATTCAGGCGGAGCTGTTCGGCATTCATGTCACCTTGTTTAGCGCATCATGTTTGAATGCGCATCGAGTTCGGGCCTCAGGTCTGTGGCGATCTTCACGCGGGGTCCATCCGGGAGTGGCTGGTCCCCGATGGACTCGGCGGTTTTGCGATGGGGTCGGTGTGTGGCCTGCGCACCCGCCGCTACCACGGCCTTCTCGTGGTCGCCGATCCCTATTTAAACAGAAAAGTCGGCCTGGTGGCGCTGGATCCAGTGGTCAACGGCGTCCGCCTCGGCACGCACGAGTGGCACGACGGGACCATCGCCCCGCGCGGCCACGTGTATCTGGAGCGTTTCGAGCTCGTGAACGGCTTGCCCTCGTGGCAATGGCGGCTTGGCTCAACCGTTATCCGGCGCGAGCTCGCGATGCGCCACGGCTCGCCGTGCGTCGCCGTGGTCGACCGGCTCGTCGCGGGCGGCCCGGCCGACGTGACGCTCGAGGCGTGGTGCGCGTGGCGCGACTCACACGGCGAGCAGCCCGCATGTGAGCGCGAGGACGTGATGGACCACCTGCGCCTGCGCGGCCCGGGCTGGACGCCCGACGGCACGTGGATGCGGGGGGTCCACCACCGCATGGAGGCCGCGCGGGGCTATGTCGCGACCGAGGACCTGTTGCTGTCCGGCCGGTTTCATGCACGGCTCGAGGCGCCTGGAGACGCGCTCGAGGTGACCTGCTGGGCGGGCGATCTGGACCCCGAGCCGGCGCCTTTGATCATCGAGCGCGCGCACCGGCGCAACGCCGCGTTCGACACCCTGGGGCTGGCCGCCGACGCGTTCATCGTGAAGGGCCCCGACGGCCCCGACGTCGTTGCCGGCTATCCGTGGTTCGGCGCGTGGTCGCGCGACACGATGATCTCCTACGAGGGTTTGTTCCTCGCAACAGGTAGGTTCGACGAGGGGCGCGAGCTGCTGCGCAACTACGCCGCCTCGCTGAGCGAGGGCATGCTCGTCAACACCGGAGGCGTCTTCAACACGGCCGACGCGACGCTGTTGTTCGTGCACGCCATCGACCGCCACGTGACGTTGACGGGAGACACCGACCTCATGGCCGAATTGCGGCCCGCCCTCGATGGCGTACTCAAGGCCCATATGCATGGGACGCGATACGGCATCCGGGTCGACCCTTCCGACGGGCTTTTGGTGCAGGGCGCGCCGGGGGAGGCCCTCACGTGGATGGACGCCCGTGTCGCCGGCGTGCCCGTGACGCCGCGCGCGGGCAAGGCAGTGGAGATCAACGCCCTGTGGTGCAACGCCTTGGCCGTGCTGAAGAGCGATCTTCTGGGCACCGCGGTCGCGTCGTTCCGGCGCCTGTTCTCCGACGGGCGGGACACTTTGTCCGATCGGGCTCTGCGCCCCAACCAGTTGCTGGCCTACTCGCTGCCGCACGCGCCGCTGGCGCCCACCGCGCTGGGGCATCTGGATCCTCTGCTCACCCCGCTCGGGCTGCGCACTCTCGACCCGGGCCACCCCTCATACAGGGGCCGGCACGAGGGCACGATGCGCGAGCGCGACCTGGCCTACCACCAGGGCACGGTGTGGCCGTGGCTCATCGGGCCCTACGCGACCGCGCTCAAGAAGGCCGGCGGCACGCTTGACGGACTGTTTGACGGGCTGCTGGCGCATCTGGGCGAGTGGGGCCTCGGCTCGGTGAGTGAGACGTGTCACGGCGATGCCCCGCACGGGGCAACAGGCTGTCCCTACCAGGCTTGGAGCGTGGCCGAACTGGCGCGTTGCCAGTCGTTGTAACGAGCAAGAAACTCAAGTTCCGGACGACGGTAACTCGAGTACTGCATTATAGATCTAACCCCCAGTGACGTGCGGCACCCCGTGACAGGTGCCTTTTTGGTGTGCGTAAAACAGGGCTCGGGAACCGAGGAGGCTCTATGGCAAGTGTCCTGATGCTCTCTTGGGAGTACCCGCCGGTGGTAGTCGGCGGGCTGGGCCGGCATGTGCACGCGCTGGCGACATCGCTTGCCGCGATCGGGCACAAGGTGACCGTGGTGACCAGACACGCGCCCGGTGCACCGGTGGACGAGGTCCGCGACGGGGTGCGCATCGTCCGCGCGCCCGAGGACCCGCCGCTGTTCCCGCTGTCGACCCCGACGCTGCTGTCGTGGACGATGGCGTTCAACCACACGCTCACCCGTGCGGCGCTGCGAGCGGCCGACACCGGGTGCTTCGATGTCATCCACGCCCATGACTGGCTGGTGACGCACACCGCGGTCACCCTGGCCGAACATCTCGAACTGCCTCTCGTGGCGACGATCCACGCCACCGAGGCCGGGCGGCACCAGGGCTGGCTGCCCGAGGATCTCAACCGCAGCATCCACTCCGTCGAGTGGTGGCTCGCGCACCGCGCCTCGCGCGTGCTGGTCTGCTCCTCCTACATGAAGTGGGAGGTGACCCGGCTGCTGGAGCTTCCTCAGGACAGAGTCGATGTGGTACCCAACGGAGTCGACAGTTCGGTATGGCGCGCGAGCGCACTGGCCGTGAAGCGGGCACGCGAACGCTTCGCCGGCAAGGGGCCGCTCGTCGGATTCGCCGGGCGGCTCGTCTATGAGAAGGGCGTGCAGGATCTGGTCGAGGCCGTCCCCAAAATCCGCGCCGAGCACCCGGGGTTGCGGGTGGTCATCGCCGGCGACGGGCCATACAAGGAGGAGCTCGTCGAGGCGTGCCGCAAGCGTGGGGTCACCGAAACGGTGAGTTTCACCGGGTTCCTCAACGAACGGGAGCTGCCAGCGATGCTGGCGGCCACCAACGCGACCGTCGTGCCCTCGCTGTACGAACCGTTCGGCATGGTCGCACTGGAGGCCGCGTCGGCCGGCGCCCCGCTCGCGGTGTCGGCGACCGGCGGGCTGGCCGAGATCGTGCAGCCGGGCGTGACCGGCATGACGTTCCCGCACAGCGATCCGCCCGCGCTGGCCGAGGCGGTCGGCTCGCTGCTGGCGGAGCCGCGCAAGGCCAAGGCGATCGCCAGGCGCGCGCTCGCGATGGTCGGCGAACGCTATGGCTGGCAAGGGATCGCGGGCAAGGTGGCGACGGCCTATGACGCGGCGATCGAGTCCGGGCCGCCGCCGACCAGAGACGAGGATCTGCGGATCGTCGTGCCGGAGGGGAATCTTCTGAGATGAAATTGTGGCACCGGTTGGGCGCGCATCCTTCTTCGGATGGTTGGCGCTTCGGGGTATGGGCGCCACGCGCCCAGCAGGTGCAGGTGATCGGGGACTTCTCCGGTTGGTGGCCGGACGACGGGATCCCGCTGTCGCGGGAGGACGACGGGGTGTGGACGGGCTTGGCCCCGGGCGCGGTCGCGGGGCAGCGCTACCGCTATCGCGTGCTGGGGTCCAACGGGCAGTGGGTCTACCGGTCCGATCCGCTGGCGTTCGCGACCGAGTGCCCGCCCGCCAACGCTTCCGTGCTTTACGCGAGCGATTACGCGTGGGGCGACGAGGCCTGGATGGCGGCCCGGCGCACCGATCACCACCAGCGCCCGATGTCGATATACGAGGTGCACCTGGGGTCGTGGCGGCAGGGACTGTCCTATAAGGAGCTCGCGGATGAGCTCGTGGCATATGTCGTGGAGCTCGGGTTCACTCACGTCGAGTTCATGCCGGTGATGGAGCATCCGTTCGGCGGGTCATGGGGATATCAGGTCACGGGCTTCTACGCGCCGACGGCCCGATTCGGGACGCCCGACGAGTTCCGGCATCTGATCGATCGGCTGCACCAGGCGGGCGTCGCGGTCCTGCTGGACTGGGTGCCCGCGCACTTCCCGCGCGACGACTGGGCGCTGGCGCGCTTCGACGGCGAGTGCCTCTACGAGCATCCCGATCCGCGGCGCGGCGAGCACCCCGACTGGGGCAGCCTGGTGTTCGACTACGGCCACCCGATGGTGCGGGAGTTCCTGATTTCCAACGCGCTCTACTGGTGCGAAGAGTTCCATGTGGACGGTCTGCGGGTGGACGCGGTCGCCTCGATGCTCTATCTGGACTACTCGCGACACGATGGGCAGTGGGAGCCCAACGTCTTCGGCGGCAACACCAATCTCGAGGCTGTCGACTTCCTGAAGGAGCTCAACTGGCGGGTCTACGGCGAGCACCCCGGCGTCGTGATGATCGCCGAGGAGTCGACCGCGTGGGGCGGCGTGACCAAGCCGGTCGACTGGGGCGGGCTCGGGTTCGGCCTGAAGTGGAACATGGGCTGGATGCACGACACTCTGTCCTATTTGGAGTGCTCGCCCTTGTTCCGGCGATACCACCACGGCACCCTCACCTGGCCAGCCTACTACGCCGGGCAGGAGCACTTCGTGCTGGTGTTCAGCCATGACGAGGTGGTGCACGGCAAACGGGCGATAGCATCGAAGCTGCCCGGGGACCGGTGGAACAGGCTGGCCGGGCTGCGCGGCACGCTGGCCTACATGTGGGCCTTCCCCGGCAAAAAGCTGCTGTTCATGGGCGCCGAGCTGGCGCAGGAGACGGAGTGGGACTGCGACTCCAGCCTGCCGTGGGCGTCCGCCGACCCCAACGTCGCGACGGTCCTGCGCGACCTGAACGGGCTCTACCGGCAGCTGCCCGATCTTTGGACCGACTCGCTGCGGTGGCTGCACGAGGACGCCGACCGCAACACGATCGCCTTCGAGCGCGGGGGATCGGGGGGCGGTGTGGTCTGCGTGGCCAACTTCTCCGGCGTGCACCAGGATGTCCATCTTCCGTCAGTGCGCGGGCGGCGTGAGGTGCTCAACACCGATGCGTCCTGTTATGGGGGATCGGGCACAGGCAATATGGGTGTGATTCGCGGCGAGACTGTCCAGCTTGGACCGCACGCCGTGATATGGCTTGTGGGGTGAAAGTTTTACTTGATACGGACATCGGTAACGACATAGACGACGCGATCTGCCTGTCCTACCTGGTGGCGCAGCCCCGGTGCGAGCTCGTGGGCGTGACCACGGTCACGGCCGATCCGGTGGCGCGGGCCAAGCTGGCCAGCGCGCTGTGCCCGCCCGACGTCCCGATCGCACCCGGGGCGGGGCGGCCGCTGGTGGGCGAGCCGCTGCAGGAGCCGCCGCTGGAGGCCGACGCGCTGCTGGCCCGCTGGCCGCATCGGGAGTCGTTCGACGAGGACGCGGTGTCGCTCATGCGGCGCGTGATCCGGTCGCACCCGGGTGAGGTCACGCTCGTGGCGATCGGCGCGCTGACCAATGTGGCGCAGCTGTTCCGGGCCGACCCGGTCGCGCCGACGCTGCTGCGTTCGCTGATCGTGATGGGCGGGCAATATCTGGCGCGCGACGACAAGGCGGAGTGGAACGTGCGCAACGATCCGGCCGCGGCGTCCGTCGTGTTCGAGGCAAAGGTGCCGCACCTGCGGGCGATCGGGCTCGACGTGACCCGGCAGGTGCGCATGGAGGCGGCCGAGTTCCGGGAGCGCTTCAATGGGCGTTCCGGTGGGCGGCTGCTCGACTTCGCCGGGCCGTGGCTCGCGCTGCGCGGCAGCGTGACGTTCCACGATCCGCTGGCGGCGGTCACGGCGTTCGCGCCGGAGGTGTGCGGCTACGAGCGGGGGACGGTCGCGCTCGATGACGCGTTCACGACGTTTACGCCGTCACCCGGTGGGCCGCACGAGATCGCGACCACCGTGCGGCCGGGGGCCTTCTTCGATCATTTCCTGCCCCTGACGGCATAGACCGCCAACTGGACCCGGTTGGCGGCGCCGGTCTTGGCCATCAGGCTGGCGACGTGCGTCTTCACCGTGGTGACGCCGAGGTGCAGGCGGTCGGCGATCTCCGGATTGGACAGTCCCATGCCGACCAGCTCCAGCACCTCGGCCTCGCGGTCGGTGATGCCGTCGACCGGCGCCGGCTGGGCGGGAGCGGGCATGGCGGATTGGCTGCGCACGGCATGCTCCACCAGCCGGCGCAGCACCTCCTTGCCAAACGGGCTGTCGCCGCCGGCCGCCCGCCTGATCCCGTCGAGCAGTTCGGCCGGGGTGGCGTCCTTGACCAGGAAGCCGCACGCGCCCGCCGCGAGGGCCGGATAGAGGTGGTCGTCGTCGTCAAACGTGGTCAGCACGAGCACCCGGGTCGACGGGCGCTGCATGAGGATCCGCCCGGTCGCGACGATCCCGTTGACGCCGGGCATGCGCAGATCCATCAGGATCACGTCGGGGCGCAGCTCCTCGGCCATGCGGATGGCCGCCGCGCCGTCGGAGGCCTCGCCCACCACCTCCATGCCGGGATCCGACTCGCACAGCATCCGCAAACCGGCCCGCACCAACTGCTGATCGTCCACGAGCATCACGCGGATCATGCCTGTTGTCATGCCGGCATCCTCGCCACGAGCCGCCACCCCTGCTCAGCCCGGCCGGCCTCGATCGTGCCGCCCAGCACTTCGACGCGCTCGCGCAGGCCCATCAGGCCGTGCCCGCCCTCGCCCGTGGCCACGGGTGCGTCATCGCTGCCGGAGTCCACCAGCTCAAAATCCACGCCCTCGGCGTCGACCCGCACGGCCAGGCGCACCTGGGCATCCGTGCCCGCGTGCTTGGCGACGTTGGCCAGGCCCTCCTGGGCGAGGCGAAGCACGGCAAGGGCGGTGCGGGAGTCGAGCCGGATCACGCCCGGGTCGATGTCGGCGTCGACCTGGAGCCCGATCTGGCGGCTGCGCTCGGCGGCCGCGGCCAGCGCCACGGGCAGGCCCTCGGGGTCCACAAAGGACGGTTGGCGGGGTATGACCGGATCGCGCAGCACGGCCACGAGCTTGCGCAGGTCGGCGAGCGCGCCCGAGGCCGTCGAGTGCACGTCGTCGAGGACCTCGCGCACGCGCGGATCGTCGAGCGGCAGCACGTTGCGGGCCACGCCCACACGCAGCACGATCGAGGCCACGTGGTGGGCGACCAGGTCGTGCAACTCGCGGGCGATGTTGGTGCGTTCCTCGGAGCGGACCCGGTCCGACTCCTGCGCGGCGCGCTGTGCCGCCTGGCGGTTGAGCATTTGCAACGACCTCACCTGGAGTCCGATGAGCAACGGCGCCGACAGCGGTGCGACATTGCCGAAGATCGTGGCGGCCGGGTTGGCCGCTGTCAGATCGGAGCAGTCGTTGACCAGGCTGCCCGCCAGGGCCAGCAGCGCGCCGGCCCAGACCCGCCAACCGGAGCCGCGCATGCCGAGCTCGAGCAGCGCCCAGCAGAGCGCGACAAACGGGATGACGTCGTTGTCCGAGTCGAAGAAGTAACCCACGCCGAGCATGGCCGAGATCATCGCCACGACCGCGAACGGCGACCACACGGTGATATAGCCGATGAAGAAGGCCAAGATCGCGATGACCCAGTCGGCCGCGTTCAACGGCTGGCCGTCCGGGCGGATCACCAGATAACCCACGCCGATCAGGTTGAGGATGGTGATCCGCACGAAGGTGTACCGCTCCTCGAACAACCGGGCCACCCATTGCATGCCGAGATCCTACTCAGGACGCGGTGACCAGGCGCCTGGCCGGAACGCCCCAGGCGATCAGCCCGCCCAGCGCGGTCGCGGCGATCAGGCCGGTCAGGGCGGCGAGCGTGAGACCGTCGGGCGCGATGAGTGGCTGGCCGCGCAACGCCTGCCAGGTCACCAACACCAGCAGGCCGGCGTAGGCGAACGCGAACACGAACATCAGCCGGACGCGGCGGGCGGCGTCGCGTACCAACCAGGAAAGCAGCATGCCAAACAGGAGGGTGGCCTGCAGCGCGTGGATCCCGACGAAGTGGCCGATCCGCAGGTCGCCACCGGTGGTGCTCCAGCCGGTCAGCGGCATGCCGGGCCCGCCATCGGGCACGCCCACCGCGTGCGCACCCATCGTGGGCGAACCCTCCCGCTCGTCCAGGGCGATCTGGTCGGCGGTCGGGATGACCATGAAGAACCCCTGCATCAGCCCGGCGAGCAGCAGCACCATGCCGAGCCGGACCGACCAGGTCTTGACGCGGTCGGGCATGCCGTCGCGCCACAGCAGCACCGTGATGACCAGGGTCGACACCCACAGCACGATGATTATCTGCCCCATGGCCCGCCATAGCAGCTCGTCGAGCGCCGTCGCCTCGTTGAAGTGGCTCGCCCGGCCCCGGGCGGCCTGGAAGGTGATGATGCCGACCTCGGGCACGGACGTGGCGGCGATGAACCAGCCGGCCCACTTCGCGACCCGGCGGCCGCGGCTCAGATGGGCCATCAGCCAGGCAAGCGTGAAAGCGTAGACGGCGAACGAGACGCCAAACTTGAACGGCTTGACCCAGACCGGTTGCCCGCCGAGCGTCCGGTCGTCGAGCAGCAGGCCGGCGAGGCTGACGAGAGCGAGCCCCATCATCAGGCCCGCCATTATCGTGAGTGGACGGTGACCCCGAAGGGCGGTGCGCAGTGTCGTAGTGGCGGTTGCCGTGATGGTTGTCGTCATGCCCATCACGATCCCGGCGTGAGCGTCCCGGCAAATCCTGCCGCAAGCCCGCCTTCCCTCCTGCCGCCGGCCGCCGTCTCCTCCGATAGCAGGAGACGCCGGCGGCCTCAGGGACTACCGCGGATCGAGTAGCTGCTAGTGGTGCCACGCGAGCTGTCGCGGTGACTCGGGGAGCCGGCCGCGCATCAGGTCGGCCAGGAGGCCGGCGAGGCCGGGCGGCACCACGAGCTCGGCCGGTGACCGCAGCTCGTCCAGCGTCCACCACTGAAAGCCCAGCATCACCTTGCTTTCCCACTCCTCCTGCCCCGACTCGTCCACGTCATGCGCGTCGATGCGGTGGTAGAAATAGTCGTCGCGGAACATGCCCTTCGCCCAATCGAATTTGGCGTAGCCCTCCGCATAGGCGACGTGCGGCAGGCGGATGTGGTCGGCCAGCGCCAGCCCGGTCTCCTCGCGCAGCTCGCGGGTCGCGGCCTCGTGCAATGTCTCGCCCTTGTCGACACCGCCGCCCGGGGTGACCCACAGATAGCCGTCTGCGGGCCGGCGATGGTCCCATGGGAAGCGGAAAAGCAGCACGCGGTCCTGCCCGTCGACGAGGATGACCCGTGCGGAGCGCCTGGCATAGGACATCCGCCGACCTTAACCGAAGTAGCATCCGCGGGATGGGGAATTTCGCCGCGTACGACGCCATCGCCGACTGGTACGCCGAATACATCGACGGCACCGCTTCCGCCTTCACCGAGCGCGTGCATCGCTTGCTGCGCAACCTGTTGCCGCCCGGCGGTGCGGGAGCGTGCGTGGACATCTGCTGCGGCACGGGCGCGCATGCCCGTGTGCTCCGCGAGCTGGGCTGGTCGCCGGTGGGCGTGGACCTGTCGGCCGGTCAGCTCCGCCACGCCGCGGCCAAACTGCCCGTGGCGTGCGCCAACGCCGCCGCCCTGCCGCTGGCGACGGGCAGCGTGGCGGCCGCGGTCTGTATCCTGGCCCACACCGACGTGCCCGACTACGCGGCCGTGGTGTCGGAGGTGGCCCGCATCCTGCGACCGGGCGGCATCTTTGTCCACATTGGAGTGCATCCGGCCTTCACCGGTGCGTTCGCCGACCGCACCGATCCGGCCCGGATAGTCGTCGACGGCGGCTATCACCGGCGGGACAGGCGTTTCGAATCCTTCACCGATCAGGGTGTGCGGGTCAAGGTGGGTGCTTGGCACACGCCGCTGCCGGATCTCCTGCACACCGCGCTCGACGCCGGTCTGACCCTCACCCGCGTCAGGGAGGCCGGCCCGGACGGTGCCGTGCCCGACATTTTGGGCTTTTCGGCGGTGATGACAGACCGGGGTAGTCTGACATAGACAAATCATGATGGGGGGATCTTCATGCAACGCAGGACATTACTCGCTGCTGCCGCGGCCATCCCGGCCGCGCTGGTGTTGCCCGGCACGGCGTTTGCGCGGGACACCGATGGCGGCGAGCGGGATCGCCTGCAAGAGCTGCTCACAGCGGAGCATACGGCGGGCATGCCCGGCGTGTTCTCCGAGGTCCGCATCGACCGGCGCGAGATCGGTCTGGCCGCGGGCTTCGCCGACGTCGACAGTGGACGGCCGGTGCGGCCCTGGTTCAGGCATCGCGTCGGCAGCATCACCAAATCGTTCGTGGCCACGGTCGTGCTGCAGCTGGCGGGGGAGGGGCGGCTGCGCCTCGACGACCCGATCGCACGCTACCTGCCACAATATGCCACGGGCCCGATCACGATCCGGCAGTTGCTCAACCACACCAGCGGTCTGGGCAACTACACCAACGCGATCCTGCAGACCGCCGACGACCTCATCAACGTCGGCCAGCGGATCTACCGTCCCGACGATCTGATCCAGATCGCCCTCGGCATGCCGCCCACGGGCCCGGCCGGCGGCGTGTTCTCCTACACCAACTCCGGTTACATCTTCCTCGGCCTGCTCATCGAGAAGCTGACCGGGCGGCGCTTCGCCGACGAGGTTCACCGGCGCATCCTGCGGCCGCTGGGCTTGGACGACACCTACTTCCCGGGCAGGGACCCGCGCATTCACGGTCCGCACTCGGAGGCCTACGTCCCGTGGATCGACGGCAACCTGCGCGACTTCAGCGTCTACAACATGACATGGGCCTGGGCCGCGGGCGAGCTCATCTCGACACCGCACGACCTCAACCGCTTCTACCGCGCGCTGCTCGGCGGGCGCCTGCTGTCCTCGCGCCTGTTGCGGGAGATGCAGACCACCAACCCGTTCGACCCGGCCAACCCTGGCGACGCGGGCTACGGGCTCGGTCTGTTCTTCCTGGCCCTGCCCGGCGGTGAGCGGGCATGGGGTCACGACGGCGGCACCGTGGGCCACGTCACCATTTCCCTGCATACGTCCCGCGACCTGACCATGGCCGAAAACATGACATTTTATTCGGTACCGGGTGAAGTCCACCCGATCGAGATCGCGCGCGTGGACTTCCTGTTCGCGGCGCTCGGCGTGACCGAGCCGGCAGACGCGAGGGCAGTGCTGCCGCTCCGTCTACAGTGGACGCCCGATGTCCGCCTCGCCAAGCCGTTCAGCCGGATCGGCTGACAAGACCCGGACGCCAAGTCGGGCGGACCGTCCGCATCGGACAGTCCGCCCGACTATTGTGCCTTGGCGGGGTGACAAGTTCGCTTGACACCTGCCCGAGTGTCAAGCTAGCTTGTCACTGTGCGAAACAGCGTTCGTCGGCTTCGGACGGAGAAAGGGCTTTCCCAGGGCGAGCTTGCCGAGGCGATGGCTGTTTCCCGGCAGACCATCAACTCGATCGAGACCGAGCGTTACACCCCTTCGCTTCCATTGGCCATGGCCTTGGCCAGGTTCTTCGGTGCGACCGTTGAGGAGGTTTTCGATGACGGTGCGAGCTAGCCGTGTGCGCCTGATCTGCGTCGGGCTGCTCGGCTTGGGCTTTGGACTTGCCTTCCTGGTGTCGTTGTGGATCAAGGGCGAACCGTGGAAGGGCGTCCTCGTTCTGCTATGGATGCTGGCTGTCACCGGCGCGTTGCTGTTCGTCGCCCTGCGAAGCGAGTTTGTCGGCGTGTTGCTCAGCGGCAAGGATGAGCGCTTCAAGGGCATCGACGTGCACGCCACCGCGGCCGCCGGCGTGATCACCTGGTTGGTCATCCAGGGCATGTTCTTCTATGAGTTGGCCCGGGGCCACGTGAGCATGCCTTATCTCGCGCTGATCGCGGTCTTCACCGTGTCCTATATCGCCGCCCTCACGTGGAAACTCTGGCGGCGCTGACAACTATTTCTGGGGAGGAAACTCATGCAACGCAGGACATTGCTCGCTGCTGCCGCGGCCATCCCGGCCGCGTTGGTGTTGCCCGGCACGGCGTTTGCGCGGGACACCGATGGCGGTGAGCGGGATCGCCTGCAAGAGCTGCTCACAGCGGAGCATATGGCGGGCATGCCCGGCGTGTTCTCCGAGGTCCGCATCGACCGGCACAGGATCGGGCTCGCGGCCGGGTTTGCCGACGTCGACAGTGGACGGCCGGTGCGGCCCTGGTTCAGGCATCGCGTCGCCAGCATCACCAAGACCTTCGTGGCCACGGTCGTGCTGCAGCTGGCGGGGGAGGGGCGGCTGCGCCTCGACGACCCGATCGCGCACTATCTGCCGGAGCACGCGACCGGTCCGATCACGATCCGGCAGTTGCTCAACCACACCAGCGGTCTGGGCAACTACACCAACGCGATCCTGCAGACCGCCGACGACCTCATCAACGTCGGCCAGCGCACCTACCGCCCGCAGGAGCTCGTCCAGATCGTGTTGAACATGCCGCCGACCGGACCACCCGGGGGCGCGTTCTCCTACACCAACTCCGGTTACATCTTCCTCGGCCTGCTCATCGAGAAGCTGACCGGACGCGGCTACGCCGATGAGGTGCATCGGCGCATCCTGCGGCCGCTGGGCCTGGACGACAGCTACTTCCCGGGCAGGCAGCCGCATATCCGTGGGCCGCACTCGGAGGCCTACGTCCCGTGGATCGACGGCGGCCTGCGCGACTTCAGCGTCTATAATATGACCTTCCTGTGGGCGGCCGGCGAGCTCATCTCGACACCGCACGACATCAACCGCTTCTACCGCGCGCTGCTCGACGGGCGCCTGCTGTCCCCGCGCCTGCTGCGGGAGATGCAGACCACCAACCCGTTTGACCCGGCCAACCCCGACGCGGCCGGCTATGGGCTCGGGCTGTTGTGGATCGGCCTGCCCGGCGGCGTGCGGGCATGGGGCCACGACGGCGGTGCCATCGGCCACACCACCCTGTCCCTGCACGCATCGCGCGACCTGACCATGGCCGAAAATATGACATTTTATTCGGCGCCGGGTCAGGTCCACCCGATCGACATCGCCCGCGCGCAGTTCGTGCTCGCGACGCTGGCGGTGGCCGTGCCCGCGACCGCTAAGGGCGAGCTTCCCGTCCGTCTACTGTGGACGCCCGATGTTCGAGTCGCAAAGCCGTTTGGCGATATCGGCTGACCGGCACCAGGTGCACGCCGTCAAACGCTCCACTGTCCGCAATTGATCGATCATCTCGCACGCGGCATCGACACCCGTTCCGCGATCCAGCTCAAGTCATTCCGGGAGGATCCCGCGTGAACCGCAAAAGCTGGATCATCGTGGGAGCGGTGACCTCCTTCGTCGTGCTGGTGTGCTGCGTCTGCGCCGTGGGCGGGCTTGTGTGGTGGGCCAACGCCCGCAACGGTCCCGAGGCGGTGGTGGAGCAATACCTGACCGCCGTCCGCGACCGCGACACCGTCCGCGCGCAGGAGCTGACCTGCGAACGGAAGGTGCCGGCCACACAACTGCTGACCCTCCTGGCGGAGCCGGTCGACTGGGAAATACTGGATTCGCAGACCCATGACACCGGTTCCGCCGAGGTGACCGTGCGTGTGACGTTTGACATGTTTGGGTTCACCCACAACGCGCGCAGGGTGTTCGCGCTGACTTGGGAGGACGATCGCTGGCGGGTGTGCGGCTTGCGCTCGCCGCTGTGACTATTCGTGCTTGCGGGTGACCGTGTGCACGCCGGTCATCGCCACGACGGGTTGCCCGTCGGCCTCGGCCCACTCGCCGCAGGCGCCGCCGCCCACGCTCACGTCCAGCGTCAGCGGCGTGCCGTCCATCCGTAGCGCCGGGTGGTAGTAGGACGCGACCTGTGTGGCCTCCGCCTGGATGTAGTGCGCGATGAGCGCGCGCCGGAAGCGGTCGGCCGTCCGGTTGGGCAGGCTTCCGTGCACCAGAGAGCCATGGAAGAACAGCACGTCGCCCGGCTCCATGATGACCGGCACCGCGTCGAACGCGCCCGGCACGGGCACCGTCACGTCGGTGAAGCTCAGTGTGGTGTCGGCCTTTTCGGTGCACAGGATCGGCCAGCGGTGGCTGCCGGGCACGACCATCATGCACCCGTTGTCCTCGTCCGCCCGATCGAGCGCCATCCAGGCCGCGGCGCACGTGCCGGGCTGGGCCTTCAGGTAGAAGTTGTCCTGATGCAGCGCCTGCCCACGCGATCCGGCGGGCTTGAAGTAGAGCATCGTCTGCACCGCATAGGGCTCCGCGCCGAGCAGCCCGGTCAGCAGCTCGCTTAGCCGGGGGTCGATCAGCCAGCGCAGCGAGGTGTCGTCCCACCGGTGCATCTGCGCCATCCGCGGATAACGCTTCAGCGGATCGCGGCTTCCCGCGTCGACGCCCACATAATCCAGGTCGCGCGAACCGCGCCGCCGCAACGTCATGAAGTGCTCGCGCAACCGCTCGACCTCGTCGGGCGGGAAGACGCCGCGCACCACCGCGTAGCCCAGCTCATCAAACGAGGCATTGTATGAATGGCTCATCATGACCCTATGCTGCAATGGGAAGCAGCCCAGATACAGGCAGTTTTGGCGCATGGAGTTGACGATTTGACGCCCGCCCGCCTCGTTACCCCGCCGACCTACTGGCGTTGCGAGCCAGGATGGTCGTGGCACTCCAAACCCCTGACCGAGCACCTCCTGTGGTGCGTGCTCGGCGGCGTGGGCAGCATGACGATCGGCGCGGACACCGTGCCGCTCGAGCCGGGCGTGTGCTTCGTCTTCCGGCCCGGCGACGCCCCGATCGGGACCCACGACCCGCGCCGCCGCCTGCTCGTCTTCGGCATGCACTTCATCGCCCACATCGACCCGATCCGCTGCCGGGTAAGCGATCAGGCGCTGCTGCACGGACTTGCCCGCCGCGCCGACCGGCTGCACCGCCGCGGCGACGTGGACGGCGCCACGACCTGTCTCGAATTCATCCTCGATCTGTTGCACGACGACGCGGCCCACCCGCCACCGTCCGGTGTGGACAGTGTGATCGACGAGCTGGCCGAGGCCATCCGGCGCGACCCGCGCAGGCGCTGGAGCGTGCCGGAGCTGGCCGCCCGTGCCGCGCTGTCGAAGGCGCAATTCACCCGCCGCTTCACCGCGCTGACCGGCCTGCCCCCGGCGAAGTATCTGATCCAAGCCAGGATGAGCCGCGCCCGCCAGCTGCTCGCCGAGACCGGCATGTCCGTGACGCAGGTGTCGGCCGCGCTCGGCTACACCGACGTCGCCCACTTCAGCCGCCAATACAAGCAATACATCGGTGTACCACCGAGCGCGCCCGGTTAGTCATTGGTGTTGAATGATGTCGTGACCACCGTGCCGCTTTCCGTGCTCGATCTGGCCCCCGTCGCCGAGGGCGCCACCAACGCCGAAGCGTTGGCGCACACCACCGCGCTGGCCCGCCGGGCGGAGGAGCTGGGCTACCGCCGCATGTGGGTGGCCGAGCACCACAGCATGCCCGGCATCGCCAGCTCCTCGCCGGCTGTGCTGCTGGCCCACCTGGCCGCGGTGACCTCGACGATCCGGCTCGGCGCGGGCGGGGTCATGCTGCCCAACCATCCGCCGCTCGTCGTGGCCGAGCAGTTCGGCATGCTTGTGGCGCTGCACCCGGGCCGCATCGATCTGGGCATCGGCCGTGCGCCCGGCACGGACGCGGCCGCCGCGCTCGCCCTGCGCCGCAGCGTCGAGGCGCTGTCCGCCAACGACTTCCCGCAGGAGCTCGACCGGCTGTTGTCCTTTTTCGACACCGGCGCCGAGGCGCCAAACGTGGTCGCGGTGCCCGGCCGAGGCGACCGGCCGGACGTGTGGCTGCTCGGCTCGAGCGACTTCAGCGCGCAGCTGGCCGGGCGGCTGGGCCTGCCGTTCTCCTTCGCCCACCACTTCAGCCCGCTCGGCACGGATCTGGCGCTGGGCATCTATCGCGACTCGTTCCGGCCGTCGCGTTGGCTGGCCGAGCCGCGCACCATGGTCGCGGTCCACGCGGTCTGCGCCGAAACCGACGAGGAGGCGCAGTGGCTGGCCGCGCCGGCCGGGCTGGCCTTCATCCGGGAGCACAATGCCCGCCGTCATGGCGGCGCGCCCTCCGGCAAGCTGCCCACGCCGGAGGAGGCGGCCCAATACGCTTACACGCCAATGGAAAGCGAGATCGTGCGGCAGCGGCAGAGCGGGCAGGCGATCGGCTCGGTGGCCACGGTGACCGACCGGCTCAACGCGCTGCTCGAGCGCACGCGCGCGGACGAGCTGATGCTCACCACGCTGGTCTACGGCGGCGGCGCCCGCATCCGCTCCTACGAATTGATCGCGGAAAAGGTGGCGCTCCTGCCGGGCGGCCGGCAGGAGCGGTGAACTGTGTTGTCGGCTGTGGTCAGTTGCGGCTTTCGGCCAGCTCGTTGTGGCACAGCTTGGTGGAGCAGATATAGGGCCAGCTGGTGAAGCAGTTGTTGATGATGCTTTCGCAGATCGCGAGCGAGATGGTGACGGTGGTGTCCGGCGCGTCGTTCATCCTGATGTTCGTCAGGTCGATGTCGCCGGCCGGGTGGTCGGCCAGTTCGAGGCCGAGGTCCTCGCGGTAGTCGTCGTCCTTCCAGGCGCGCACCATATCGTGCGGTTCGAGTGTTGTGATCATTCAGTTCCCCTTTCCATGGGTGTGGGCGAGCAGGATCGAGGGCACGCGTTCGGGCGCGGCCAGCCGCAGCAGGCCATATCCGATCCCGGCCAGGCCCGTCATCAGCGACGGCGTTTGGACCCCGCTGGGGGTGCCGCAGCGCGGCCCGTCGTCGTCGAGCTCCTTGAGCAGCCGGGCCCCGACCGGGCTCACGTCGTGGCCGGTGACGAGCAGCAGCTCGAGGTTGCCGGTGTCGCCGTGGCACTGGGAGTGGTTCAGGCCGAAGCCGTGGCCGGCGATGGCGGCCACGGCGAGGTCCAGATCGTCGCGCACGCCCGGATCGTCCACAATGGACAGCACGTCGGCCCGCGCCAGCCCGATCCCGCCCGCGCCGTGGCACCAGGCGAACATGTGACCGTCCTGCCCCGCGTGCAGCGTGCGGAAGTCGGGCCAGTTGCCCCAGTCGGCACGGAATTCCGCGCGCTCGTAGCGGAACGCGGCCAGCCCCGCGTCGACGAAACGCTGCTCGCCGGTGGCGGCGCCGAGGCGCACCAGCGCCCATCCGATGCCACCCGCGCCGTGGGAGAAGCCGGTCAGCGGTTGGTCGGCCGGCCCGGCCGCGGGCCAGGTCAGGGCGGCTCCCACCGGTACCGAATGAGCCAAAAGTCTTTCACCACAACGGACCGCGACCTTGAGCGCGGCGCCCGACCCGGTATGCGCGTGCACGGCGAGCATGGCGGCGATGGTGCCCGCGCTGCCCTTGAGGATGTCGAAGCTCGTGTCGGCGTCGACCGCCTCGCCGCACAGCCGCACCACCCGTTCGAGGTGGGTGGGCAGGCGCATATGGGTCAGGGCATAGGCGAGCCCGGGCAGTCCGGTCAGACCGCTGCCCCGGTTGCCCGCGGGCCTGCCCGCCAAGTCGGTCAGCACGCCGGGAAGCGACCACAGTGCCCGGGAGGCGGTCTCGGCGTAGCGTGGCTCGCCGGTCAGCTCGCCGAGCGCGTGCAGGAAGAGCGCCACTCCGCTGGAACCGGAGTAGAAGTCCCAGCCGAGCGCTTCCACCCGCCACGTGGCGTCGCCGGCCATGGTCAGCCCCAGCCAGCTCGACCGCCCTTCACTGTCGCTTATGGACAGTTCGACGAGTTTGTCGCCGATCCGTTTCGCCGCCGCCAGATAGTCGCCGTGCAGAGGTTTGCCCGCAACGTCCGGCGCCGTCGTCCGCGTGACCACCGGCACGTGGGGCCGGGTGACCAGCGCGGCCGTGATCATCCACTCCTGCCGGGCGAGGTCGTCATCGCCAAACCCGGCGAGCTTGGCCCGCACCCGATCCAGCGCGCTGTCGGGAAAGCATTCGGGCAGCCGATGGCCGCTCGACGTCCACAGGTCGCGCGAGCCGGGCCGGGCGGTGAAGATGGGTACGTCGCCGGCCCACAGGTCGGCCAGCTCGTGCGGCACGATCCGGGTCAGCTCGGGCCGCCGCGAGCAATCCGCCCACAGCAGGCTCAGGTGACGGTCGTAGTCGAGGGCGTCGCGCAGCAGGACGGGATGGTTGCCCTCGGCCAGCAGCGAGGCGTAGACCTGGGTGGGCCGCAGCACGATGCGCACCTCGGCGCCGGCAAACCGGTCGAGCATGCCATCGAGCTCGCCGTGGTGAGCACCGATCGCCCGATATGCCAGGCGGAAGCCGTCGAGCAGCTGCTCCATGTGGTCGAGCGGGTCGGCCGTGACCCCGCCTGCCGCCGGCCTGTTTTGGCCGCTGGCAAACTCGGTGTGCCGGCGGACGATGCGCATCGTGTCGGTGCCCTCGTCCTGCAGGGCCGGCACGGGGAAGGGGCTCGTGCCGGCCGGATCGCCGCCGAGCCCGCCGAGGTCGATCGTCGACTCCTTGCCGGTGACCAGGATCGGCAGCAGGCCGAGCCGGTTGACCGACGCGTCCAGCGCGCCCAGGGCCGGATCGTTGGCGATCTCGGCGCCGCCGACCATCGGAGTCAACCGTTGGTGGAAAAGGGTTTCCAGGTCGACGATGACGGGCTGGCCGCCCGAGGCGACAAGGTTTTCGAAGTGGAAGTCGGCGCCGTCGAGCGTGTACAGCAGTGCCATCAGCGCGCCCAGCCGGCGGTAGTAGCGGTTCACCTCGGCGGCGTCGGCGCACTCGAAATGCTCGGCGAACTCCACCCAGCCGTAGCCGCCACGGTCCACTATGGACAGCTGGCGCAGCTCGATCCCGCCGGCGATCCCGTTGAGCCACCGCAGCAGCGAGTTGAAGTGGACGTGCGCGCCCAAGGGCCGGGGCTTGTAGACGAACTTCTCGCCACTGTCGAGGCGCACGACGGCCACGGTCCGCCCGCCCCGATGCGGGTCGCCCAGGCCGAACTCGACCGCCTCGATCCGGCCCGCGCCCAGCAGCTCGCGGTCTTCCCACCAGCGCTGGAAGAACTCCCACACGGCCTCGACGCACGTGCCGGCCTGGCGGGCGAGCAGCCTGGCGAGCACCGGATATTCGTCGAACAGCGCCTCGCGCTGCTTGATCGTCGCGTCGACGAACGACCAGAACCGGTCGGCGGCCGTGTCGCCGGTGAGCCCGCCCTGCACCCGCATCACGTTGAGCTCAAGCACCAGCGTGCGGGTCGCGGTGGTCACCAGGTCGCCGGCCAGGCTCGCGGTGATCTCCTCCAGCACCGGGCCGAGCGCGACGGCCTCGTGCACCGGATGGGCAAGGAGCCGTTGCTCGAGGTCATCGATGGCGTGGCGGACAAAAGGGGAGATCACCCGGGAAAACCCGCTCAACCAGAAGGATTTAGAGTCTTTTTCTGGTACGGGGCGTGCGCTCGGCAATAACTCTACATAGATAGGGTTGGCCCAATCCGGCGGCGCAGCGGCCCGCCGCGCCAGCTCCGATGGCTGTTCGCCAAGCAGCGCAAGCAATCCCGCCTCGGTCGTGCCGAGCGCCTCGAGCATGACCGCGAAGCCGCCGCCGTCGCCCAGGCCGTGCGCGCGCTGCCATCGGGCCAGCCGTCGCCGCGCCCGATCGCCGCCCGCTCCGGGCTGCGCCGGCGGCACCGGCAGTGCCGTGCGCTCGGCGAGATTGAGCCCTCGTGCCCAAGACATAGATTAATTTAACCCATCGACTGCCCAATGTGGACCGTGGGTCGGGTGCGCCCGGCGCGCCGTCAGCCGGTCACGTAGGCGCGGGCGATGAGCCGGATCCAGTCGTAGACGGCGGTCTCGTTGGGCGCCAACGGGCCCGGGATGAAATGCGGCGAGGACACCCCGCGCTGCACCGACTCGCACGCGTCCCAGTCCTGCTTGTTGACCAGATCCCAGAAGCCGACCGCGTAGGCCGGATCGCTGACCGACGGGTCGAACAGCCACTCGCACACGACCGCCGTCCGGTCGGGCGCGACCGGCGTCAAAAGGTGCGTCATCACATAGTCGGGGTGCAGCGAGATCATCAGGTTGGGGAAGAGGCCGAGATAACGGACGGTTCGCAGATCAACGCCCGGTAGAAAGGCGCCGTGCGACTGCCCGTCCAGGGACATCGTCGCCGCGTGGTCGCGCAGGTCCATCGCGCCGCCGACCCAGTTGCCGGGCTCGCCGCGCCAGTTGTTGCCGCTCGTGGGCGGCGACACCGCGCACAGCTCGGGATGGATCAGCGGGCAGTGGTAGCACTCGTGATAGTTCTCGCCTATCACCTTCCAGTTGGCGCGGACCTCGTACTCGTGGCGCGCCTTCACCTCCAGGCGCTCGGGGCGATAGGGGCTCACGAGCGCGTCGAGCGAACCGATGTGGTCGGCAAAGGGTGCCGCGGTCGCGGTCGCGTTGACGAAGGTCCAGCCGTGCCAGTCCGCGCGCGGCAGCTCGACCAGCCCGTAGGCGTCCTTGTCCAGCTCGACCCGCGGCGACGCCTTGAGGGTCCCGTCCAGGTGGTATGACCACCCGTGATATGAGCACAGCAGCGCCTGCCCGGCCGGTGCGAGCTCGTGCCCGCGGTGGCGGCACACGTTGGCGAACGCCCGCTCGGGCGTGACGATGACCCCGACATCGCCGATGCGTTTCGTGAACGCGCGCTCGGAGACGCGCCCCACGCACGTCCACGAGCCGGCGAACAGATGGCGCTGCTCCCACGTGAAAACGCTTTCCGACGCGTAGGCCGCGCCGGGCAACATGGTCGATTGGCCGAACGGTAGCAGGGCGGTGGAGGGGTCTATCGGCGCGTTCACCAGGCCATTATTCCTGACTCACGACTCAGTGTGAAGCCGTCCGCTTGACATCGATTTGTTTGAGTACTTTCCTATTGACAACGTTGTCTCAAAGGAGAGAGATCAATGTCCCGTCGACCCCTCCCCGTTCTAGTCCTATGTGGACTATTGGCGGCGATGTTCCCGGCCGTGCTCCCCGCAGCGCAGGCACAGGCCGCCGTCTTGCCGCTCACCCAACACGTGAACCCCTTCATCGGCACCGACGACAGCAACTCGCCCAACCCGGTGCCCGGCGGCGCGGGCGGCAGCACCGTGCCCGGCCCGGTCGCACCGTTCGGCATGATCCAGTGGAGCCCGGACACCCCCACCGCGTCCCCATCGGGGTACCGCTTCTCCGACACGCAGATACAAGAGTTCAGCCTCACCCACTTCAACGGCGCGGGCTGCGCCAACAACGAGGACATCGGCATCCTGCCCATCACCGGCAACATCGGCTCGTCGCCCGGCCCCAACTGGACGTCCTACCAGGCGACGCAGACCAAATCGGCCGAGGTCGCGCAGGCCGGCTACTACAAGGCCGCGCTGTCCACCTACGGCAACACGCAGGTCGAACTGACCACGACCAAGCGCACCGGCATCATGCGCCTGACCTACCCCGCGACGACCACCGCCAAGGTGCTCATCAACACCTCGCGGTCGGCGACCGGCAACCGCAGCGGGTCGATCAGCATCAGCGGGTCCACCGTGTCCGGGTCGTTCACCGGCGGCGGCTTCTGCGGCTCGTCCAAGACCTACCAGGTGCACTACTACGCCCAATTCGACCGCGCGCCAGGCTCCTTCGGCACATGGCTGGGCGCCACGGTCAGCGCCGGCTCGACCAGCACCAGCGGCGTGAACTCGGGCGGCTACCTCAACTTCGACACCACCGCCAACCCGGTGGTGCAGATGAAGGTGGGCATCTCGTTCGTGAGCGTGGCCAACGCGCAGGCCAACCTCAACGCCGAGCAGTCGGGCTTCGCCTTCGACACGGTGCGCGCCAACCTCGACACCGAGTGGAACACCATGCTCAACCGGGTGCAGGCCACCGGCGGCACAGCCACCGAACTGCAGAAGTTCTACACCGCGCTCTACCGCGTGCTGATCAACCCGAACATCGCCAGCGACGCCAACGGCCAATACCGGGGCTTCGACAACGCCGTGCACACGTCCACGCGCACGGTCTACCAGAACTACTCCGGCTGGGACATCTACCGGTCCTGGGCCGCGCTGATCGCGCTCATCGCGCCCAACGAAGCGGCCGACATGGCCCAGTCGATGGTGCTCGACGGCCAGCAGGGCGGGCTCCTGCCCAAGTGGTCGCACAACCACAACGAGCACTTCGTGATGACCGGCGACCCCGGCCCGGTCATCGTCTCGTCGATGAACGCGTTCGGCGTCACCGACTTCGACCGCGCCAGCGCGCTCACCCTGATGAACAACTCCTCCAACGGGGGGACGCAGCAGGGCTCGCCGATCCGCGGCCGCCAAAGCGGTTACGCCCAGCTGCAATACATCCACGAGGACCCGTCCGACTCGCTGGAGTATTCGGCGTCCGACTTCGCCATCGCCCAGTTCGCGCAGCGGCAGGCCAACACGTCGCTCTACAACACCTACATGCAGCGCGCCCAATGGTGGCGCAACGTGTTCAACACCGAATCGTCCTATGTGCACGATCGCAACTCCGACGGCACGTGGCCGTGGCCGCTGGACCCGGCCAGCCCGTCCTATACCGAGGGCAACGCGTCGCAATACACGTGGATGGTCACGTACAATTTCGGCTCGCTGATCAACCTGATGGGCGGGCCGGAGACCGCGCGCCAGCGCCTCGACCACCACTTCATCGAGCTCAACGGCGGGCTGTCGCGCCCGTTCTTCTACATCGGCAACGAACCCGAGCACGGCGTGCCGTGGGCCTACAACTGGGCCCGCTATCCGGCCGGGACCTCGACCGCCGTGCGGCGCGTGATGAACGAGTCGTTCACCACCGGCGCGGGCGGGCTGCCCGGCAACGACGACCTCGGCGCGACCTCGGCCTGGTATGTGTGGGCGGCGATGGGCATGTATCCGCCGACGCCCGGCGCCGACCTGCTCGCGCTGCACGGCCCGCAGTTCTCGTCGATCCTGATCGACCGACCGGTGGGCGACATCCAGATCAACTCCACCGGCAGCGGGCAGTACGTCCAGGGATTCGCGCTCAACGGCACGGCGCAGTCGCGCAACTGGCTCGCGTATCCGGCGATCGCCGGCGGCGCGACGCTCTCGTACACCATGGGCGGCTCGCCGTCGTCGTGGGGCACGGGCGCCGGCGACGTGCCACCGTCCTACAACGACGGTGCGACCCCGCCGCCCGCCGCGCCCGAGCTCGGCACCAACCTGGCGCTCAACAAGGCGGCCACCGGGTCGGCGTCGTGTAATACGACCGAGACACCGGCGAAGGCGTTCGACGGCGTGCTGTCGTCGGCCAGCAAGTGGTGCTCGGCCGCGGCCGGGACCAAGCAGCTGCAGGTCGACCTGGGCTCGGCGCAGAACGTGTCGTCGTTCGTGGTCAAGCACGCCGGCCTCGGCGGTGAGACCACCGGCTGGAACACGGGCGCGTTCAACATCCTGACCAGCACCGACGGCACGAACTGGACGACGCGCGCCACGGTGTCGGGCAACCGGTCGTCGCGTACCTACCACCCCATCGCGGCGGTGTCGGCCCGCTACGTGCGCCTCGACATCACCACACCGTCCAACAACGGCAACGGTGCGGCTCGCATCGATGAATTTGAGGTTTATGGGGGTACGGGTGGGCCCGTCAACGTGGCGCTCAACAAGCCCGCGACCGCGGACTCGTCGTGCAACGCCAACGAGGGGCCGGCCAAGGCGGTCAACGGCACCGTCACGGGCGGCACCACGGACAAGTGGTGCTCGCTGGGCGCGACCAAGTTCTGGCAGGTCGACCTCGGCGGCACGTTCAACATCAAGTCGTTCACGCTGCGGCACGCGGGCGCGGGCGGCGAGTCGGCCACCTGGAACACGCGCGACTTCACGCTCCAGGTGTCCAGCGACGGCACCAACTGGACGACGGTCGTGACCGTGACCGGCAACACGGCCAGCGTCACCAACCACACCATCACGCCCGTCAACCAACGCTACGTGCGGCTGAACATCACCGCGCCGACGTCCACAACGGACAACGCGGCACGCGTCTACGAGGTCGAGGTGTATTCGTGATAGGTCCCGCGGACCACGTCGTAGAGGCTGCGGCTGGGCTGGAAGTCGAACTCGTCTGACGCCCACAGCACCACATGCGCACCGGCGAAGAGCGCGATCGCGCGGCGCTTGCGCTCTTCGCCGGCATAGGTGAACTCGGTCTCGAACGCGGGAGCGGCCAGCTGGATGTCGCCCTGGCGCTGCACCGCGTAGCCGGGCGGGTCCAGCGGCCCGATGCCGACCGCGAGCAGGCGGCTGCTGGACGGGTCGGCGAAGCACGCCGCACCGTCGACCGTCCAATGTCTCCAGTGCGCGGGCACGGCCACGGCGTAGCCGTCGCGGACCCACACCCAGCCGGCCGGCAGCGCATATGCCCCCGCCGGCGCCTCATGAGAGGGCACCGTGGTCGTTTCGGCCGGAGGATTCTCGCACGCCATCACCCCGATCCGCTCGGGCGGCGGCACGACCACAGCCTCGATCGGCGAGACCGGCTCGCCCGCCACCACCGCGCCGATCGCGAGCAGGCCGGCAGCGAGCAGACCGGCCAGGGCCGCCGTGCGCTTGGGCTTGCGCGGCACCCGCTCGGGCCGGCCCTCGACGATCGACCTGAGCGCCGCCTCGATCTGAGGCGGCGTCAGGCGCTGGCTCGGCTCCCGCCGCAGGAGTCCAAACAGGACCGGAGCCAGCGGTCCGGCCCGCTGCATGGGGTCGGGCGGATCGACCGCCAGCGCGGTGAGCGTCTCCATCACCGTGGCTCGCTGATAAGGCGAGCGCCCTTCCACGGCGGCGTAGAGCGTCGCGCCGAGCGACCACAGATCCGACTCCAAAGTGGACACGCCGTGCCGGGCGCGCTCCGGCGCCACGTATTGCGGCGTGCCCAGTCTGGCCGCGCTGGTGACCGCGCCGTCGGTGTCGACAGACGCCAGCCCGAAATCGGTGAGTACCACCCGGCCGTCCTCACCGATCAGGACGTTGTCCGGCTTCACGTCGCGGTGCAGCACACCCGCCGCGTCGGCGGCGCACAGCGCCTCCAGCAGGGCGAGCCCGATCACCGCCACCTCGCCCGGCGGCAGCGGCCCCTCATGGGCCACCACCTTGCGCAGTGACAGGGAGGGGATGTACTCCATGACGATCCAGGGCCACTCCTCGGTCTGGACCACGTCATAGATCCGCACGACGTGCGCGTGGTTGATCCGGGCCGTGGCCCGGGCCTCACGCAGGATCAGCCGGCACAGCTCGTCGCTCTCCTCCGCGGACAGCTCCTGCCTCGGCGAGACCTCCTTGATGGCGACCTCGCGGCCGAGGATCTCGTCGTATGCCAGCCAGACCCGGCCCATCCCGCCCACGCCAAGGGAATCGCGGAGCGTGTATCTCCCCGCGACCAGTCCGAACCCGCTATTGGACATCGCTTCTGATGATGGCGTAAACCACGACGTTGTCGCGATAGCTGTCGCGAGCCCGATCGAAGAACCCGCCACACGTGATCAACCGCAGTTGTGCGTCGGGGGTCGGGCCGTACACCTCGGCGGTGGGGAAGTGGTCCTTGGGATACCGGCCGGTCGCGGTCACCTCGAAGTCGATCCAGTGCTCGCCCCGGAGCACCTGGACCACGTCGCCCGGCAACAGATCGCGCAGTTTGTAAAAGACCGCGGGGCCGGTGCGCGAGTCGACGTGACCCGCGATCACCGCGGGACCCATGTCGCCGGGGGCCGTGCCGTCGGCATACCAGCCCGGGACCGCGTAGTCGGCGGGTGGCTCGAGCGCGCCCGCACCGTCCAAACGCAACTCGACCAGACCCGCGTCGACCCCGATCACCGGGATCCTGAGTTGGGTCGGCGCACTGCCGCCGTCGCGCACCGCTGCCCCGGCCTGCTGAACCGGCCGCTCCCACCGCGCCTGCGGCGCGGCCGAACAGCCGGCGAGCGCGAGCGCGGCAACGCACGCCGCGATTTTTCCGCGGATCACGGGTCTGTGCACCTGGAAATCCAGTTTTTCACGGTCTGCGGACCCGCCAGATCAGGACGGCAGCCCCCATCAGCGCGACGATGAGCAGGCCGCCGGCCAGCCACAGCATCGGCATGAGCCGCAGCCCGCCGCCTCCGGTTTGGACACCGCCGTCGGGCACCTCGCCCTTGCGGCTGGCGTCGATGCGCAGCTCCGTGGTCAGCCCGGAGGACTTGCCGTCGAGGATGAGCAGCGAGTAGACGCTGCCCGCGCCCAGCGTCGAGGACAGCTCGGTGCTCGCGCCGCCGCCCGTGGGCCGCACCTGCAGCCGCCACCTGCCCGGATCGACCAGCTGGTAGTCGGTGGTCGTGGCGAACGCGACGTTGTCGGCGATGACCGGTCCATTCGCGACGGACACGCCGAGAATCGGCGCGCGCACGGACGCCTGCACGATGCGCACCTTGGCCTTGTCGCCCTGCGGCAGGGCCAGATCGTCGGTGAGCACCTTGAGGCCCAGCCCGGCGTAGCGCCCGACCCCGGCGACCGTCACGGCCGACCCGTTGGACAGGCTCACCTGGGTGGTCAGCACCGCGGGGGCCGACGGTGCCGCGCCCGCGAGGCGCATGGCCACGGCATAGCCGCCCGCGGGCAGCGACATGTATGGCGACATGACGCCGTAGCCCACGCCCGGGAAGATCTTTTCCTGGACAGCCCCCGATTGCGAACTGAGGTAGACGTCGACCTCAGGCGTGTCGGGGGACAGATGAGCCAGCCGCACGTAGCCGACCGCCGCCGCGGCACCCTGTGCCCCCGTCGCCGCCCCGGCCGTGGACAGCGCGCCGCCCATCAGCACGGCGGCCGCGATGCGTACCATCGTGTTCAACACGCAGGTAGATTGCCCTGGTCCGATAGAGATCGGCATCAACCCTTTGGGTGAACTGTCAAGGTTTCGGGTTGCGGACCCGGCCTATCCCACTGATCAACAGCGCGAGGCCGCCGGCGAGCACGACCAGGCCGATCACCGCCCACTTCGGGTCGCCGGTCATGAAGCTGCCGGGCAGCACATTGATCCCCTGTAGCAGCCAGACGAGGCCGAGGATGCTCGCGACCGCTCCGACGACGATCCGCACCAATCCAGTCATGGCCTCCTTCTATAGGCTGTACCCCGTGAGAGTCAACTACCAGGTCGCGATCGACTGTGCCGATCCGCACCTGTTGGCGAAGTTCTGGAGCGGCGCACTGCACTGGACCATCGAGGACAACAGCGACACGATCAAGTCGCTGCTCGATTAGGGCATCGCGACCGACGGCGACGTGACGACCGTCGACGGCCAGCTGGTCTGGAGGACTGCCGCGGCCGTGCGCGACTACGACGCGCCCGAGCGCGGCCGGCTGCTGTTCCAGCAGGTGCCCGAGGGGAAACCTGACGAACCAAGAACCGGTCTTCACTTGGACCTCATGCCCACTGACCGGATTCGCGGCGCGCCAGCCAGCGCATCACCACCGGCCGCGCGGGTCATTCATACCCAGCACGATGTCAGCTTCGTCCATCGGGGTCGCGTCAGCACGGTACAACTCCTGCCCCGGCAAATAGCGCTGACGGTAGCGCTGCTCGATCACATCGACTGAACCGAAGACCTGGAGGTCGCGCACGCGGGCGCGGTCGATGCTCACCTCCGGATCTGCGTGCAGGTAGATCGACACATCCCAGAAGTCGCGCAACTCCGGGCGAAGCATGAATACGCCATCGAAGAGGAGGACGGCGCCAGGCGTTGCCTGCAGGACCTGGTGCGGTGTCGGCGCATCTGAGCGATAGTCGAATGCCGACGTCAAGTACCGGCCATCACCGCCTGGCCCGAGCGGTCGCAGCACTCGCTCGATGATGATGTCGTGGTCGAACGAATCGGCGTAGTAGCCGTGCGGTGATAACGAACCTCGCCGTCGTCGGATCTCGGCAGGCCGATGAAAGCGATCGATGGAGAGTCGGATAACGACACGATCACCACCCAACTGCGTAGCGAGATCATCTGCGAGTGTCGTCTTGCCTGCCGCATCCGGACCGTCGATGCACACACGCAGAGTGTGGGCAACCCTGCGGCGTCCCAGCTCGGTAGAGAGTCCCGCGAGCAGATGGTCCCAACTCTCGATCATCAGAAGCACCCTACCGGAGCGCCTTGCGTACGACCTACGGTCGAGAGCAATCGGCGTATCGGTGACTGGATCGCGTCCGGGGTCGCTCTTGGCAATCGGTTCTTACTTCGTCGCGGTTGCCCTTGGCATGAGAGTCAAGAATGTCCGATTTGCTACCTTTTATCCCCGATGGGAAACCTGATGAACCAAGAACCGGTCGTCGTCTTCACCTTGACCTCATGCCCACCGACCGGACCCGCGACGAAGAGGTCGAGCGGGTGGCGGGCATCGGGGCGATCGTGCACGCCGGCCATCGCAAGCCCGACGGCCCCTGCGCATCGCGCGCTTCGCGGCGTGAGCGGATGCGGGTCCGGCATGCGCGGGTGGAGCGCACCCTATCTAAATAGCACGACCGCGTGCTCCGGCGGGTTGTGGTAGAGCCCGACGACGTCGACGACCTTCTCCACGAACAACGGGTCCGTGGACAGCTTGAACCCGTCCGTGCGGTGCGGCTTGAGGCCGAAGTCCTTCCAGATCCGCCCGATCGTCGAACGCGACAGGCCCGACGGCATGGTCGAAGGATCTGCGGGTCATCGCGGACAGAGCGGGCGTTGTCGGCATGGTCGGGGTGATCGGCCTGCGGATGCTTGCCGACCGCACCGGCCTCACCCAGGGCATATCGACCGTGCTGGCCAGGCCGGATTCCTCCCCCGGTCCACGACGGGCGCGAGTGCTTACCGACGTGGCGTGCTCGATCGCCGTGGACGGGGGTTTGTCGACTCCGCGTCCGGAGTGGCCGCGAAGCCGGTGGTGGTGTTCTGGGAGTCGGAAATCCTCTCGCTACCCCGGGGTGACGATGACTGGTCGGCGCGTCGGGCGTACCGCCTCTGAGCGTCGAGTACTGCCGGCATCTGAGCTTCGAGGTGGGTGAACAGGGAAAGCAGTCGTTGCGTGACCGATTCGCCGATTGGGGTCAGTGAGTACTCCACCCGCAGCGGGAACGTGCTGATCAGGTCGCGCTCGACGAAGCCGTCCCGTTCGAGGGCCTGCAGGGTCTGGGCCAGGATCTTCTGGTTGACCCCGTCGACCCTGCGGCGCAACTCGTTGAAGCGCAGTGGCCCCGGCCCGAGCGCGCCCAGCACCAGGCTGCCCCACCGCCCCGTGACGTGCTCGAGCGTGGACCGCGACGGG
>JBIOYB010000471.1:0-11190 GCA_044869915.1 Allorhizocola sp.
GGGTCGCCGTTGAATGCGGTGTTGGTGCATGCTGTGTTTCCGGTGGCTGTTTTGTAGGTGTAGGTGCCGGCGCCGTAGGCGATCGTGCGGGTGCCGGTGAATGAGCATTGTCCTGCCTCACCGGCGCAGCGGGTGTACCCGGCCGGAAGATCGGCACCAACCGGCGGGGTGGTCGGGCCGCCCGCGCCGAACGGGGTGAGGATGATGCCGGCGGCACGCGGGTCGCCGTCGTGCACCAGGGATTCCTGGGCCCGCACGTCGTCGAAGGCGAAACCGTAGGCCTTACCGTCGGCCATGTTGGCGTGGATGATCCGTGAGTAGTGGTTGGTGAGCGTGCCCCGGTAGAAGTCCGCCGGCCCGCCACCCGGCTGGGTGTCGATAGTGCCCAGTGTGGTGCGGTGCAGCGCCGCGCACAGCGTACGGGCGATCGGCCCGACGACCAGGTCGTTGGGGGCCGCGAGGTTGCCGTCGCAACCCCACACGTTGGCGGAGGAGGGCTTGTTGAACGAGGCGACCTGCTGGCCGGAAGTGTTGGTGAAGTTCATGACGTTGCCCGAGGTGCGGCCGAAGAACCGCGTGTTGGGCTGGTCGGCGAACGGCACGACGGTCAACGTCTTGCCGGTGTAGGCGTTCCACGCGGTGTTGATGTACGGATCCAGGTACGTGGTGCTGAAGAGCCCGGCGTCGGCGGCCTTGCCGGGCGCGAGGACCCGCAGCACGGTGCCGTCGGAGCGGGTATAGACCGTGTTCGCCCAGCCGGCCTGTGCCCTGATCTGGTTGATCACGTTGTCGCGGCCGTTGTTGAGCAGCTCGCCGGTCTTCTTGGTGGCGCCGCTGCTGCCCGTCACCGTGACGGCGTGCGGCACCGCGAACATGTCGACCTGCGAGCTGTTGAGCCAGAGGCCGGCGTCGTTGTAGGTGAACTCGCTCCAGTCGAACAGGATGTCGCGGTTCGGGTCGCCGCCGGCCCATGGGGCGGGCTGCACGAGGCCGGTGGGGGTGAGGAAGAACTTCAGCTTTTCCCCGAGCGACATGTAGACCCGGCCGGAGAGCCCGCGTGGCACCTGGATTGTCGTGCTGCCACCGTTGCCCGGGCCGGCGATGGCCACGTCCGGCGCGGGTGAGGGCGGCAGCGAACCGGCGGCCCAGGGCGTGAACGTGCCGCCCGCGCTGACGTAGCCGAGCCGGCCGGAGCTTAGGTTGACGCCTAGCACATAGAGGTAGACCGGGCCGCTGCGGCCGGTGGTGTTGGTAACCGTGAAGGGCAGCAGGTTGGGCCCGATGGCCAGCGCCGGTGACGTGGCCGGCACGATGGCCAAGGGGGCTGCCACCGCGAGCGCGGCGAGTGCCTTGACAAATTTCGTTTGGGTACGCATCGGCAACTCCTTAGTTCGGTTGGTGGGCCACGTTCGACCGCCCTGCCGGCGGATCGGACGGTCTCCGCCGCGGGGGTCACGGGTACGCGCGTACCGGCTACTCGGGGATCTGCGAGCGAGATCTGGGAGAGCGCTCTCACGGAATCATGCCGGGTGGCGACTGTCAATAGATGATGGTCGTTGACATGCGGGTCGAGCGATGGCATCATCCACCCAACTCTTAATGAAGTTAACTGATCCGCGAATCCGGTCCTCGGGCACGGGAAAGCGCTCGGTCAGCCGTCGCTGTCGGCCGCAGCGCGCACGCCGTTCATCAAGAACAACGGGATTGAAGGGTCATGCCAGTTGCGCGGTGACCAACTCGCGGGCCAGCACGGCGTCGTCCGCGTTGAGCGCGAGTTGGGCCAGTCGCCGGCACTGGGCGAGGCTTTGTTGGCTGAGCGCTTCACGTACCTGGGCCAGCGAGAGCGGCGACATCGATAGGCTGGCGACACCGAGCCCGACCAGGACGAGGGCCAGCGCGGGGTCGGCCGCGGCTTCGCCGCACACCCCCACCGCCGTGCCGGTGGACCGTCCGGCAGCCGCGCACATGGCTATCAGATCCAGTAGGGCCGGTTGCCAGGGGTCGAGTAGTCCGGCCAGGTCTGCGATCTGCCTGTCGGCGGCGAAGGTGTACTGGCTCAAATCGTTGGTGCCGATGCTGAGAAAGTCGACGACGGCGGCGAGTCGGTTGGCGCGCAGTGCTGCTGCGGGCACCTCGACCATCACCCCGGCGGAAGGCAGTCCGGCCGACCGGCATCGCTGGACGAAATCGGCGGCCTCCGCGGTGGTGGACACCATGGGGGCCATGACTTGCACGGCTGCGCTTGTGTCGGCTGCCGCCTGTGCGATGGCCCTTAACTGCAGGTCGAGCATGTCGGGGTGCCTGCGGGCGGTGCGCAGACCACGTACACCGAGCGCCGGGTTGGGCTCGGCGGGCAACTGTAGGAATGCCAGTGGTTTGTCCGCTCCGGCATCGAGGGTGCGCACGACGACCCGCCGGCCCGCCGCTGCGGTGAACACCTCGGTGTAGGCAGCGACCTGCTCATCAAAGCTGGGGGCAGTGGCGCGGCCGAGGTAGAGCAGCTCGGTGCGGAACAGTCCGATTCCCTCGGCGGTGTCTGCGGCAGGGTTGCGCAGGTCCTGCGCCGAGCCGATGTTGGCCAGCAGCGCCACCGGATGTCCGTCGGCTGTGCTGCCGGGCCCGGTGCTGCGCGACAGGCGTTCGCGTCGCGCCCGCTCGTCGTCTGCCATCCGTGCCGTTTGCGCCTCGGTGAGACCGATTGTCACCTGCCCGGTGGTGCCGTCGACGGCGACCAGCACGCCCTCGTCGAGGTTGAGCGCACCGGCACAGCCCACCACCGCGGGTATGCCCATGGCGCGGGCGATGATCGCCGTATGGCTGGTGGGGCCGCCCTCTTCGGTGAGCAGCGCCAGCACGCGAGCGGGGTCCAGCAGCGCGGTGTCGGCGGGGGCGAGATCACGGGCCAGAAGGACAAAGGGATATCCCGGGTCGGGGATGCCGGGCATGGGCAGCCCGAGGCTGGCCGCGACGGCCCGATCGCGCAGGTCGTCGAGGTCGGCGACACGCTCGGCCAGGTATCCGCCTGCTGCCGCGAACGCCGCCCGGTGCACCTCGAACGCGCTGGCCAGGGCGTGGGGGGCGTCCTGCCCGGCCGCCGCGTTCGCCTCGATCGCCTCGTCGAGGGTCGGGTCCGCGGCCATCATCGCCTGGGCCTTAAGCACTTCGACGGAGGCTCGGTCGCGCGCCTTGCCGGCTCGGGCGGTGAGGTCGGCGGCGACAGTGGCCAAGGCCTTGGCCGCGCGGGCGAATTCGGCGGCCGGGTCGGTGCTCGGGGCCGGGTCGGGCAGTGCGGCGGCCTCGCCGAGCCTGAGCATCGGCCCCGCGCCGATGCCTGGGCTGACGCCCAGACCCCGGAGCATTTCAGGCATCTGCGGGCTCCTCCACATCGAGATCGCGGGCAAGCAGTGCGGCCAGCGCGTCGAGAGCGGCCTGCGCGCCGTCGCCTTCGGCTTCGAGGATGACCTCTGTGCCGTGGACGGCTCCGAGCGACAGTACCGACAGGATGCTGGCCGCGGGGACAGGTTTGCGCTCGGCGGTCCGGATGGTGACCTTCACCGGTTGCGCCGCCGCCGCGGCGACGAACAGAGCTGCGGGCCGCGCGTGCAGGCCGCTGGCGGATCCGATGACGACGGTTCGGGTTGGCACGGGCGCTCCTTCGGGCAAGGGGGACGGTGGTCGGGTCAGGGTTCGATCGTGACCTTGATGGCTTCACCACGCGCGACGATGCCGAAGGCATCCAGCGTGCGGTCGATGGGCAGCCGGTGGGTGATCAGATCGGTCACGGGCACCTCGCCGGAGGCGATGAGGCGTAGCGCCTGCGCATTGTGTGCCGGGCTGGAACCGTTGGCGCCCACGATGGTCAGCTCCCGGTAGTGCACCAGGTTGGAGTCGCATCTGATGATCGGATTGTCCTTCGGCAGGCCGCCGAAGAAGCTGATCCGGGCCTGACGCGCCGCCATCTGCAGGGCCTGCTCCTGTGCGGCCCCGGACGCCGCCGCCGTGATGATGACGTCCGCGCCGCGGCCGTCGGTCAGTTTGAGCACCTCGTCAACCGGATCGGTCTCGTCGCCGCAGATCACCGCGTCGGGCGCCACGAGCCCGGCGGCCATCTCCAGGCGTGCCCGGTTGATGTCGACGAGGAACACCCGCGCGGCGCCCCGGGAGCGGGCCAGGCGGACGTGCAGGCAGCCGATCGGCCCGGATCCGATGACCACGACATCGTCGCCGGGGCCGACACGGGCGAGCTCCTGGCCGTTGAGCACGCAGGCCAACGGTTCGGCGACGGATGCCTCGGCGAAGCCGACACCGTCGGGGATGCGGTTGACCCCGTCGACGGCGAGCACCTTCGCCGGGACGACCATGTATTGGGCGAACCCGCCGTCGTAGTGGTAGCCGATGGACTCCTGATTGGGGCAGACCGTCATCCGGCCGCGCAGGCACTCACCGCACCGTCCACAGGGGATCGCGGCGATGACCTGCACCCGATCGCCGGGGTGCCAGCCGGTCACGTCCGCGCCCACTTCGGTGATCTCTCCAGCCACCTCGTGTCCCATCACCCGGGGCGGCACGATGTGGTGGTGGCCGAACTTGGAGATCTTCACATCGGTGCCACAGGTGGAGCAGTTGCGGACGCGGATCTTGACGTCTCCCGGCCCGGGCGTGGGCTCGGGCACGTCTTCGATCCTCACGTCGCCGGGGGCGTGGAAGCGGACGACCTTCATCAGTTGCTTTCCTCTCGTGCGGGTGTCATCAGCGCCAGCACCTCGTCGGGGTCGGTGGCCTCGCGCAGCGCCTGCGCCTTGACCGGATCCAGCAGCAGCTCGGCGAGCTCGGCCAGCAGCGCCACATGGCCGTTGCCGCGGGCGGCGATGGCCACACATACGTTGACCTGCTGGCCGGCCCAGTCGACACCGTCGGGAAACCGCAGCACCGCGAGTGCGTCCCGCCGGACCGCGTCTTTGGAGGCCAGGGTCCCGTGTGGGATGGCCACGCCCTCGCCGACATAGGTCGAGATCGAGCGCTCCCGGTCGAGCATTGCTTCGACGTATGCCGCCTCCACGGCGCCGACCTCGATGAGGACGGCGCCGCAGCGGCGGATGGCGTCGGTCTGGTCGGCGGCGTGTTCGGCCAGCCGGATCGCGTCGCGGTCCAGTAACTCTCTCGCGCCTCCGGTCGTTGCCTGGTCAGCCATTGATCTCGCCGCCTGAACGCACCGCGTCGATCAGTTTCGTGACCGCCGGGTCTCCGATGAACACCTGCACGGTGACGATCACCTTGCCGGGCGCGCCTGCCCTGGCCCGGTCGGCCAGTCCGCGGTGGCAGACGATGACGTCGGCGTCGGCGGGCACGGAGTTGACCGGTGTGTGCTCGACCGTGACCGGGTGTTTGTTCAACTGGCGGCGCAGCAGGCTGGCGAGCATGACGCTGCTGCCCATGCCCGCGTCGCAGGCCACGACGATCTTTCGGACGTCGCTTCCGTTGATGGTGACCATGGCGTTCAGGCCTCCTGGGGGCCGGATTGGGCGATGACGGGAGCCTTGCTTGCCTGCTTGTTGGCGGCGGAGGTGGCGACGCTGCCGGCGAGTTCGTCCTCGGCCGCCTCGTCCTCCCTGCTGAATCTGCCGAATCCCAGCAGCGCCCCGCCGACCGCGAAGGACACCCCGGCGGCTATGGCGATGCCGAGCAGGACGCCGAACCATCCGCCCTTGGGCGTGACGGCGATGTAGGCGAAAATGCTACCCGGCGACGGGGTGGCGACCAGGCCAGCGCCGGTGACCATGAAGGTGGCCACACCGGCCGCGCCGCCCGCGATGGCGGCGAGGATGAGCCGCGGCTTCATCAGCACGTAGGGGAAGTAGATCTCGTGGATGCCGCCGAGGAAGTGGATGATCGCCGCGGCGGGCACGGTCGGGCGCAGGCTGCGCGGGCCGAACACCAGGTAGGCCAACAGGATTCCGAGGCCGGGCCCGGGGTTCGACTCGATCATGAACATGATCGATTTGCCGGTCTCGGCGGCCTGAGTCACGCCCAGCGGCGCGAGCACCCCATGGTTGATGGCGTTGTTGAGGAATAGCACCTTCGCCGGTTCGACCAGGGCCGAGGCGACCGGTAACAGGCCGTGGTCGACGAGCCAGTCGACGCCACTTCCGGCGGCCTTGGCGATGCTCTGGACGATGGGGCCGATACCCCAGTAGCCGAGCAGGGCCATGCCGCCGCCGATGATCCCGGCGGAGAAGTTGTCCACCAGCATCTCGAACCCGGGCCTGATCCGGTTCTCGATCAGACCATCGAAGAGCTTGAGCAGGTACGCGGTGAGCGGTCCGATGATCATCGCGCCGAGGAACATCGGCACGTCCGCGCCGACGACGATGCCCACGGTGGCCACCGCGCCGACGACGGCACCGCGCTGGCCGTGCACCAGACGGCCGCCGGTGTAGCCGATCAGGACCGGCAACAGGACCATGATCATCGGGCCGACCAGCTTGGCGAGGTTTTCGTTGGGAATCCAACCGGTGGGGATGAACAGCGCCGTGATCAGACCCCAGGCGATGAAGGCGCCGATGTTGGGCATGACCATGCCGGCCAGGTGGCCGCCGACGCGCTGGATCCTGGCTTTGACACCGGTCCCTTGGACCTGGGGGGTGTAGGTGGACACTGCGTGCTCCTTGTCTGTGGGGCCGAGTTGGTTGGGGGGTTAATTCGTGGCGAGGAGGAGCCGGTCCAGGTCGGGCGAGGACTGGACCGAGACGTCTTGGCAGCGCATGTCGGCCGGGCACGGCATCCTGCTGCCGGGCAGGCTGACCGCCGCGGCGCCCCACGCGACTGCTTCGATGAGCGCCGGCTCGCCCACGGCACCGGCGGCGAGAAACCCGGCCAGCAGCGCGTCACCGGCGCCGACGCTGCTACGCGGCCGCACCACCGGTGCCTGCGCGGTGAGCACCTGAGCGCCGTCGACCAACACCGCGCCGTCTGCACCGAGGCTGGCCAGCACCGCACCAGCACCCCACGCACGCATCCGCTCGGCGGCCCGAACCACGTCGCCGACGCAGTGCAGCGCGCTGCCGACGGTCTCGGCCAGCTCGTCCCGATTGGGTTTGACCAGCGCGGCACCGGCCTCCACCGCGATCCGCAGGGCGGGGCCGCTGGTGTCCACGGCAAGGCGCACGCCCGCGGCGACGACGCGCTTGCACAACTGGGCGAACGCCTCGATCGGCAGCTCGGGTGGAACGCTGCCGCACACGACCACCCAGTCGGCTGCCGTGGCGGCGGCGAGCACGGCCTGGCAAACGGCCTCGAACTCCGCGGCGGACAGCACCGGCCCCGACTCGTTGATCTTTGTGACGACACCGTCGGATTCGGCCAGCGTGATATTGGACCGGCTCCGTCCCGCAATGGGTACGGAGATCACGTCGACGCCCTCCAGTCGCAGCAGGCGTAACAGCTGGGCGCCTTCTTCGCCGCCGCAGGGCAGGACGGCTCGCGACGGTACACCGTTGGCGACCAGCGCCCGGGAGACGTTGACGCCCTTGCCGCCGGGGTCGAGCCGTGTCGTCGCGGCGCGGATGACCTCTCCCCTGACCAGAGCCTCGATCTCCATGGCCCGATCCACGCTCGGGTTGAGGGTGACGGTGACGATCACGCCTGCACCACCCTCACGCCAGCGGCCTCGACATCGACCCGCAGGTCCTCCTCCAGACCGGTGTCGGTGATCAGCAGATCAAGGTCGGACAGCGATCCGAACCGGGACAGGTAGTCATTGCCGATCTTCGTGTGATCGGCAAGCAGCACCGCCCGGCGCGCCGACCGGATCATCGCGCGTTTGACCGCGGCCTCCGCCTGGTCAGGGGTGGTCAAACCCCGTTCCACAGAGCATCCGTTGGTGCCCATGAAAGCCACATCGACATAAATGTCGGCGAGGGGGGCCAGCGCCCAGTCGTCCACTGTGGCCAGGGTCCGGCCGCGAACACGCCCGCCCAGCAGCAGCACATTGAGGTTTGACCGGGTGCCAAGCAGCACGGCAAGCACCGGAGAGTTGATCACCACGGTCAGCTCGCGATCGGCCGGCAGCAACTGCGCGAGCCGGGCCACGGTGGAGCCCGCGTCCAGGATGATCGCGCCCTCGTCGGGCAGCTCGGCCAGGGCGGCCTTGGCGATCCGCTCCTTCTCGGCGATCAGCACCGCATCGCGGGCGGCAAGACTGGGCTCGAACCCGATCCGCTCCACCGGTATCGCTCCACCGTGCACACGGCGCAGCACACCCGCCCGCTCCAGCACGGTCAGATCACGACGGATCGTCTCGGCCGTCACGTTGAGGCCATCTGCCAACGCCACAACGTCGACCCGGCCCTCTGTGCGGGCCAGGCGAACGATCTCCTGCTGCCGTTCGTGGGCGTACATGCTGTTGGTTCACCGCCGTTTCTTTTTGTGTTGCCTTTGTTTACACCCGATATTGTGCCAAGTCAACATCTCGCCGTAACATCCTCGACACCAAGCGTTGCCACCCCACCAGGATCGCTTCGCTCGACCAGCGGAACTTGTCCCCTTGACCCAAGATTTCGAGAATCCACAACCAGGCAGCATCCCAAACAGATGTCCGGTTGTGTTGGATAGTGGGAGCGATGCGGCGGTGCTCTCACGGACTCAGCCGGATGCCACACCTCGCCGCGCGAAGCCCGACATAGACACGGGCGCGCGCAAGCTTCGTCAACTCGCCTGACCCAGCGCCGCAGCGACGGACCCGCAACCGAAGCCGCGCAGCGTCGAGGCCGGTCCGGTGGGCCTTTGTTGGCTGATGCCGGACCGGCCGTTGCGGGGGTAATGCCCGACTGTTACTGGGTTGCTACTGGGTCAGGTAGCAGGACTTCTGCACCCCAAACAGGGGGTCGGTGCCGAAGGCGGTGGGTGTGCATGGGGTGGTGGTGGTGAAGGTGCGGAATACGTATTTGCCGCGGGCGCCGAAGGCGATGGTTTGCTGGCCGTTGAAGGTGCAGGTGTTGCCTTCGGTGGCGCAGGTGGTGGTGTAGCCGTTGGGGCCGCCGGTGCGGGTGTAGCAGGCTTTGACGGTGTTGGCGATGGGGTCGCCGAAGGTGGTGTTGGTGCATGGGATGTTTCCGGTGGCGGTCGTGTAGGCGTATGCGCCGTAGGCGCCGTAGGCGACGGGTTGGCCGTTGGCTGCGGGGCAGGTGGCGAATTCGGCTGCGCATTGGGTCCAGCTGCCGGTGGGGCCGCCTGTTGGTGGTAGGTAGCAGGCTTTGGCGGTGCCGTTGAGTGGGTCACCGAAGATGTCGTTGGTGCATGCGGTGCCGCCGGTGGTGAGTCGGTGGTGGAAGGCGCCGTTTGTGCCGTAGGCGATGTTGCGGCTGCCGGTGAAGCTGCAGGTGCCGTTCTCTGCGGCGCATTGTGTGTAGCCGCTGGGGCCGCCCAACGGCGCCACATAGCACGACTTGATCAGGTTGGGTGCGGGGTCGCCGTTGAATGCGGTGTTGGTGCATGCTGTGTTTCCGGTGGCTGTTTTGTAGGTGTAGGTGCCGGCGCCGTAGGCGATCGTGCGGGTGCCGGTGAATGAGCATTGTCCTGCTTCACCGGCGCAGCGGGTGTACCCGGCCGGAAGATCAGCACCAACAGGCGTGGGCGGCTGCGGGTTGCCCAGGCCGGTGGCCGTGAATTCGTAGCTGCCCGGGGCGACACCGGTCAGGTACACGTATGCGTCGTCCTGCGTGCCGCCGCCGATCCCCGGTCGTGCGGTGAAGGTCCCGTTGCTCCACACGACCGCCCCGTTGACGGAGACCGTGATGTTGCCGGTCAGTTTGGGGATGCCCACCCGGCCGGTGCTACCCGCTGGGCTGGTGAGCCGGGAGGTGAAGGTCCCCGCCGACGGGTTGCGCGACCAGGAGGCGTTGACCTGGCCCTGCGGCATGGTGATGCGCCCCTCGACGCTGGTGAGGTCGCCGGGATGGGGCACAAACCGGTACTGGCCGATGGTCGGCTCCGGTGCGGTACCGAGCACGTGGAACGTCAGTGCCGACGTCGGCCCGGTCGACCAGCCGTGCGCCAGGCTCATGAACGGCGGGTGGTAGGCCAACCCGCCGTCGGCGCGGATGCCCTCCCACATCGTGCTCTTCGTGCCGATCGGACTGTCGATCATGTAGCCCCACGTGCGGCGGATCTGCGCCAGCGCGGTCTGGTCGTCGTTGGCGGTGAAACGCGCGTGCACCTCCATCGAGCCGGGGAACGGGTGCACGTTGCCGCCCCACTCCGGCGTCGTCGCGCCGTAGGCGTTCCACCGCTGCGCGAGCCGCTGCACGATGCTGGTGTTCTTGGCTGCCGTGTCGGTCAGGCCGTACCAGATCGCCAGAGCGTTGCCGTCCTGCGGGTACATGCCGCTGTTGGGGTTGTCCCGATAGAGCCCGGCGGCCGCGTCCCACAGCCGCGCGTTGGCGGCCGTCTTGAGCACCGCGGCCCGGTTGGCATAGCTGGACGCCAGTGCGCTGTCGCCCACCGCCGCCGCGAGCCTGCTCGCACCGGTCAATGTGGCGTACATCAGCGCGTTGGCCTGCAGGTTGAGCCCGCCCTGGCCGCTGCGCGCCCAGTCGGCGGTGTTCGTGACGTTCAGCAGATTCGAGCCGTCGATCTTGCCGGTGATGTAGGTCATCGCGCGCGTGAACCTCGGCCACACGCTGTCGAGCCACGCCCGGTCGGCGGTGTAGTTGTAGTAGAGCCAGGACACGTTCAGGGTCCACAGGTGATAGGTGTCCGAGCCCCACAGGTTGAACGGCGGGCCCGAATAGGGCAGCTCACCGGAGGCACGCTGCTGGTTGAACAGTGTCGTCAGCGCGTTGCGGGTGGACTCCAATTCGTTGGTGGACGCATACGCGGTCGGCGTCGCGATGCCGAGGTCACCCGACCAGATGTTGCGGTCCCGCTTCGCGGCGTCCGACACGACAGCGGTGCCGACACCGATCACGGCGCTGTTGTCCCACAACGTCGTCGGGGCGGGCCACACCCGCCCCTGGTTGGACGCGATGGTGCTCAGCTGCACCGTGTACGCGCCCGCGTACCAGATTCGGTTGAGCAGATTGTCGTTGGAGTAGAAGTAGTTTGCGTAGTCGGCCGGGTTGGCCTTACCCGGTGCGGGCGTGAAGTTCAGCGAGACCCGGGTCAGGTCGACCCAGCCGGATGTCCTGAGAAAGA
>JBIOYB010000472.1:0-9736 GCA_044869915.1 Allorhizocola sp.
CAGGGCAGGTCGCAGTGTGCGCTGACGACGATTGTCGGCCGGAACAGGCTCATGAGGATCCTCCAAAGGTTTCAACGGCACAATGATCCCGTGCCGACACTACTCCCGCTGTTCGCCGCGCTTGTACAAGGCCCGTCCATGGCGCCGACTCTCAAACACGGCGACGCCCTGCTCGTACGCCGTGGCGGCCGTCCTATTAGGCCGGGCGACGTCGTCGTGGCGCGGTTTTTGGCACGCCCCGATCTGTTGGTGGTCAAGCGGGCGATCCGCCCGGAGCCCGGCGGGTGGTGGTTGATCGGCGACAACGAACTCGTGACGGACGATTCGCGTGTCTACGGGCCGGCTCAGATAGTGGGACGCGTGGTGTGCAGGTACTGGCCGTATCCGAGGATGCTCACTTCTTCTCGCGGCTTGTGAAGTTGTCCGCCCCTTGATTGCGAGCACGATTTCGGCGCGTAAGGTGGGGGCCTGGCAAATGCCCGACCTTGAGGGAGCCCGCAGTGGACCACCCCGCATTCGACCGGCACGTTGGCGGCAAACTCGCCGTCACCAGCACGGTTCCGCTCGCCAGTCGCGAGGATCTTTCGCTTGCGTACACGCCGGGCGTAGCCCTGGTGTGTGAGGCGATCGCGCGGCAGCCGGAGCTCGTGCATCGATACACGTGGGTGGGCAACACGGTAGCGGTGGTCACCGACGGGTCGGCCGTGCTGGGGTTGGGCAACATCGGGCCCAAGGCCGCGCTGCCCGTGATGGAGGGCAAAGCCATCCTGTTCAAGGGGTTCGGCGGGGTCGACGCCGTGCCGATCTGTCTCGACACGCAGGACACCGAGGAAATCATCCGCATCGTCAAGGCGCTGGCGCCCGGCTTCGGCGGCATCAACCTCGAGGACATCTCCGCGCCGCGATGCTTCGAGATCGAGCAGCGTCTGATCGACGAGCTTGACATTCCCGTTTTCCACGATGATCAGCATGGGACGGCCGTGGTCGCCCTGGCCGCCCTGAAGAACGCCTGCCTGGTGCTGGACCGCAAGCTTAACGATCTGCGTGTGGCCGTGTCGGGCGCGGGCGCGGCGGGCGTCGCCGTCTCCAAGATTCTGCTCGCGGCCGGCGTCGGCGATGTGACGGTCGTCGACTCGCGCGGCATCGTCGAGAGTGGACGTTCCGACCTGACGCCGGTCAAGGCCGCGCTGGCGGAGGCGACCAACCGGGCCGGCCTGAGCGGCGGCATCGCGGAGGCCCTGGCAGGGGCCGACGTGCTGATCGGCGTGTCCGGTGGGCAGATCGCCGAGGAGGCCGTGGCACGCATGGCACCCGGCGGCATGATCTTCGCGCTGGCTAACCCGACGCCCGAGGTCGATCCGGCGATCGCGGCGCGCTACGCGTCGATCGTGGCCACCGGGCGCAGCGACTATCCAAATCAGATAAACAATGTGCTGGCGTTCCCGGGCATCTTCCGTGGCGCGCTCGACGCGGGCGCCCGGCGCATCACCGAGGACATGAAGCTCGCGGCCGCGACAGCGATCGCCGAAATCGTGGCGGGCGACCTGCGGCCGGACGCGATCGTGCCGAGCCCGCTCGACCCGCGTGTAGCCCCGGCTGTCGCCGCTGCCGTGGCCGACACCGCCCGGCGCGAAGGGGTGTGCCGCTAGGGGAGGTGACCCTCCACTGTGGACCATGCCTCCTCGGGCGTGATCGCGCCGACGCGGCCGGCCCGCAATGGTGAAGACGATCCGCAGGCGGTCGCCCGCCGCGATGGGGCAACAAGATCCGCGCCTTATCCGGCCCCGAAAAGGCGCGGATCTTCGCGCGGCGGGCCGGCTCCGACCCGAGCCCCGCTCACGTGACGCGCGTTTGCGGTTGTGGGCCTTGCCGGCCACCCACGGACCTGGCAGGAAAGGCCGCTGTAATGTTTGCTCCTGCTAAAGCAAGTCGCGGGCAGATCGCCCTTGAAGGCGACGGCATCCAAGCCCGATCTTGACCACTGCGTGCGCTGGTGAGGTATTGCTTGGCGGATCTGCGGTGTTGGCAGTCCGCCGCAATTCCTCACTTGCGTTTTCAAGATCGTCAGGAAACCGCCCCCACCCCGCGCAAAACCACCCACGGACCTGGCAGGAAGCGCCCCCCAGGGCGCGACCGGTCCTCCGCGGGAGCGTAGGAGGGCGAGCATCGCGGCGCGGGGTAAATAAAGTTCTTCATCTAAATCCACCGCTGAGGCGAGCCGGAGCCCGGGTCTACGACCGTGGGTGGAGGCGGGAAATCCGATTCGCGGCAGATTCCGCGCGCCCGCAAAACCGGCACGCTCGTGCGCACAACCAATTCACCTCTGAAGGAGGCAGCGTTGAACGCACGATCGGGACGCATCGCGGGACTGGTGATGGTCGCCGCACTGTTGGGGGGCGGGCTGCTCACGGTCAGCGGGACGACCGCGGTGGCCAAGCCGGTGCCGCAGCCTGGCGCCGGGACGCACGTGCACAAGGCGCCGGTGGCGCCGTTCGTGGTGGACGGGGTCCGCTACGCGCCCGAGCAGATTTCCAAGTTTGACGGGCGCCCGCTCTACTTTGTCGTGGACATGGCCAAGCCGCTGGAGATGGTCGGGTACACGAACAAGAGCGATTTTGACGCCGCGGTGACCCTCGCGAACCAAAAGGCGGGCGGGATCGGCACGCAGCAGGCCGGGCAGTACGTGACTCTCTACGCCGGCGACGAGATGACCGGCGATTGGATGAACGTCAATTCGCCGTACGGTATCAACTACCTGGCGGGCGTCAACCGCGGGTGCGGCCTGTTCGGCTGCGCCGGCAACTGGGACAACGTGGCCTCGTCGATTTTCATCAACGGCCGCGTGTCGGTCTACGACGACATCGAGTACCGGGGCAGCTGGCTGTACCTCGCGGGCTACGGCTGGGGCAACCTGTCCTGGTGGGGCTTTGACAACATCACCTCGTCGATCAATGTGTGGTGGTGACCAGGTCCCGGTGACGCGGTAGCACCCGCTTTCTCCGCGCTGTCGTGCGACGACAGCGCGGCGAAAGCGGCGCGCGGCAGATTACTCGGCGTGACACACGTACTGATCTCCGGCGCGGGCATCGCCGGCACGACACTGGCCTACTGGCTGCACGCGCACGGGTTCGAGGTGACCGTGGTCGAGCGGGCGCACGGGCTGAACGCGGGCGGGTACAAGGTGGACATCCGGGGCGCGGCGCTGCGGGTGGCCGAGCGGATGGGCATCCGCGACGACATCCACGACAAACGGACGGCGGTACGCCACGGCCACGTGGTCAACGCCGCCGGCAGGCGCGTGGCGAGCATGGACGGCGACACCTTCGGCGGGCGGCAGGCCGACGACGCCGAACTGCTGCGCGGCGACCTGGCCATGATCGTGCACAGCCTGACCGAGTCCAAGGTGGACTATCGGTTCGCCGACTCCATCGAGGCCATAGCGCAGAGCCCGACCGGTGTGACGGTCGCCTTCACCGGCGGCGACACGCGGACGTTCGACCTCGTGGTCGGCGCCGACGGGCTGCACTCGCAGACGCGGGCGCTCGCGTTCGGCCCGCACGACCGGTTTGTGCAAGGGCTCGGCCACTACATCAGCATCTTCAGTATCCCGAATGTGCTCGGCCTCGACCGCGAGGAGATCACGTATGTCGGCCCCGGCCGCACCGCGCTGGCTTACAGCACGGCCCGCGAGGGCGAGGGCGCGAAGGCGATGTTCCTGTTCTCCTCCGATCCGCTGGACTACGACCGGCGCGACCTTCCCGCGCAGCAGCGGTTGCTGGCCGACGCGTATGCGGGCGAAGGCTGGCAGGTCCCGGTCCTGTTGAGGCACATGGCGGCCACGCCCGACTTCTACTTCGACCTGCTGGGCCAGGTGCACATGCAATCGTGGGCGCAGGGGCGGGTCGCGCTCGTGGGCGACGCGGCCTACTGCGCCAGCCCGGCGTCGGGCCAGGGCACGAGCCTTGCCATGGTCGGCGCCTACGTGCTCGCGGGCGAGCTTGCCACCTCCGACTTCGTGACGGCGTTCGCGGGCTACGAGCAGCGGATGCGCCCGTTTGTCGCGGCCAACCAGAAGCTCGGCCCGGCCAACCTCAAGCGCATGGTGTTGCGCGGCCGGGGCCAGATCCGGGTCGCGATGACGATGCTGTCGGTGCTGTCGCGCCTGCCCGGCAAGGAGCGCATGCTCGCCAAGGCGATCGAGCCGATCCACCGCGCGGCCAACGCGATCGACCTGCCCGAATACTGATTGTCGTACACACCGGGTACCATCCAGGAAGTGATCAAGTTCGGTGTGTTGGGGCCGCTCGAGGTCGACAGTGAGGCAAGGGCGATACCGATCCCCGCGGGGAAGCAGCGGATCGCCCTGGCGACGCTCCTGCTCAACCCCAATCGGTTCGTCTCGCCCGACCATCTGATCGAGCGGATGTGGGAGGGCGGCGTCCCCCACGACACCCGATCTTCCCTGCACACCCACATCGCCCGCCTGCGCCAGGCGCTCGGCGAGCAGGGCGAGGATCTGATCGAGACGCACAACGGCGGCTATGTCGCGCACGCCGGCCCCGAATCGCTTGATCTGCTGCGCTTCCGCCAGCTTGTCGCGCGGGCCGGGGAGGCGGCCGACCCGCACGCCGAGGGCACACTACTGCGCGAGGCGCTGGGCCTGTGGCGCGGCCCGGTCCTGCTCGATGTGCCGTCGGATGCCTTGCACCGCAACGATATCCGCAGCCTGCTGGAGGAGCGGCTGCGGGTGCGGGAGCGCTGCTTCGAGCTCGCCCTGCGCGCCGGCGAGGGCTCCCAGGTCATCGGCGAGCTGCGCGCGGCCGTGGCCGAGCATCCGCTCAGCGAGCGGTTCTCGGCCCAGCTCATGCTGTGTCTATACCAGGCCGGGCGGCAGGCCGAGGCGCTGGAGGTCTACGACGCCGTGCGCCGGTCGCTGCACGACGAGCTCGGTCTGGAGCCGGGCCAGGAGCTGCGGCGGGCGCAGGCGCAGGTGCTGCGGCAGCAGCCGATCGCCGGCACGCCGCGGCCGCCGGCGCCCGCGATGCCCGTCCCGGCGGAGCTTCCCGCGGCCGTGACGACGTTCACCGGCCGCGCCGAGCAGGCACGCGGCCTTTGCGCGGCACTGGAGCGCGACCAGGCGGGCATTGCGGCGATCGCGGGGGCGGGCGGCATCGGCAAGTCGGCGCTGGCGATCCATGTGGCGCACCGGGTCGCGGCTCGCTTCCCGGACGGCCGGCTTTACGTCAACCTGCACGGCGCCACGCCCGAGGTCGCACCGCTGGGGGCGCACGAGGTGCTGGCGCGCTTCCTGCGTTCGCTGGGCGTCGCGGCCGGCGAGATCCCCGACGAGGTGGAGGCGGCGGCGAGCCTGTTCCGTTCGCTGACGGGCGGCAAACGGCTGCTCATCGTGCTCGACAACGCCCATGACGCGGCGCAGATCCGGCCCATGCTGCCGGGTGGCGGCGGGTGCGGTGTGCTCGTCACGAGCCGGCGGATGCTCACGTCCATCGATGGCGCGCACCATGTGCCGCTGGACGCGCTGCCTTCGCGTGAGGCGCATGATCTGCTCGCGCGGCTGGTGACCGGCGAGCGGCTCGACGCCGAGCCGGAGGCGGCGGCGGAGGTGTTGCGCCACTGCGGCGGGCTGCCGCTGGCCCTGTGCATCGCGGCCGCGCGGCTCATCAGCCGCCCGGCGTGGCCCGTGGCGACGCTCGCGGAGCGGCTCAGCGCCGAGCGCCGCCGGATCAACGAGCTGGAGGTGGGCGACCGCGCGATCCGGGCCAGCTTCATGCTGAGCTATCAGGATCTGCTGACCGCTCCCGGCGGCGCCGCGGCCGGCTTCCTCTTCCGATCGCTGGGATTATTCGACGGAACGGATATCAGCCCGCCGATCGCGGCCGCGCTGACCGGCAGCGCGGTCGAGGAGGCCGAGCCGCTGCTGGAGACGCTCGCCGATGCGCAGCTCATCCAGGCGCAGGCGCCGGGGCGCTACCGGATGCACGACCTGTTGCGGCTCTTCGCCCGCGAGTTGTCCACAATGGACGACACGGACGCCGCGGCGGCAGTGCGCCGGCTGATGCACTGCTACCTTGCCACCGGGCGCACGGCCATCTCGCTGCTCAACCCGTCGGCGGCCTGGCGGGCCGGCGTCGGCCCGGCCGATCTGGCGCACACCGGGGTCGCCCTGCACACCACGGCCGACGCGCTCGCCTGGATCGACGCCGAGGCCGCCAACCTTGTCGCGGTCGTGCGGCAGGCCGTGGCGGCCGGCGACGACGACATCACGCTCTCGCTCGCGGCCACGCTGTCCTACGCGCTCTACCACCGCGGGCGATGGGGACACGAGCTGCTGATCTGCCAGGCGGTGCTCGGGGTGGCCAAGCGGTCGGGCGATCCGCGATATCTGGGCATCATCCACGACAACCTCGGCACGGCCCTGTCCTCCACCGACCGGGTCGCCGACGCCGTCCCCCACCTGAAGGCGGCGCTGCAGGCCTACCGCCGCGCGGGCGAAGGCAAACGCGAGGCCACCACGCTCGACCACCTGGCCGTCGCCATGCGCCGGCTGGGCCACTTCGACCAGAGCATCGACTACCACCTCGAAGCCCTGCGGCTGCACCGCGCACACGGCAACCGCTTCGGCGAGGGCATCGCCCTGACCAACGTCGGCCTGGTCTACCAGCGAGTCGAGCGCTTCGAGGAGGCGTTCCAGGCGCACCTGCAGGCATTTGCCATCTTCAAGGACAGCGGCAACACCCGGGCGCAGGCGGCCGTGCTGGGCAACCTCGCCGAAGGCTACCGCCTGGCGGGCCGGCTCCAAATGGCCATCGACTGCTTCGAGCAGACCCTCGAGCTGGACCGCAGCGCCAACCACAGCGGCTCCTACGGCCATGCCGAGCGGCTGTGGGGCCTTGGCCGCTGCCACCACGACCTGGGCCAGCTCGACAAGGCGAAGGCATGCTGGGACGCCGCGGCCACGATCCTGCACCGGCTGGGCCTCATCTCGCACGAGGAGCGCGAGTCCATCCTCGCCTCCGCCACACCCAAGACCCCGCAGATCATCGAGCGCCAGCTCTGAGCAAGACCGTCATCGCACCCGTCCCAACCTTCCGGCCCATTGCCGCGTGTAACTGCCGTGGAGACCTTCGAAGGGCTGCGGGAGTTCATCGCGGCGCGCGGGCCGGCCCTGTCCCGCGCCGCATATCTACTGACCGGTGATCGCGCGGCCGCCGCCGAGCTGGTGCAGACGGCTCTGGTCAAGGCGGCCATGCGCTGGCGCCACGTCGTCGCTTCGGGCAGCCCTGAGGGTTACGTCCGCCGCATCATGATCAATGAGCACATCAGCTGGTGGCGCAGGTTTGGTCGACGGGAAGTCCTCGCACCGCAACCACCCGAGCGCGCGTCGCCGGACACCGCCGAAGCCGCCGTGCGGCGGCTGGATCTCGCTGCGGCCCTGGCGTGCCTGCCCCGGCGGCAGCGTGCGGTCATCGTGCTGCGCTTTTACGAAGATCTGTCGGAGCAGGCCACCGCCGCCGCGATGGGCTGCAGCGTCGGGACCGTGAAAAGCCAAACCTCGGCCGCGTTGGCCAACCTACGCCGTTTTCTCGCCTCGGATGTGGAGGTACACCATGAATCTGTCCGATGAACTCCAAGCCTTGGCGCGCTCGGCGCCACCGTCCGCCGATCCCGACGTCGTCGTGCGCTTGGCCAGGGTCCGCCGCGCCCGCCGCACCATCGGCGGGTCGGCTCTGCTGGTGCTGGTGGTCGCGCTGCCGCTGTGGCTGTGGGTGGACGGTCGTATGGCGGAGCCGGCCGCGGTCCGGGTCACGCTGACCTTCACCGTCGAGGCGCCGCCGGGATCGCTGGAACGCACTCGCGGCATCCTGCAGGAGCGGGCGGAGGCGATGAGACTCGTTGCGCCGCAAGTGACCATCGTCGACGATCGGACCATCATGGTCGAGGCCGGGCTGGCCGAGGGGATGCGGGCCGACTGGCTGGCCCAACCCGGGCGGCTGCAGGTCCGCAAGGTGTTGCGAAGGACCGCAGCCCAGCAGACGCTGTCCTCGCCGGCTGGCACGCCTGCCCAGACGTTGGAGGAGCTCAAGGCGAAGCTCGGTGGCGCCTATGCCGCCGCCGTCACGCTCACGGCGCCCGCCAAGTCGGATGACGGGTTCGAGGTGTTCGCCACGCTCACCCCGGCGGAGGTCGCGTTGCTGCCGCTCGCGGTCCAGTTCCACGTGCCCACGGTCACGTGCGACCAGCTGAAGAACCGCCCGGGCGGCCTGCCCGCGGACAAGAAGGATGTGGTCGCCTGCGACGACGGCGACGCGGAGAAGCTCGTGCTCGGCGGGGCACGCCTCACCGGGGCGGACGTTGCGGCGGCGACGCCGTCAGAATCGGAGCCCGGCCAGTACCGGATTTCCTTGCGGATGGCCAGGGACGGTGGTCCAAAGTGGACACAGCTGATCCGGGAGGCGTTCCACAACACCGGCGCCGAATGCGGCGCCGCGGTAGGCGACGAGGGCCGCTGCCTGTTGGCTTTCATGGTCGACGGCAATACCATCAGTGCGCCGGAGATCAGGGCCGAGTCTGTTTCGACGTACTTCGAAGGCTACGGCCCGATGGAGGAGGCCAAGCGGATCGCGGCCGAAATCGGCCCTCACGAACTGCCCGCCGGAGTGACCCTGACGCCCCGCTGACACGGGAGGACCGGGCCCGGCCTGGATGGCTGGGCCCGGTGTGGATCGCGCAGGGCTAGGCTTCTCCCGGCACCCAGGCGCTGAATTGATAGAGCACCCCTTGCCGGATCAGGCACACCCGCACCTGGACGGGGGTGCCTTCGGCGATGTTGCCGCCCGCCTCGGCGCAGTTGCCGACGCCGTCGGCGCGCAGGCTGCGGTTGATAATGCCGCCCCAGGCCAGCTGGCCGTAGGCGCCATAGCCGTCGCCCCGCTCGTCGCAGACCCGGGACGCCTCGGTGGCGCTGGCCCACCAGGCGGCGCGGCGCAGGTACTCCTTCATCAAATAGGCACGGGAGCGCATGTGGTCGAAGGAGCCGGTCCACTCGATCAGCATGATCCGCTCGGCCAGGCCGGTGACGTTGTCCCCCATCAGTTACCGCCTCCCGCCGAGGATCTGCTCGATGACACTGTCCAGGTTGGACAGGTCGGGCGCGATGTTGCTGACGCCGGGATGGTCGCGGCCGAGCACGCGCTCCCAGTGCGCGAACGGGTCCCGCGTCGGATCGGTGAGCGGCGCCCCCTCGGGCGGCTCATCGGGCACGGCCGGAAAGCGGCGCTCGAAGCTGCCCAGGACCGCTTGGCCCGTCTCGGATTCGGGGCCGACGGTCTCCTCGACGACCGAGGCGACCTTGGCGTTGAGCCCCGATTGCGCGATCCGGATGGCGCGCATGATCTCCGCCGACAGTTCCCGCCCGGAAAGGCGGTGCACCCGGTCGTCGAGCTGCAACCCGGTCAGGACACCGGAACCGGCCACCGTCACGGTGATCGCACCGTCGGCGACACTGGCCGTCGAGCTCAGCGCGGCCACCCGCTCCGACATCTGCTGCGCGGCCTCGGCGCGGGCCGACGCCTGCGCGGTCCAGGAACGCAGCCATTCCTCTGCGCGGCAGAGAAGACAATTGACCGTCAATTCACCGTCGACTTCGTGCGCCATGCCGCACCGGGCGGGTCGTAGACCGGCACGCACTTACATACATCGGCGCACCGGTGGAGCC
>JBIOYB010000473.1:0-20055 GCA_044869915.1 Allorhizocola sp.
CTTCGTTCCCGTGGAACGACCGCAGCCTCACCGCCATCACCGGCGCCCCACCCACGGCCGTCAACCCGTTGTAGCGCCCGTGGGCGAGCACGTGGAGCGGACCGTATGCGGACAGTCGGGCGCCGGCGTCGGTGAGCTCCGCGTGATCTTGTCGTGCAAGTTTGTAGGGGACCGTCAACGGCCCAAGGCGCGTGGCGGCGCCGTGCGCGGTGCCAGAACAACGGGCTCGACAAAATGTTCCACGACAGGGACACCTGCGCCGGCAAGAAAGATACCCACACTCGCATTGATCAGCATTGCCGAATCCAAGCTGCGCCGTGCTGAGGTTGCGGCTCGAAGGGCCGTGCACCGGCGGATGATCACCATCACCTGCCATCGGGATGCGTGCTCATCAAGCCGCGGGAGCGGCTGCCGCACCTGGTCGCGCTCGGCCCGGTAGGCGGAGAAGGACGCGCGGACATGAAGACTGCGTGGGCCTGTGCCGCGCACAGGCCCACGACGTGTGGCTCATTCGGGCATTGTCAGCTCATCGACCGTCCGGCAGAAGGCGTTGTTCTGCGTAGGAGCGTTCTGGACGTCTTCGGCGCTGTTGGCGAAGTAGTTGGCGCCGCTGTGCAGGCCGATCAGATTGACCGTGTCCTTGGCCGGATTGATCGCGAAGATCGGGCCGCCGGAGTCGCCCGTGGCGGCGGTGTTCGTGGCGTCGGTGTTGAACGTGAACACGTTTCTGACGCCGTCGTGCGTCGCCGGGATGAGCTTGGGGTTCTGCAGTGCGTTGACCTGCAGCACACGGAACCGGAACCCGTGCTGCCCGCCCGAGTAGTCGCCGTAGCCCATCTGGACGAGCTCCCAGTTGGCGTAGTACTCCACGTTTTGGCCCTGCTCGGGGCGGCCGTTGGTGAGCACCGCTCGGCTTTCGTACTCCCCGAACGGATGGATGACCCATCCCTGCTTCAGATCGGCCTCCGAACAGAACTGCTGACCCGGGCCGCCCGCGCCGGTCAGAGCCAGGACCCGCTGGCAGAACGCCTGGTCGCTGACCCGCATGACCGCGACGTCATAACCGTTGTCGGTGAGCGGCTGCCCGTCGGGTACGTGCACGAGCGTGACCGGAGCCGAGGCGACCTGGACTCCGTCGGCGTCGAACAGCCGTGCCTTGATGTTTTCGATGAAGTGTTGCACCGCCTGGTTTCTCGGCTTGCCCTTGGACGCGATGCCCAGGTTGTGCTTGGCCGTGACGATGTCGGCGTCGTGCTCGGTCACCCGGACGACCACACCGCTGCCGTAGAAGTTGTCGTGGGGGTCGCCCCCGGGCCCGTTGAACTCCACGCTGATGCCGCTAAGGAAAGCGAACAGGTCCCGGTTGTTGTCGGCCCACACGGTCGCAGCCGCCTGGGTCTGCTGGGAAAGTTTCATGCACAGGAGAGCCGCCCGCCGTTCGCCTGATACGTCGCCCTTCCGACAAGCGGCCCGCAGCCGAAGCTTGCGGCAACGGTTCGATCGCCTGACCGACGGTGAGTTGTTGGCCGGGTGAAGCTGCCCGACGCTGCCAGGATCGCAGGATCAGGTAAGGGCACCACCGCTGAAGCGTCCCTCCCAAGGAGACGTGCCCAGGACTGCCGTGCATACTCAGGTCGCCAACCGGCCGGTGCATGTGGTCGTCGGGATCACCCTGGACGGCCGGCGTGACGTGATCGGCATGTGGGTCGGTATCGGCGGCGAGGGCGCCAAGCAGTGGCGGTATTGGGTCTAAACCGGTGTCGAAGTGAGCGAGACAGCGAGGAAGAGGTCGACCCGGGCGTCGAGGCGGCCCAGGTCGCGACCGGTCATCTGTTCGATCCGCTGGATCCGGTAGCGCAAGGTGTTCACGTGGATGTGCAGTTCTTCGGCGCATTTGGTCCAGGAGCCGGAGCAGGCGAGGAAGGCCCGCAGCGTCGGCACCAGGTCGGCGCGATGCACGCGGTCGTATTCGAGCAGCGGGCCGAGCAGGCGATCGCGAAAGGCGCGCCGCACCCCGTCGGGTACGGCGGCGAGCAGCATGACGTGCGAGGTCAGCTCGTCCTCGCCGATGATGGCGACCCGTTCGCGGCTCATCCCGGCCATCGCGCAGGCGTGGCGTGCCTCGTCCAGGGCGCCGCGCAGGCTTGAGGCGCCAGTCGCCGTCCCGCTCACACCGATCCTAAGTTGACTGTTGCCCAGCGCCGGGGCGAGGGCGACCGCGGAGGCGACCGCATGGCGTACCTGCTCCGGACTCGCGGCAACGATGGCGAACGCGGTCTGGTCGAGCACCGCCGCGGCGCTCGGGAGGCGGTAAAGCAGGTCCTCCAGGATCGGGCCGGCCAAACCGCCTTCGAGCTGTGCCGCGACGATCACGAGAGCGGCGTTGGCCGGCAGCCCGGTGAGTTTGAACTGGTAGGCGAGCTCGGTGGGATCGGTGTCGGCGGCGATCATCCGGACCAGGTCGCAGGCCGCCACCCGCTTTGACTCGTGGGCGGAGTCGAGGCGCCGCCGCTCCGCCTCGACGAGCGCGGCCAGTTCCCCAGCGAGCTGGTGATGTTGAGGTGCCCATTGGGTGACGTCGCTGTCGTAGATGATCAGCCAGTTCACCAACCGCGGCCGGGTCGCCTCGCCCGCACTGAGCACCGACATCCCTTGCCCTGCAAGGAGATAGGGCACACGATGACCGGACAGGTAGTGCCGTAACGCCTGGGTCTTGATCTCCTCGCTCAGTGCCGCGCTGTTCGCCGCGATCTCCAGTCCGGTTGGCGAGACGACCCAGCAGCGCATCGACAGCTGCTGCCTGACGAGCTCCAGCACCGCGCCTAGGCCGTCGCCCCCGGCCGTCGAGGCCGAGACGAGATGCCGGTACCTTCCGAGGAAGTCGGTGACATCATCGGCGCGAATCGGCGAGAGGCGCCGCACGATCTGCTCGGTCACGGTGGCGAAGGCGATGTCGGCGGGCACCCGCAGCAGCGGCAGCCCGTGTTCTTTGCAGGCCGTCCTGAGGTCCTCCGGGATGTACTCGGAGATGCCATCGCCGGCGGCGAGCGCACAGACACCCGCGGCGACGAGAGCCTTGACGAAGGGGACCGAGTCGGCGGGCGAACGCCGCCAGACCATGCCGGTGAGCACGAGTTCGCCCCCGCTGAGGTACCGGCTCGGGTTGGGTAGGTCGGTGGTCATCACCGCTCGGATCGGGCGATCGAGCTCCGTCTCGCCGCTGAGCAGCTCGAGCTTGAGGTCTGCCAGGTCAAGCAGGGCTCTCAGACGCACTGGAAACACCTCCTCATTCCTTCCCCTCACGTTTGCGTACGACTTGGTCAAACCTCCAAATCGATCTGTTACGTGCTGGTGAACTTTCGTCGTTCATGACGCTAGGCCCGCTGACCGATTAATTGCTCTACTTGTGGTTTCTGCTGCTCATCCTCTGGGAGGACAGGTGGACTACTTCCATTCACTGTCGCACGAAGAGGCAGCGGCCGAGCTCATGTCCTGTTGCGCGGCCCGATCCTGGGCGGCACGGGTATCCGGTTTACGGCCTTTTCCCGATGAGGCGGCGCTCGTTGCCACCGGCCGGAAGCTGGCCGAACAGCTGACCTGGCCGGAGGTGCTGGAGGCGCTGTCGGCGCATCCCCGCATCGGGCAGCGCCTCGCTTCACAGACGAAGGAGGCGCGCTGGTCGCGGCAGGAGCAGTCGGGCGTGTCCGCGGGCACCCGGGAGGCATTCATCGCGGGAAACACCGCTTATGAGAGCAGATTCGGGCACATATTCTTGATCTGCGCCACCGGGCTCTCCGGCGAACAGATGCTCGCCGATCTCACCAGGCGGCTGGAGAACGATGTCGCGCAGGAGCAGATCGTCGTCCGTCAGGAGCTCACCAAGATCGTCGAGCTGAGGTTGCGAAACCTGGTGACACCATGACGGTCTCCACCCATGTGCTCGACGCCACCGTCGGGCGGCCGCTGGCCGGCATCGGGGTCCGGCTCGAACACGACGGCACCCACGATGGCACCGTGGCCGTGGCCCGTACAGACGCGGACGGCCGGGTCGCCTCGCTGCCCACCCCCGCCGACGGCGTCTACCGCCTGGTCTTCGACCTCGACGGTCACCCCGGGTTCTATCCGGAAGTCGTCATCGCCTTCCGGGTCACCGATCCGGCCGCGCACTACCACGTGCCGCTGCTGCTGAGCCCGTTCGCCTATTCGACCTACCGAGGGAGCTGACGCCATGGGCATCAAGCTCGGAGCCAACCGATACGGCAAGGCCGAGACCCGTGTGGTTGTGGTGCGCCGGCACCCCGACCGGCACGAGATCAAAGACCTCAACGTCAGTGTGGCCCTGTCGGGCGACATGGCCGACGCACACATCTCCGGCGACAACTCCAAGGTGTTGCCGACCGATACCCAGAAGAACACCGTCTTCGCCTTCGCCCGCAAGCACGGCATCGGCGAGATCGAGGAGTTCGCCATCATCCTGGCCAAGCATTTCGTCGACAGCCAGCCTTCGGTGTACCACGCACGGGTCGCCGTCGAGGAGTATGCCTGGGACAGGATTGCGGTGCCCGGCGACGGTGTCGCGCACTCGTTCTCGCGCTCCGGCGGAGCGGCGGTGCGGACAGCGGTCGTGCACTATGACGGCACGAAGGCCCATGTGGTCTCCGGCATCAAGGATCTGATCGTGCTCAACTCGACCGGTTCGGAGTTCTGGGGTTTCCTCACCGATGAGCTGACCACGCTCAAGGAGACGCACGACCGGATCCTCTCGACCGTGGTCACCGCCGGCTGGCGGCACACCCACACCACTGCCGATCCACATCGGACAGACTGGGAAAGCTCGTTCCGCGAAGCCAGCCATCACCTGCTGGCGGCGTTCGCCGACACGCACAGCTATTCGTTGCAACAGACCCTTTACGCCATGGGCACCAGGGTACTGGACCGCCGGCCGGAGCTGTGTGAAGTGCGGCTGGAGTTGCCGAACAAGCATCACTTCGTCGTCGACCTCTCCCCCTTCGGGCTCGACAACTCCAACGAGGTGTTCATCGCGGCCGATCGGCCCTACGGGCTGATGGAGGGCAGCGTGCTTCGCGACGACGCCCCCGACGCCGGCCCGGCCTGGAGCTGACCATGGACTTCCTACGGCCCGAGACGTGGCAGGAAGCCTTGGCCCGCAAGGCCGAGCGACCCGAGGCGATACCCATCGCGGGCGGCACGGATGTGATGGTGGAAATCAACTTCGACCGCCGCCGCCCGGCCGCCCTGCTCGACCTGACCCGGATCCCGGCGCTGACCCGTTGGGAACGCGACGAGCACGCCCAAAGTGAGTTGTCGCGGCGGCCCGCCTCCGCCGCGGAGCCGCCAAGCGACAGCTCACCATGGGCCATCCGCATAGGCGCGAACGTCACCTACACCCGCGTCATCTCCGAGCTCGGCGCCGACCTGCCCGGCCTCGCCATGGCCTCGCGGACCGTAGGCTCACCCCAGATTCGCAATCGTGGCACCATCGCCGGCAATCTCGGCGCGGCCTCGCCCGCTGGTGACGCCCACCCGATCCTGCTGGCGTTGGGCGCCTCGGTGGAGGCGGAATCGGTGCGAGGCACCAGGATTATCCCGGCCGCCGAGTTCTATCTCGGCGTGAAGCGCCACGCGCTGGCGCCCGACGAGCTCATCCGCGCCGTGCACGTGCCGGTTTGCCAAGGTCCGCAACAGTTCTCGAAGATCGGTACCCGCAACGCCATGGTGATCGCGGTCTGCTCCTTCGCACTCGCGCTCGACGTGACCGCCAGGCGCGTGGGGACAGGTGTCGGCTCGGCCGCGCCCACACCCCGGCGAGCCCTTGCCGCCGAGGACTTCGCGGCTCAGGCGCTGCCGTGGGAGAGCCGCGATCCGATCCCGGAAGATGTCGCCACCCGTTTCGGCGAGTTTGTGTCGCAGGCCGCGTCACCCATCGACGATGTGCGGGGCAGTGCCGCTTATCGCCGTCATGCCCTCGCCGTGTTGGCCCGGCGCAACCTGGCCTGGGCTTGGAAGGAGTACCAATGCGCCTCAAGCTGACGGTCAACGGAGAAAGCCGGGACGCCGATGGCGTGTGGCCTGGCGAGAGCCTGCTTTACGTGCTGCGCGAAAGGCTGGGTCTGCCGGGTTCCAAGAACGCCTGCGAGCAAGGCGAGTGCGGCTCGTGCACGGTCTACCTCGACGGTGTCGCGGTCTGCGCCTGTCTGGTCGCGGCGGGCCAGGCCATCGACCGAGAGGTGGTCACGGTGGAAGGGCTGGCGGATGGCGGCCGGCTCGATCCGGTGCAGGTGTGCTTCGTCGAAGCCGGGGCAGTCCAATGTGGATTCTGCACCCCAGGCCTGATCGTGGCCACGCATGACCTGATCGCCCGAATTCCGTCGCCATCGGATGAGGAAATCCGCGAGGCGCTCGCCGGGAACCTGTGCCGGTGCACCGGCTATGAGAAGATCCTCGACGCTGTCCGGGCGGCGGCAGATCTTAAGGCGGCACAGCGCAAGGCGGCCCAGGCATGACCCTCGTCATCGAAAACTGCGCCATAGCCACGGTTTCCGGCCCTGAACACCTTAATGGACATGTCGTCATCGACGGCGAGTACATCTCGGCGGTCGGGCCGGGGCCGGCACCCTACCGTGAGAACGCCGCCTATGTGGACGGTTCCGGTTGCCTTGCCACCCCCGGTCTGGTCAACACGCACCACCACCTCTACCAGTGGGTGACCCGCGGGCTGGCCCAGGACGAGACCCTCTTCGGCTGGCTGAAGGCGCTCTATCCGGTCTGGGCTCGCATCGACGCGCAAACAGTGCACGCCGCTGCCGCGGCCGGCCTGGGCTGGCTGGCGCGAACAGGCTGCACCACCTCCAGCGACCACCACTACGTCTTCCCCCGCGACGGTGGCGACCTGCTGGCCGCGGAGATCGACGCGGCCCGCACGATCGGGCTGCGCTTCCACCTGACCCGCGGCTCGATGGACAGGGGAGCCTCCGCCGGCGGGCTGCCGCCCGACGCGATAGTCGAAGACCTGGACACGATCCTCGCCGCATGCGAGGAAGCGATCGCGAAATACCATGACCCGGCGCCGAATTCGATGCTGCGCCTCGGTGTCGCGCCGTGCTCGCCGTTTTCGGTCAGCTCGCGGCTGATGAGCGAATCGGCGACACTCGCCCGGCGGCACAGGGTGCGGCTGCACACCCACCTGGCCGAGACCGTGGACGAGGAGGAGTTCTGTCTTGCCACCCACGGCTGCACGCCGGCCGAATACGCCGATTCGCTGGGCTGGCTCGGCGGCGATGTCTGGCTGGCCCACGGCGTGCACCTGTCGGAGTCCGCGATCAAACGGTTCGCCGAGACCGGGACAGGCACGGCACACTGCCCGAGCTCCAACGCCCGGCTCGGCGCGGGCCTGGCCCCGGTCAAGGCGCTGCTCCGGGCGGGTGCCCCGGTCGGTCTCGGCGTCGACGGTGCCGCCTCGCAGGAGGCCGGCATGATGGTCGAGGAGCTGCGCCAGGCGATGTACACGTCGCGGCTGCGCGCCGGTACAAGCGATCCCAGCGTCGCGCTCAACGCTCGCGACGCGCTCTATCTGGGTACCATGGGCGGCGCTCGTAACCTGGGCCGGCAAAACGAGATCGGGTCGCTCGAGCCCGGAAAGCTCGCCGACATCGCGCTGTGGCGATTGGACGGGCTCGGCCACGCCGACATCGCCGACCCGGTCGCGGCTCTGGTCTTCGGCCCGCCGGCCCCGCTCAAACTGCTGACGGTCGGCGGCAAGCCGGTCGTGGTGGACGACGCACTGGTCAACGCCGACGAGCGGGCACTGGCAAGCGCCGCCCGCGCCGCCAATCGCAAACTCACGGAGGCCACATGACCAAGCCACTCACGTCCTCCAACCGCTCCGGTGTCGGCGAGAGCCCGGTGCGGCCCGACGCTCCGCTGAAGGTCAAGGGCGAGTTCGCCTACTCGTCGGACCTGTGGATCGACGGAATGCTCTGGGGTGCCACGCTTCGCAGCCCTCACCCGCGGGCTCGGATCACAGGTGTCGACATCGGCCCCGCGCTGGCGATCCCCGGCGTGCATGCGGTGCTGACCTGCGCCGACGTGCCTGGGCACAGATTCTACGGAATCGACCAACGCGATCAGCCGGTGCTCGCCATCGACGAAGTTCGCTATCAAGGCGAACCGGTGGCGCTAGTCGCCGCCGACCACCCGGAGACCGCCCGGCGCGCGGTGGACAGCATCGAGGTCCGCTACGAGGTGCTGGAGCCGATTTTCGACGCCTACGCGGCGCTGTTCGATCCGGCGTCGGAGCACGTGCATCCGGGTACCAATCTGGTGCGCCACCAACCGGTCCGCCTTGGCGATCCGGACGATCCCGCGGTGCGGCACCAATGCGCGGTCGTCATCGCTCGCGACTACGAGGTCGGCATCCAGGATCAGGCGTTCCTCGGCCCGGAATCAGGGCTGGCGATCCCGGCCGAGGACGGCGGAATCGAGCTCTATGTGGCCACGCAATGGCTGCACAACGACCTCGCCCAGATCGCACCGTGCCTCGGCCTGCCGGAGGAAAAGGTCCGCATGACGATGGCCGGCGTCGGCGGCGCCTTCGGCGGTCGCGAGGATCTATCCATGCAGATCCACGTCGCGATGCTCGCGCTGCGCACGGCCAAGCCGGTGAAGATGGTCTACAACCGCGAGGAGTCCTTCTTCGGGCACGTGCACCGGCATCCGGCCGTCATGCGCTACGAGCACGGCGCGTCGGCCGACGGCAAGCTGGTCTTCGTCCAGGCGGAGATCGTCCTCGACGGGGGCGGGTTCGCCTCGACCACACCGGCCGTTGTCGCCAACGCGGCGTCGCTGGGTGTCGGGCCCTATGAGGTGCCGCATATCAAGATCGATGCGTATGGCGCCTACACCAACAATCCGCCCTGTGGCGCGATGCGTGGCTTCGGCGCGGTCCAGGTCTGCTTCGCTTACGAGTCGCAAATGGACGCTCTCGCCGCCGCGCTCGGTATGAGCCCGTGGCAATTGCGTCAGGTCAACGCTGTCCGCGAGGGCTCCATGCTGCCCACCGGCCAGCTGATCAACTCGCCGATGCCGCTGGCCGAGATGCTCGACGACCTGGTGGCGATGCCACTGCCGGTACAGCCGCCGACCGAGGATTTCGACCTGCGCCGGATGCCGGGAGGCGTTTCCAACACCACCCACGGCGAGGGCGTGCGCCGCGGTGTCGGCTACGGCGTTGGTATCAAAAACATCTGCTTCTCCGAAGGATTCGATGACTATTCCACCGCCCGGGTCCGGCTCGAGATGATCGAGGGTGAGCCCGTGGCGCTCGTACACACGGCCGCCGCCGAGGTGGGCCAAGGGCTGGTGACCCTCAAAGCACAGATCGCCCGCACCGAGCTGGGTATCGAACGCGTGACGATCGCGCCCGCCGACACCCGGGTCGGCGACGCCGGTTCCAGCTCCGCGTCGCGGCAGTCCTACATGACCGGCGGCGCGGTCATGCAAGCCTGTTCCGCTATCAGGCAACGGGTCATCGAGCTGGCCGGCGCGCCGCCCGACTCGCAACTGTTCGGCGGCAAGGTGGTGACCGCGCTCGGTGAGGTCGTGGCCGAACTGGCCGAAGTCCTCGGCGACATGGCAATCGAGGAGACGCGTGAATACCGGCATCGACCGACTGAGAGAATGAATCGCATTACGGGACAGGGGAATTCGCACGTCCAGTTCGCCGTCTGCGTGCATCGGGCGGTGGTCGACGTCGATGTCGAGCTCGGCCTTGTGCGGGTTGTCGAGCTCGCGGCAGTACAGGACGTCGGGAAGATCCTCAACCGGCTGTCGCTGGAGGGCCAGATCCACGGGGGGACCGCCCAAGGGCTCGGCCTGGCCGTAATGGAGGAAATCCAGGTGGCCAACGGCAAGGTGCTCAACCCGTCCTTCACCGACTATCTGATCCCGACCATTCTCGACATGCCGCCGATGCGGCTCAAACTCCTTGAGAACGCCGATCCGCATGCCCCATACGGGTTGCGGGGCGCGGGCGAGCCGCCGACACTGTCGTCGACACCGGCGATCGTGGCGGCGATCCGGGACGCCACCGGCCTCGCGCTCACGCGCGTCCCCGTCCGGCCGGAACACCTCACCTGCGGCGAAGGGACGGCTCCATGACCCTGATGTTCCTCAACGGCGGCGCGATGCGCGGCGGCCCGTTGCACCACCTGCTGCACGATGCTCCGCTTCTCGGCGAGGTACGCACCGCGGCGCGCTACCGCTTCTACTCCGTGGGCGACCGCTTCCCGGCGCTGCAACAGGTGAGCAGCGGTGGCGTCGAGATAACAGGAGAGGTCTATGACGTGCCGATGGAGGTGCTGCGGGAAAGCCTGCTGCCCGCCGAGCCACCTGAGCTGGAGCTCGGGGTGATCGAGCTGGCCGATGGCCGGCCCAGCCTGGCGATGCTGCTACGCCGAGAGTTCGCCGCGCATACCGGCCTCAAGGACATCAGCGCCGCCGGTAGTTGGAGAGCGTATCGTGGCGAGCGATGAGTTGACCGCGATCAGGTCGCGTCGGGTCGTGCTGCCCGACGGGGAACGCCCTGCCACTCTTCGCATCGACAGTGGGAAGATCAGCGCAATCCTGCCCTATGAGTCCGGCACCGGTGCCTACGACTGCGGCGACGACGCTCTTCTGCCGGGCCTGGTCGACACCCACGTGCACATCAACGAACCCGGACGCACCGAGTGGGAAGGCTTCGCCACAGCCACCCGGGCCGCGGCCGCGGGCGGCGTGACCACGCTGCTCGACATGCCGCTCAACAGCCTGCCGCCCACCGTCGATGTCGCGGCGCTCAAGCTCAAGCACGAGGCGGCACAAGGGCAATGCGCTGTCGATGTTGGCTTCTGGGGCGGCGCGATCCCGCAAAACCTTGCCGCCCTGCGACCCTTGCATGAGGCCGGGGTCTACGGCTTCAAGTGCTTCCTGGCCGAAAGCGGCGTCGCGGAGTTTCCGCCGCTGCACCGTGCACAGCTGGCCGCTGTGCTCAGCGAGGTGCGGCGATTTGACGGGCTGCTCATCGTCCACGCCGAATCCGCCACGGTGCTGAACCAGGACGGGCTAAGCCAGCTAGCCGATTCTTCACGATACCAAGACTTCCTCGACTCCCGCCCGGGCCGGGCCGAAGTCGAGGCGATCGCCTTGCTGGCCGATCTGGCGCAGGGATCACGGATCCATGTGCTGCACCTGTCCGCCGCCGAAGCGCTGGAAACGGTCGCCGCCGCGAAGCGGCGCGGCGTGAAGCTGACAGCCGAGACCTGCCCGCACTACCTGACACTCGCCGCGCAGGAGATACCCGACGGCGCCACCGAGTTCAAGTGCTGCCCACCGATCCGCGACGCGGGCAACCGCGACCGGCTCTGGGCCGGGCTCGCCGCAGGCACCATCGACTGCGTGGTCTCCGACCACTCGCCTGCGACACCCGAGCTGAAATTGACGGGCAGCTTCGCCACCGCCTGGGGCGGGATAGCGTCGCTTCAACTCGGCCTGCCTCTCATGTGGACGCAGGCACGCCGACGCGGCCATACGCTGGTCGACATCGCGCGCTGGATGGCCGATGCCCCGGCCCGGCTTGCCGACGTCACTGGCAAAGGGCAAATTTCTGTTGGGTACCAAGCAGATCTGATCCAATTTCAGCCTGACGCCGATTTCGTCGTGGATCCCGCAACGCTGTCCCACCGGCACTCTGTCTCGCCTTACGCCGGCCGCAGTTTCACGGGTGTGGTGCGCTCGACGTGGCTCGCCGGTGCGCTCATTGACCCGGAAAAGCCCAGCGGAAGGCTACTGACACGATGACCTATGTTGATCTCGCCTCACGTGCGCTCGGCGGCGCCGTCGTCGCTGCCAACGATGAATCGTTCTGCGCCGCAGGACATCTCATCGACCCCCGCCCGCCGGTGTTCAGCCCGAAGACCTTTGACCACAATGGACAGATCTACGACGGCTGGGAGACCCGCCGCCGTCGCGAGCCAGGCCACGACTGGGTTATCGTCCGGCTCGGCGTGCCCGGCATCGTGCGCGAGGTGGTGGTCGACACGGCTTTCTTCATCGGCAACTATCCACCCCATTGCAGCCTGGAGGCCGCGCGGGTGCGGGGCTACCCGTCGGTCGAAGAGCTGTCCGAAGTGGAGTGGATGCCGCTTGTCGAGCTGTCGGCGCTCGCAGGCGATACCACCAACACCTTCGCCGTGACCGATGAAGCCACCTACACCCATGTCCGGCTGGCGATCCATCCCGACGGCGGGGTGGCCCGGCTGCGAGTGCACGGCGAGGTCGTCCCCGATCTGGAGCTGCTTTCCCTGATACCAAGTGATTTGGCGGCTGTGGCAAATGGCGGTCGCGCGCTTGGCTGTTCCGACTCCTTCTTCTCCGCCCCCAACAACATGCTCATGCCGGGTCTCGCGCGCACGACCGGGGAGGGCTGGGAGGTCCGACGGCGGCGCGACGACGGCCATGACTGGGTCCTGATCCAGCTCGCCGTGCCGGGCAGGCTTCTCCTCGCCGAGCTCGACACCACGAATTTCAAGTTCAACGCGCCGGGCTGGGCGCAGCTCGTGGGCTACACCCCGGACCGGCAGGAGGCGACCATACTGCCGAAGACCCGGCTGCAGCCGGATACGTTGCACCGATTCCGGCTAAGCGTCGGGCTTCCCGTCGTGCAACGGGTCCGGTTGGAGATCTATCCCGATGGCGGCGTGGCCCGGTTGCGCCTCATCGGCACACCGGAGATCTGAAGGCTCTGTGGCATTAAGCGATCATCAAAGTCGACGGCCGCAAAGCTTTCTTTGGAGATCAAAAGCGGTCGGTCAAGATTCACAGGGAGAGCATCTTCAGGCGGGCGATCCGGTGCCCGACTAGAGGTCGTTTCCGGCGTAGGACAGGTTGAAGCTTTTGTTGGTGAGCGGGAAGTCGGGGACGATCGTATCGGTCAGGGCGATGGGTAGGGCGGGCCAGTTGAGAAACGATGGATCGACGACTTTGACGCGGGCGAGCAGGCCGTCCGGGCCGATCTCGATGCGGTGGGTGATGGTGCCCCGCCAGCCTTCGGCGATCCCGGCGCCTGAGCGGTAGGCGGGTGGGGGTTGATGGGTGTCGCCGGGCTGTGTGCCGTGACGTCCCGGGCGTGCGGTGACGGCCAGGTGGGCCACGATGGCTGCGGCGGTTTGGGCTTCGGCGGCGCGGATGCGGAAGCGGGCCAGGACGTCGCCTTCGGTTTGGGTGTGGATGGTGAGCAGGTCGCCGAGGTCGGTGATGGGGTGGGCGGTGCGGGCGTCGTATTGCAGGCCGCTGGCTTTGGCGACGTAGCCGAGGGTGCCGATGTCTTGTGCCTGCCGGCGGGTCAGGGCGGCGGTTCCGGTGAATCGTTCCCGGACCACGCTGTGGCCCAGGGCGATGCCGACGACTTCGGCGAGGTCCGCGGCGATCTGTTGGATTTGCGCCGGTTCGGGGATGGTCTGGATGTCCGCGCCGCCGGGGTGGATGGCGCCGCGTAGCAGGCGGTGTCCGGTGATCTGTTGGTTGAGGCGTAGGAGGGTTTCGCGGATGCGCTGGGTGTGGGCGTGGGCTATGCCGTAGGCGACGTCGTTGCACAGTGCGCCGATGTCCGCGACGTGGTTGTGCAGGCGCTCCAGCTCCAGCAGCATCGCCCGGATCCGTTGTGCCTCTGGGGGGACCTCCCAATGCAGTGCCTCTTCGATGGCGAGGCAGTAGGCCAGGCTGTGGCCGACCGCGGTGTCGCCGCTGATCCGTTCCGCGAGGGCCACGCCGTCGGCAACGTGCATGCCTTCGAAGAGTTTTTCTATTCCTTTGTGGACGTACCAGAGCCGGGCCTTCATTTTCAGGATGGTCTCGCCGACGACGCTGAACCGGAAGTGGCCCGGCTCGATCAGGCCGGCGTGGACGGGGCCTACCGGGATTTCGTAGACGCCATTGCCTTCAACGGTCAGGAAGGGGAACGGTTCGGCGGCGGTCAGCGGTGGGCGTGGCCCGGCGTCGTGGCGCATGGGGTGCCAATCCTTGGGCCAGTGCGGATGTCGCACGAGCTGGCGTGGCATGGGGTGGTTATCCGGCTCGACACCGTACAGGTCGCGCATCTCGCGTTCGAACCGGCTGGCGGGGAAGGACAATGCGGCCAGGCTCGGGACGTGCGGCTGGTGCGGATCGGCGCGTAGGACCAGTTCGACGCGCCGGTCGGGAGGCCCGGCAACGAACAGGTAGACGATCCGGATCGCTTCCCCGCCGGGATGTTCGGGCGTGTCGTGGTGTGCGGCGATCAGGGCGAGGCGGAATCCCTGTGCCAGCAGCCGGGCGGTGTGCACGGCGAGTTCTGCGGTGTCACTGATGTCGATGGTCTGCGTGCCCGTCGGTGTGTCCGTCGGCGTGCTGGTCATGGCTAGCGGCCTCCCGCGATCGCTGCGGCGGTGTCGAGAACGGATTGCAGCGGGCCCAACCAGATGCCGAGCACGGCGGTCGCCGTCAAGCCGAGCGTCAGTGGGATGAGGCTTGTGCGCGTGGTGGCCGCGTCCGGGCGCGGCGAAGGCGTGGGGCGGCCGAGCAGCATTCCCGTGGTGTGGCGGGCGATGGCGGCGAAGGCGACGAGGGCGAGGACGAACGCGGCGGCGATGGCCCAGCCGTATCCCGCGGTGATGCCGGCTCGGGCGAGGCCGAGTTCGGAGGCGAACAGGCTGAACGGTGGCAGGCCGAGCAGCGCGATCAGGGCGATGCCGAAGGCGCCGGCGAGGGCGGGCCGGCGGCCGGTCATGCCGTGCACCTCGTGGATTTGCGAGGTGCCGGTCAGGTGCAGGATCTGGCCCGCGCCGGTGAAGGCGGCGGCTTTGGCCAGTCCGTGGCCGAGGATGTGCAGCAGCGCGGCGGCGAGCGCGAGCTTGGTGCCGATGGCCGCGCCAAGGGCGATCAGTCCCATGTGTTCGATGGATGAGTAGGCCAGCAGGCGTTTGTAGTCGCGTTGCGCGATGAGCAGGACCGCGGCGACGGCCAGCGAGGCCAGGGCGGCGATCAGGAGCAGGGTGCGGGTGTGGCCGGGTCCGATGGCCGTGTCGATGATGGTGCGGTAGCGCAGGATCGCGTACATGGCCACGGACAGCAGGACCCCGGACATGAGCGCGGACACGGGGGCGGGGGCTTGGCTGTGGGCGTCGGGCAGCCAGGCGTGCATGGGTGCGAGGCCGGCTTTGGTGCCGAAGCCGAGCAGGATCAGGCCGGCCGCGAGGCGGATCAGGCCGGGGTCCAATGTGGAGGCGTTGGTGGTGAGGTGGGTCCAGTCCAGGGCGGTGACGCCGTGACCGCCGGCGCTGACGGAGGCGGCGTAGACGCAGACGGTACCGAGGAAGGCGATGGCGATGCCGACGGAGCAGAGGACGACGTATTTCCATGCCGCTTCGATGCTGGGCCGGTTGCGTCTGTGGCCGACCAGAAACGCGGTCACGATCGTGGTGGCCTCGATCGCGACCCAGAGCAGGCCGAGGTTGTCGGCGAGGACGGCGAGGTTCATACAGGCCACGAACAGTTGCGTCAGCACGAGGTAGCGGCAGGTGGTGGCCCAGCCCGCGCCGCCGGTGGTTTCGTGGCGCAGGTAGGAGATGCCGGCGCTGGTGGCGATCGTCGCGACCGCGCCGATGACGATGAGCATCCACGCGGTCAGCGCGTCGGCGCGCAGCAGCCCGTGTGATACCGCGCCCCCGGCCGAGACCTGGGCGGCCAGCGACACGCCGATGGCCAATGTGGACAGTGCCGCCGCCACACCGGTCCAGGCGGCGGCACGCCATGGCAGGACGAGCGCGGCGAGGGCGGCCAGAAACGGTGCGGCCACGGGGACGTACAGGACGAAGGTTGTCATCAGTCGTGCAGCTCTCGCAGTTCGTCGAGGTCAGTGGGGCCGAAGGTGGTGTGCAGATGGCTGCTGAGGATTTGCAGCACCAGTACCGCGAAGGCGAGGTCGGCCGAGACGCCGAGTTCGACGATGAGCGGCACGCCGCCGGTGGCCAGAAACGCGACGGCGGCGATGCCGTTGTCGACCAGCAGCAGGCCGATGATCTGGGAGATGGCCCGCTGGCGGGTGGCGGCCAGGAAGAACCCGATCAGCACCACCGCGATGCCGACCGGGGTGGCCTTTGCCGACGAGGTCGGGGCCAAGGCGACCAGCGGCCGGGCCGCGGCATAGGCCAGCAGAGTCAAACCCGCGGCGGCCAGCAGCGACGCGGACACGTTGACCAGAGGCCGGGTTTCCCGGGCGTCGGGCACCTGCCGGTGCACGCGGCGCAGCATCCACGGGATGATGCCCACCTTGAGCAGCCCCACCCCGATCGCGATGCCCACTGCTTCGGCGCTGCCATGCTGCCCGGCGAGCAGCGCCGCGATCGCGGTGAGCATCACGCCCTGCACGGTCAGCAGCGTGATCAGGGCGGAGACCTGGCGCCGCCACAGCACGCCGACGGCGGTCAGCAGGAACAGGCCACAGGCGAGGTTGAGCACCAGCCCTTCCTTTCCGTCATGCGAGTACGTAGGAGGTCAGCACGGCCAGCAGGGCGAGGGCGAACGAGCCGGCCAGCAGCTCAGGTACCCGGAATAGGCGCAGTTTCGCCGAGTACACCTCGGCCGCGGCCAGCACCACGGCCAACCCGAGTACCTTCGCGCAGAACACGGCCGCGGCCAGGAGCAGCTGTGCCGATTGAGCTGTCCATCCGACGGCGCTGGTGGCCACGCCCCAGGGGGCGAACAGGTTCGCCAACAGTCCTAACAGGATGGTCAACCGCATCGCGGACGCCCATTCGACCAGGGCCAGATCGCGGCCGGAGTATTCCAGGATCATCGCCTCGTGCACCATCGTCAGTTCCAGATGCGTCGACGGGTTGTCCACGGGGATCCGGCCGGTTTCGGCCAGGGTCGCGATGGCGAGGGCCGCAAACGACAGCAGGCTGGCCGGGGTGAACACCGCCGCCGGGTCGGACGCCCCGCTGGAGACGATCGCGCCTAGGTTGGTGGTGCCGGCCCGAGCGGACAGGGCGAACACGGCCAGCAGGAGGGTGGGTTCGACCAGGGCGGCGATGGTCATCTCGCGCGAGGAGCCCATGCCGCCGAACGCGGTGCCGGTGTCCAGTCCGGCCAACGCCAGGGCGACGGTACCGAGCAGGAGCAGGCCGACGACGACGATGAGGTCCGCGGATCCGGCAACCCCGGTCGTGGCGACGAAAGGCGCTGTCGTGGCGATGATCAGGCTCGTGGACATCAGTACCACGGGTGCGGCGGCGAAGAACAGGCTGGCGTCGGTGGGGCTGGTCGGCGGTTTGCGCAGCAGCTTGCGGATGTCGCGCCATGGCTGCCCGATGCGCCCACCGCGGCGGCCCTCCAGCCGGCCCCGCACGGCCCGGGTCACCCCGATCACGAGCGGCGCCAGCAACGCGATCAGCAGCACCTGCCCCGCAGCGGCGATCCAGGCCATCGGCGCCATCACCGGATCACCCCCGCCACCAAGACGATGATCAGCGCGGTGAACATGTAGGCCAGATAGCGGTGCATCACGCCCGGGGCGAGCCGTTTGCCCGCCGTGCCAAGCCTTTCCAGCGCCGCGATCAACGGCCGGTACAACCGGTTTTCGATCCGGTCCGCAATCTTCTGTCTGTACTGGACCGATGCGATCATGTACTGCGATTCGATGGTGTGGGTGACGTCGACGTCCTTGACGGGTTCGAGCACGTCGTCGAAAACCCGTTGCAGCGGTTCGGCATATGAGGTCGCGGTGTACTCCATCCGGGCGGTCATCGGCCCGTCGCCGCAGTCCCAGGCGATCGCGCGGCGGCGTGCCCTGCCCAGCGACCGGGCTACGACGGCGACCGCGCCGGTGACGGCGACGAGCCCGGCGGCGATCCACAGTGGAGTGATCCGGCCGCTGATCGCCGACAGCCGCAGATCCAGCAGGCCGCCGTCCACCGGCGCCTGGCCGACACGCAGACTGCCGATCACCCGGCTCAGGGCGGGCGCGGCAACCGCGGGAACGACGGCCAGGACCGCGCACGCCAGCGCCGCGAGACTCATCGCGGCCAGCATGCTCGGCGGCGATTCGGCCGCCCGCGCCGCGGCGTCGCTGCGAGGACGGGCAAGGAACCCTGTGCCCACCATTTTCGTGAACGCGGCCACGCCCACCCCGGCGGTCAGGGCCACGACAGCGACCGCGATCGGCGCGGCGATCGTCAACACCGTGCCGCCATCGGGTACCTGATGGAGAAATGCTTGTAACAGAAGCCATTCGGACACGAACCCATTGCCGGGCGGCAGCGCCGCGGCGGCCAAGGCCCCGGCGGCAACGAGCGCCGTGGTGGCCCGCATCCGCCGCGACAGCCCGCCGAGGGCGTCCAGGTCGCGGGTGCCTGTCGCCCGCTGCACGGAACCGGCGCCGAAGAACAACAGTGTCTTGAACCCCGCGTGATTCGCCGTGTGCAGCAGCGCGGCGGCCAAGGCGACCGTGCCGACCGTGGCCTGCCCGGACCGGATGGCCATCCCGGCGAACCCCGCTCCCAACAGGATCAGGCCGACGTTTTCCGATGTGGAAAACGCCAGCAGCCGCTTGATATCTGTGGCCACGACGGCCTGCACGATGCCATACAACGCCGATAGGGCGCCGAGGCCGGCCACGGCCAGCCACCACCAGGCGGGCCCGCCGGCAAGCAGATCGAAGCCGAGCCGCAGGATGCCATAGACACCGAGCTTGACCATCGCCGCCGACATCAGCGCGGACACGTGGCTGGGTGCCTCGGCGTGAGCGCGGGGCAGCCACGGGTGCAATGGCACCGCCCCGGCCTTGGACGCGAACCCCACCAGGCACAGGACGAAGATGGCCGCGGCGGCGAAAGGGCGCGGCATCGCCGCCTCGCGAATGGAGCCGAACGCCTGACCGCCCGCGGCGGCGGAGAGCCAGAGCAGTCCAATGAGGATGGTGACGAACCCGGCCTGGGTCATCGCCGCGTACCAGATCGCGGCCGGGCGGACCGCGCCGTGGTGGCGGTGTTCGGTCATCACCAGGATCAGCGACGTGACGGCCATCAGTTCCCACGTGAGCAGAAACGTGGAGACGCTCGCCGCGAGCGGGACGAGCAGCATGGACGCGGCGAACAGCGGCAGCACGGCCGAGGCGGTACGGGAACTGGGGCCGTGGCCGGTGCGCCCCGCGTAGCCGATGGTGTAGACGCCGGTGGCAGCGGTGACCGCGCCGATGATCAGCAGGAACCAACCCGACAGGGCGTCGGCGGCCAGACCGATCCCGGCCAGCGGCAGCAGATCGGGCAGCTGCACCGACCATGCCGTGCCGGAGACCGCCAACCCGCCCACCGCGACACCGGCCACACCGGACAGTCCGATCAGGACACCGGTCACGCGCGAGCGCCACGAAGCGGGAAGGAACAGTCCGGCCAAGGCCGCGGCCGCGCTGAGGGCCAGCGACAGAGCCAGCGACAGGGCAAGCGCCATGGGCAGGGCCGTGGGTGCCGCGCTCACCGGCCGGTCAGCCCGCGCAGCGCGGCCACGATCGCGGCTGGTTCGGGTGGGCAGCCGGGGATGTGCACATCGACCGGTACCACATCGGCGACCGGACCGGCCACACCATGCCCTCCGGCGAACAGGCCGCAGTCCTTGGCGCAGTCGCCGACGGCCACCACGATGCGGGGCTCGGGCATGGCCTCGTAGGTCTTGCGCAGCGGTCCGGCCATATTCACCGTGACCGGCCCGGTCACGGTGAGCACATCAGCGTGCCGGGGAGAGGCGACCAGCCGGGCGCCGTAGCGCTCGGCGTCGTACACGGGTGAGAAGGCCTGCCCGATCTCGATTTCGCAGCCGTTGCACGATCCGGCGTCGACGTGGCGGATCTGCACCGAGCCACCAAGCGCGGCCGCCTGCGGCAGCCGATCGGCAGCCGGTATGGCGGGCTCAGCCGTCCGGCCCGTTCGCAGGATCTTCCCGGTCAGACCCATTTGCCTTACCTCACAACAT
>JBIOYB010000474.1:0-7766 GCA_044869915.1 Allorhizocola sp.
AGGCGGCCGAGACCGGCGGGGCCGAGCCTGTGGTCGAGGAGGCGCCCAAGCGCCGCCGAAGGACCTCGGCAAAGGCCGAGCCTTCAACCGAGCCTGAGCCGGTCGAAGAACCCGCCCGCCAAGCGCCATCCGCGCCGTCCGTCCTGTTCATGGCCCCGTCTGCCGCGCCGCCTGCCGCGCCCTCGAGCGCGCCGGCAAGCCCGGCAAGCGGGGAGGCCGAGCCGGAGGGCGAGGTCACGCTCAAGCGCCGGCGCAGGCGCAAGCAGGCCGACGCAGAGCCGGTCGAGGAGGCCCCCGCACCGCAGGAGGCCGCCGAGGACGAGGACGAGGACGACGAGGCGGGCCGCCGCAGGCGTCGGGGCCGCCGCGGGCGGGGCCGGGGCAAGGGCGGCGCCGAGGGCGACGAGGAGGGCGCGGCCGAGGCCGTCGCCGATGACGAGCCGGAGCACGACGAGGACGGCGCACCGCTGCGCCGCAGACGTCGGAGGCGGCGCAAGGGCGAGTCCGACGTCGAGGGCGACGAGGACATCCCGACCGTTGTCAAGATCCGCGAGAAGCGTGTTCCCTCGGGCGACGAAGTCCAGGGCGTGACCGGTTCGACGCGGCTGGAGGCCAAGCGCCAGCGCCGCCGCGACGGGCGTGAGCAGCGCCGCACCCGGCCGCCGATCCTGACCGAAGCCGAGTTCCTGGCCCGGCGCGAGGCGGTCGACCGGGTGATGGCGATCCGCGAGCGGGCCGACCGCATGCAGATCGCCGTGCTCGAGGACGGCGTGCTCGTGGAGCACTATGTGACCAAGGCGTCGGCCTCGACGATGGTCGGCAACGTCTATCTGGGCAAGGTGCAAAACGTGCTGCCCAGCATGGAGGCCGCATTCGTCGACCTGGGCCGGGGGCGCAACGCCGTGCTCTACGCCGGCGAGGTCAACTGGGACGCGGCCGGCCTGGAGGGCAAGGCCCGCTCCATCGAGCAGGCGCTCAAGTCCGGCGACTCGGTGCTCGTGCAGGTGACCAAGGATCCGGTGGGGCACAAGGGCGCCCGCCTGTCGAGCCACATCGCGCTGTCCGGACGTCACCTGGTCTACGTGCCCCACGGCAACACGTCCGGCATCAGCCGCAAGCTGTCCGATGTGGAGCGCCGCAGGCTGCGCGACATCCTCAAGAAGCTCGTGCCCGAGGGCGCCGGTGTGATCGTGCGCACGGCCGCCGAGGGCGCATCCGAGGAGGACCTGGCCCGCGACGTCACCCGGCTGCGGGCGCAGTGGGAGGACATCCAGACCAAGGCCGGCGAGGGCGGCGCGCCGGTGCTGCTCTACGCCGAGCCCGACCTGGTGATCCGGGTGGTGCGCGACCTGTTCAACGAGGACTTCAAGGAGCTCGTGATCCAGGGCGACAACGCCTCGGAGACGGTCGAGTCATATCTGGAGCACGTCTCGCCCGATCTGGTGGGCCGGGTGCGGCGCTACGCCGGCACGGTCGACGTGTTCTCCGCCTACCGGGTGGACGAGCAGATCCTCAAGGGCCTGGACCGCAAGGTGTTCCTGCCCTCGGGCGGTCACCTGGTGATCGACCGCACCGAGGCGATGACCGTGATCGACGTGAACACGGGCAAATACACCGGCGCGGGCGGCAATCTCGAGGAGACGGTCACCCGCAACAACCTCGAGGCGGCCGAGGAGATCGTGCGCCAGCTGCGGCTGCGCGACCTGGGCGGCATCGTGGTCATCGACTTCATCGACATGGTGCTGGAGAGCAACCGCGAGCTGGTGCTGCGCCGGCTCACCGAGTGCCTGGGCCGCGACCGCACCAAACACCAGGTGACCGAGATCACGTCGCTGGGTCTGGTGCAGATGACGCGCAAGCGGATCGGTGCCGGCCTGCTCGAGGCGTTCAGCGAGCCGTGTGAGCACTGCAAGGGCCGCGGCGTGGTGATCCATGTGGAGCCGGTGGCCGCCGAGCGCAAGGCGATCTCGGCGCAGGTCAAGGAGGCACCGGCGGCCGAGCGATATGTCGACACCGAGGGCTACGACCTGTCCCGCTACGAAAACGGCGACGTCGAGGAGCTCGAAACGTCTGGGGAAGAAAACGAAGATGCACCGGTTCGGAGACGGACTCGCCGTGGAGGGCGACGCCGCACGCGTCCCTAAGTAAGCTGCCCGGTGGAAGTTCATCCCCGGGGAGGCTCACCCATGCGCCGTCTGTCGATGGTCGCCGCACTGCTGGCCCTGGCCGCGTGCTCGGACAACCCTGCGCCGCCCGCCGGGGTCGGCACGCCCGGCGGGGCCACCACGCCTGCCGTGTCCGCGCCGCCCGGGGTGCCGGGTGGCGCCGACAGGAAGACGGTCTGCGCGGCCTACGGCAAGGTGGAGGGCGAGGCCGGGGCCAAGCTGGTCACGATCCTGCCCAGGGCCGCCGAGGCGCTGGGCGACCCGGCCAAGGCGCAGCCGGTGATCGCTGAGCTCAAGGGCGTCCTCGTGGATTACGAGAAGGGCCTGGCCGCCGAGGCGAACCGGTCGGCCGACGGCGCGCTGCGCGGGGCGATCGAGGCCGACCTGGGGGCGATCAAGGCAACCCAGCGGACCATCGAGGCGTCTGGAACTGATATGGAGAAGGTCGTCACCTCCTTGAACTCGCCCGAGTTCCAGAGGATCGGCGAAAAGGTCAAGACCCTCTGCGAAGTGAAGTAGGAACAGGTACCCCTTGATGAAAAGCCTCATCGCGATCACGGCGGCGGTCCTCTTTCTCGCCGCATGCTCTGACAATCCTCCGGCGGCCCAGCCGCAGGGCGGCAACAACAACCCGGGATCGACCGCCAGCGGCGCGCCGGGCGGCACCGACCCGAGCGGCGCTCCCGGCGGCGGCGACACGGGCATGAGCGGCACGGCGACCGACAAAAACGCGTGCGCCGCGGTGGCCACCAAACTGGAAGAGTGGGGCGTGGCCTTCGCCAACGCCGCGGCCGGGCTGGGGACGGCGGGCAACGACGCTGGCAAGATCGAGACCGTGGTCAAGGACGTCAAGGCGGCCAACTCGAAGTTCGCCGGTGATCTGCGGACGGAAGCGGGCAAGACCAGCGACGCGCAGGTCAAGAAGGTGGCCAGTGACATGGCCGGCGCGCTTGACAAGATCAATGGTCAGCTGGATCCGAAGAAGGTCGTGCAGGACCCCAACGTGCTGCTCTCGGCGTTCGACCAGCAGGAGTATGTGGACGCTTCGGACGCGTTCGAGAAAGTGTGTGTCGGCTGACCGGGGCCCGGTTTGGGTCGGGTGTGGCCGATGACGTAAGCTTGCCCTTCGTGCGTTCGGTGACGCACGCCCAAATCCGCTAGCGACAGGAGTCCGCGTCCCATGTACGCGATCGTCAAGACCGGCGGCAAGCAATACAAGGTCGCCGAGGGCGACGTGATCGAGGTCGAGAAGCTCGCGGGCGAGCCCGGCGACGCAGTGGCGCTCAGTGCCGTCCTGCTGGTCGACGGCGACGACCTGGTGAGCGACGCGGCGAAGCTTGCCAAGGTTTCCGTTTCCGGTGAGGTCGTTGCCCACACCAAGGGCCCCAAGATCCGGATTCACAAGTTCAAGAACAAGACCGGTTATCACAAGCGCCAGGGTCACCGTCAGCCGCTGACCCAGGTGAAGGTAACCGGCATCAAGACCGGGAAGTAGGCAACAAGCGATGGCTCACAAAAAGGGTGCATCCAGCTCGCGCAACGGCCGCGATTCCGCCGCTCAGCGCCTGGGCGTGAAGCGCTTCGGCGGCCAGGTGGTGCGCGCCGGCGAGATTCTGGTCCGCCAGCGCGGCACCAAGTTCCACCCGGGCGACCTGGTGGGCCGCGGCGGCGACGACACGCTCTTCGCCCTCGCGGACGGCTCGGTGCAGTTCGGCTTCAGGCGGGGCCGCAAGACGGTCAGCATCGTTCAGGCGTAAATACTTGAGGAAGCGGGCGGGAGCGCGGTCTCCCGCCCGCTTCGTGTTTGTTCAGGGAGGATGGGTTCGTGGCGACGTTTGTTGACCGGGTGGTGCTGCATCTGCAGGCGGGCGACGGCGGGCATGGCTGCGTCTCCATCCATCGCGAGAAGTTCAAGCCGTTCGGCGGCCCCGACGGCGGCAACGGCGGCCACGGGGGCGGCATCCTGCTCGTCGTGGATCCCAACGTGCACACGTTACTGGACTTTCATTTCCGGCCGCACGTGAAGGCCAAAAACGGCGTCGGCGGCGCGGGCAACAACCGCGACGGCGCGGGCGGGGGCGACACCGTGCTCAAGGTGCCGTCGGGCACGGTGGTGCAGACCATGGGCGGCGAGGTGATCGCCGATCTGGTGGGCGCGGGCACGACGCTCGAGGTGGCCCGTGGCGGGCGCGGCGGGCGCGGCAACGCCGCGCTGGCGTCGTCGCGGCGCAAGGCGCCCGGCTTCGCCGAGCTCGGTGAGCCCGGCGACCGGCTGGACGTGGTGCTGGAGCTCAAGAGCGTGGCGGATGTGGGGCTGGTGGGCTTCCCGAGCGCGGGCAAGTCGTCGCTCATCTCCGTGATCTCGGCGGCCAAGCCGAAGATCGCCGACTATCCTTTCACGACACTCGTGCCCAACCTCGGTGTGGTACAGGCGGGCGAGCACGTGTTCACGGTCGCCGATGTGCCGGGCCTGATCCCGGGCGCCGCCACGGGCAAGGGTTTGGGCCTGCAGTTCCTGCGCCACATCGAGCGGTGCGCGGTGCTGGCGCACGTCGTCGACACGGCGACGCTGGAGCCCGGGCGCGATCCGGTGTCGGACATCGACGCGCTCGAGGCGGAGCTGGCGGCCTATGGCGGGCTCAAGGAGAAGCCGCGCATCATCGTGATGAACAAGATCGATGTGCCGGACGGGCGGGACCTTGCCGAGATCGTCCGCCCCGATCTGGCCAAATACGGCTGGCCGGTCTACGAGATCAGCACGGCCACGCACGAGGGCCTGCAGGATCTGGTCTACGCGCTCGCCCGCATGGTCGAGGAGCATCGCGCGGCCTCGCCCGTGCTCGAGCCCACGCGCATCATCCTGCGGCCGTCCGCGGTGGACGATTCCGGGTTCGCGGTGGAGCGTGACGAGGAGGGCGTCTGGGTGGTGTCGGGCACCAAGCCGGAGCGCTGGGTGCGCCAGACCAACTTCGACAACGACGAGGCCGTCGGTTATCTGGCGGATCGCTTGGCGCGCTTGGGGATCGAGGAAAAGCTGGCGAAGCTGGGCGCCGAGCCGGGCGATCCGGTGCGCATCGGTGCGCGCGAGTTCGACTGGCAGCCCACGATCGCCGACGAGTTCGTGCCGACCGTGCGCGGCGCCGACGCCCGCGTGGAGGATCCCTCCACGAGAGCGTCCGCGTCCGAGCGGCTCGCGGCCCGCAAGGGCCGGCGCGTGCACACGGAAATAGAAGGGGAAATAGAAGGGGAAACAGAGGAAATAACGGAGACCGAGGAGTAACCCTTCAAACCCCCGCTTTGATCAGACCGATCGCCTCGGTCGCCCGCTCCAATGTGGCCTGTGCACGCGGGCGGGCCTTCCGGGCACCGTCGCGCAGCACCGAGAGCACCTCGCCCGGCTGGATCGCGGCGAACCTGCGCTGGATCGGCTCCAGCGCGGCGATCACGGCGTCGGCGACGGCGTTCTTGAGCTCGCCGTAGGACGTGAACTCGCGGCGGTCGCCCGTGCACGCCACATAGATCTCGAGCAGGTTGGTCACGCCGGGCTGGCGGTCGGGGTCGTGCCGGACCAGGTTCTTGGTGTCGGTCACGGCACGCATCACCTTGCGCCGCACCACTTCGGGGCGGTCGAGCAGGCCGATGACACCCGACGTGATCTCGTTGCTCTTGCCCATTTTGCCGGCCGGGTCGGCCAGGTCCATGATGCGCGCGGCGAAGGTCGGGGTGACCGGCCGCGGTACCGTGAACGTCTGGCCGTAGCGCGTGTTGAAGCGGTAGGCGACGTCGCGGGCGAGCTCGAGGTGCTGGGTCTGGTCGTCGCCGACCGGTACCTCCTCGGTGTCATGAAGCAAGATGTCGGCGGCCATGAGGACGGGGTAGGTCAGCAGGCTCAGCCTGACCGGGTCCGGCCCTGACGACTTCTCCTTGAATTGGATCATCCGTCTGGCCTCGCCGAACCCGGTGGCGCACTCCAGTAAATAGTGCAGCTGCGCGTGTTCGGACAGGTGTGATTGGACATACATGGTGGTGAGGTCGGGATCGATCCCGGCGGCGAGCAGGAATCGGGCCTGTTCGACGGTCAGGTCCCGGACGCGCTTCGGATCGTGCTCGATGGTCAGCGCGTGCAAATCGACGATCATTATGATCGATTCGGTCTCTTTCTGGCCGTCGACGGTCGGCCGGATCGCGCCGAAAAGATTGCCGAGCTGAAGGTGGCCGGTGGGCTTGATGCCGGTCAGGCGGCGGGTCATGGGTCTTTCTCCTTCGATTTTTTGGGTACCGACCCAGCCCCGGCGGTCACAAAAAAGCCGCCCGGGTCGGGCGGCCACTGGATGGTCTCGGGTGTGCGCAGATGCGGGCCGCCCCTCAGGGCAGCCACCAGCTCTGGTTCAGAAAAACGCGCACGGCGCCATTATCCCGGTGATCGTCCGATCTCACAAGGGGCCACTGGCTCCTCCAGCGGGCGGCTTTTTCCGGTTCACTTCTTCCAGACTGAGTTTTACCGCGCACGGAAGGGATCCTGCGGGCGGCGCGACGCGCACCCGCCGCCGGACGCGCCACCGCCGCAGAGGGGAGGTTCGAGGTGCACCGCTTGGTCGTGTGGTGTGAGGAGAGCCGCGGCGTGACCGGTCGGCTCGAGCAGTCGCGACCCGAGCCGATGCTGGCCGCGGCCGTGGTGAGCGCCGTGCGCGAGGCCGACGCGCAGGGCCGCCACGTGGTCGGCGTCATGGACCGCAGGCGCGAGCAGGTGGTGCTGGCGGCCGATCTGATCCTGCGGCTGCGCCGCGTGGCCGAGGGTCTCAGCGAGGAGGAGCTCGCGCTGCTTCTCGAGCTTTTGCCGTTGTGAGCCGCTCTGTGCGTCCGTTGTGGGGACATCGTGAGTCGGACAGCGGACAGCGGGGATTAACTCTGCCATTATGTGATTGGCTTCGTTATCAGACCTTTGGCGGGGCCCTCGCCATCGGGCACTATGAAGCCCATGTCCCATCGCTCTCTCACCCACGCTGAGGCCACCACCCGGGCCGCCACCGTGCGCAAGCTGTCGTACGAACTCGACGTCGACCTGACCGGCGGCACCGAGCGCTTCCGCACGACCACGACCCTGCGCTTCGCCGCACAGGAGGGCGCCTCGACGTTCGTCGAGCTGCGGCCCGAGGCGCTAATCGCCGCCACGCTCAACGGGGCGCCGCTGGAGTCGGGCGTGGTCGAGGGCCGGATCGAGCTGCCCGACCTGGCCGTGGAAAACGTGGCCGTCATCGAGGCCGAATACGAGTACTCGCACTCGAGCGAGGGCATGCACCGGTTTGTGGACCCGGCCGACGGCGCGGTCTACATCTACGCCCAACCGTCCATAACGGACGCTCCCAACTTCATGGCCGCGTTCGACCAGCCCGACCTGAAGGCATCCATGTCGCTGTCGGTCACCGCCGACCCGTCGTGGATCGTGCGGGCCAACGGCGAGGGCGTGCAGGAGGCGCCCGGCCGGTGGAACTTCGCGGCCACCAAACCGATCGCGACCTACCTCATCACGCTGGTGGCCGGACCGCTGGTGGCGCGGCACGACGAGCACGACGGCATACCGCTCGGGCTGTTCGCGCGGGC